>URFP01000074.1:0-8535 GCA_900547235.1 uncultured Collinsella sp. | reverse complement strand
GACTCGCCCCACGGCAGAGGATCTTGCCGCCTCGCCGACGCGCATCGATGTCGAGGGCCTCGACCTGTTCTATGGCGACCACCATGCGCTCAAGGACGTGAATATCAAGATCCGCGACAAGCAGATCACCTCGTTCATCGGGCCTTCGGGCTGCGGAAAGTCCACGTTGCTGCGCTGCTTTAACCGCATGAACGACGGTATCAAGGATTGCCGCATCGAGGGCAAGATCGCGCTCGATGGTCAAGATATCCTGGGCGATTGCGACATCTGCCGTTTGCGCCAGCGCGTGGGCATGGTGTTCCAACGCCCCAACCCATTTCCCATGAGCATCTACGACAACGTCGCCTACGGTCCGCGCGGTATGGGTGTGCGTGACTGCGCCGTGCTCGATGAGCTGGTCGAGGACTCCCTGCGTCGTGCTGCCCTGTGGGACGAGGTCAAGGACAAGCTCATGGAGTCGGGCCTGGGTCTTTCGGGTGGACAGCAGCAGCGCCTGTGCATCGCCCGCGCACTTGCCGTGCAGCCCGACATTCTGCTGATGGACGAGCCGACCTCGGCACTCGACCCTGTGTCGACGTTGGTGGTGGAGCAGCTGGCCTGCGAGCTCAAGGAGACCTGCACGCTGGTGGTCGTGACGCACAACATGCAGCAGGCCGCGCGTATTTCCGATTCGGTTGCGTTCTTTTTGCTGGGTGAGCTGGTGGAGCACGCGCCCACCGCGCAACTCTTCAAGAATCCGTCCGATCCGCGCACCGCGGATTATTTGACGGGGCGTTTTGGCTGACGCTGTCTTTTACAGGTGCCTTTAGGGTTAAGATGCGGTCATATCGGCCGCAAAGGGGTTCAACATGATCTATTACGTCGAGGACGATGACAACATCAGGGATTTGACAGTCTACGCGCTGCGCAAGCAGGGAATCGAGGCCGAGGGCTTTTCGTGCGATGGCGAGTTTAAAGCTGCCGTGGCGCGACGGGTGCCCGATGCTGTGCTGCTCGATATCATGCTGCCCGACACCGATGGCTTGGCGATTATGCGTCGCCTGCGTGCCGATCGCCTGACGGCGACGGTGCCCATCATGATGCTTACCGCCAAGGACACCGAACTCGACAAGGTGATGGCGCTCGATGGCGGTGCCGACGATTACCTGACTAAGCCGTTTTCGCTCATGGAGCTTGCGAGCCGCTGCCGCGCACTGCTGCGTCGCGGCGGCATGGTCAAGCAGGCGAGCGATGTGCTCAGCGTGGGCGACATCGTGCTTTCGCCCAGCCATCGCGAGGTGACCGTTGCCGGCGAGCCGCTTAAGCTCACCCTGCGCGAGTTCGACCTGCTCGAGTACCTCATGCGCAAGCCCGGCGTGGTCTTTACCCGCGAGTCGTTGCTGCAGAGCGTGTGGGGCTGGGACTTCGACGGCGGTTCGCGCACCGTTGACGTGCACGTGCAGACGCTTCGCCAAAAACTGGGCGAGCATGCCAGCGCCATCGAGACCGTGCGCGGCGTGGGTTATCGCCTGGCCGAGCCTTCTGCCGGTGATGGTGCCGAAGGCGACGACACCGCGGCCACCGCATCGGAGGGGTAACCCGTGGTCTTCGCCCCCCAGGGAAAACATACGCTGTCGCACCGCGTTTTTGTGACGATCTTTGTCTGCGCCATGGCGGTTATCGTGGCGTTTACGGTGCTGGGTGCGTTCTTTGTGCAAAACACTTTGGCGGATGCCACGAGTGCCAATCTGGCGCAGGAAACCGAGCTCATTGCTGCCGCCCTCGACGAGCAGCAGGAGCCCATTCCGTTCTTGCGAAGCCTCGATCGCGAGGATCTTCGTATCACGCTGATCAATAAGGACGGATCTGTTGCCTACGACAACGAGGCGTCGCCTTCCACACTGCCCAACCATGGCGATCGCCCCGAGGTCATCGAGGCCTTTGAGAGTGGTTCGGGTTCCGCGGAGCGCGCAAGCTCTACACTCGACGAGATTATGCTGTATCGCGCCGTCACCCTTGATAACGGCCAGGTCGTTCGCTTGGCGCAGGCCCAGCCTGGCGTTGCGGCGATTTTGCTGTCGATGCTGGCGCCGATGCTGCTTATCGCAGCAGCGGGTGCAGTACTCTCGTTTTTTATGGCGCGCCGTGAGTCCCGTGCCATCATCGCGCCGTTGCAAGAGGTGGATTTGGATCACCCACGCCGTAGCTATGAGCACGCCTATGCCGAGATGGTCCCCATGCTTGAGCGCATCGAGTCGCAGCGCCAGGAACTCAAGCGCCAAATGGCGGTGCTAGCGGACAACGACCGTATGCGCCGCGAGTTCACGGCGAATATCACCCATGAGCTCAAGACGCCGCTTACGGCGATTTCGGGCTATGCCGAGCTCATCGCAAATGGCATGGTCGAGGGCGAGGACGACCTGCGCAACTTTGGCGGTCGCATCTATCGTGAGGCGGGCCGCTTGGCAGCGCTTGTCAACGACATCCTTACGCTGTCTAACTTGGACGAGGCCGAACGTGCGACTGAAGGCGAGGCAGTGCCCATTGGTTCCACGGAGCCTATTGAGCTCTCGCGTGCGATCTACGCGGTTGAACAGCGTCTTGAACAGGTCGCCCGTCAGGCGAATGTGACGATAAGTCATGAGACCAAGCCTGTGGTCATCGAAGGCGTGTCGCGCTTGATTGACGAGCTCATCTACAATCTGGCAAGCAACGCCATCCGCTACAATCGACCCGGCGGTACGGTTACGCTGCAGTGCGGCACCAACGACGAAGGCCATCCGTTCCTCGCGGTCGCCGACACGGGAATCGGTATCGCGCCTGAAGAACAGGGCAAGGTATTTGAGCGGTTCTATCGCGTGGACAAGAGTAGATCCAAGGCACGCGGCGGAACCGGCCTGGGGCTTGCCATTGTCAAGCATGCGGCCCTGTATCATCACGCCACGCTCGATCTATCGAGCGAGTTGGGCGTGGGAACCACCATTACGGTGGCGTTTCCCATACAGCAGGACGAGCCATTCGCATAGCGATACAACATAGATAATGATGTAGACGCCGCATTTGACTTTCGGGTGCGGCGTTGTTGTGCAATTTTACGATCGCTTCCGTCATTTTTACAGGAGAGCCTGTTTCTTATGTATAGAGTTTGGTCTCGGTAAAAAGATGCGATAACATACGGACAGTTTTGTCAATCCGAACTGGGGAAATGAAAGGCAAGCTGCATGACCCTTCTCGAACTGTTCCAGCTGCTGAAGAAGCACCTCAAGCTGGTCATCACCCTTCCGGTGGTCTGCGCGATCGCCATGGGCATCGTGTCCTTTGTTGCGATGGACAACACCTACACCGCGACGACGAGCATGTACATTCTCGCCAAGACCGACGATAGCGGTCAGATGAGCTACAACGATCTCTCGGCGAGCCAGATGCTTTCCAACGATATCGCCACGCTGCTGGATAGCGATAGCGTTAAGAGCGGCGCCGCCAATGAACTGGGCCTCACCGATCTGGATGACTACAAAGTGTCTGTTTCCTCCGAGACCACCACGCGTGTCATTACGCTTTCGGTTACCGGCACCGATGCCAAGGAGACGGCTAAGGTCGCAAAGGCCATAGCTAGCTCGGTGAGTACGGTCGCTCAGAACGTCGGCGCTGCCCAGAGCATCAACGTTATCGACGAGGCTAAGACCCCCGAAGCCCCCAGCGGTCCCAAGCGTATGCTGTACGTTGCTGTCGCGTTCCTCGCGGGCATCTTTATCGCAGTTGCCTATGTCGTTTTGGCAGACATGCTCAATACCCGCATCCGCGGTGCCGAAGAGGCAGAAGAGCTCCTGGGCATTCCCGTTGTTGGCCGAATTCCGGCTATGAAAGGTGGTAAATAGGCATGGCTAAGGCAAAGAACACCGATAAGCTCGTTGTACAGAATGCCGCTAAGACCCTTCTGGCCAACATCCGCTTTGCGAGCGTGGACGACCCCATTCGCACCATCACCGTTACCTCCTCGATTCCCAACGAGGGCAAGTCTACGGTTTCCATTAACCTTGCTCAGGCAATCGCCACGAGCGGCAAGTCCGTGCTCCTGGTCGAGTGCGATATGCGCCGCAGGTCCCTTGCCGATATGCTCGGCGTCCGCTCCCGCGGTGGACTCTATGCGGTCCTTTCCGAGCAGATCTCCATTGACCAGGCAATTGTCGAGACGGGTCAGAAGAACTTCTACTTCCTCGATGCTGAGCCGCATATTCCCAATCCTGCCGACATCATCGTCTCTCACCGCTTTTCCAAGTTGGTCAAGGCACTGTCTGCTAAGTTCCAGTACGTCATCTTCGATGCTCCCCCGGTTGGCACCTTCATCGATGCTGCCGAGATTGCCAGCCTGACCGACGGCGCGCTGTTCGTGGTGCGCGAGAACTTTACCAAGCGCGAAGAGGCGCTCAACGCCATCGGTCAGCTTAAGAAGTCCGAGAAGGTCAAGCTCATCGGTACCGTTATGAACTACTGCGAGACCGAGACCAGCGAGTACTACTACTCCTACTACACCAAGGACGGTAAGAAGGTTAAGAAGGGCTCCGACGGTCAGGGCACTTCCAAAAAGGGCATCTTTACCAACCGAGCAAACGTTTAGTTGATTAAGGCTGACCTATGCGTGACATTCATTGCCATATCTTGCCGGGTGTAGACGACGGCGCCGCCGATCTCGATGAGAGCTTGGCGATGCTCGAGGCTGCCAAGCGGGCCGGTGTAACCAGAATCGTTTGCACTCCTCACTGCCGTGATCCCTATTTTGATTACGACAAGATGTGGGATGCCTTTGAGCTGCTGCGCGATAACGCTGACGGTTTTCCGCTCCAGATGGGCTTCGAGGTCAACCATCGAAAGCTCGTTGAGCTTGGTATCGATGCCGCGGAGCACTTGCATTTCGATGGGACCAACGAGTTTCTGCTCGAGCTTTCGACGCATGCCGATGCGTATGCGTTTAGAGAGTACGAGAACACGATTTACGATTTGCAGTGCCGTGGCTACCAGGTGATCATCGCTCATCCTGAGCGCTATCGTGCGGTTCAAAAGGATGTAAGCGTGGCGGAGCGCCTGGTCGATATGGGCTGCAAGCTGCAAGCTTCGGCGGACTTTATTGCCGGCGGTCGCTTTGGTCGCGAGAAAAAGCCGGCACAGCGCCTGTTCGATCAGAACCTGTACAGCTTCATCGCGAGCGATGCCCATAACGTGGGTCATTACGATTGCCTGGCGAAGGCTCGCGCGAAGTTTAGCGTGCGCGGAGCTCATTTTCGCTAAAATCTGTCCCTAACGTTCGCATTGAATGAAAGGGCAGCCATGGATATCCAACTTAAGACGGGATGCTTTGATGACGCGGCGTTGGTGCGCCGCGTCGTTTTTATGGACGAGCAGGGCTACGAGAACGAGTTTGACGCTATCGACGAGGATCCGAACTGCATTCATGTGACGCTCTATGTAGACGGCGAGCTTGCCGGTTGCTCGCGCGTGTTTCCCGAAGAACTCGAGCGCGCAGCTGACGCAGAGGCTCCGGTGTCGCCGGCGTGCGACTTGGACGAAGGCGTCGCGGCGGGGGAGACCTACATTATGGGGCGCGTGGCCGTGCTGCCGAGCATGCGCCGTCGCGGTTTGGCGAGCAAGATTGTCGAGGCCAGTGATACGTGCGCGCGTGATGCCGGCGCCAAGCTCATTAAGCTGCATGCGCAGGAATACGTGCTGCCGCTCTATGCCAAGGCGGGTTACACGCAGATTGCCCCGGTGGACTACGAAGACGAGGGCCAGCCCCATGCTTGGATGGCCAAGCGCGTAGATGGCAGATAGGGACGTTCCTTTCCTGCCGGCAGTCGGGGACACTCCTTGGCAATTGGCGCATCAGAGCGTTTGGACATACAGTTTTTCGATTCCGTATGTATATATGCGCGCTAATGGGTTATAAAATCTAAGTCTGAACATAGCAGGTCTGCGATGCGGCTCGGGCAACCGGGCCGTTTTTGCGGACGGGGGTAGCGCGAAAGGACTGCACATGCGTCAATTTAAGACCGAGAGCAAAAAACTGCTCGACCTCATGATCAACTCCATCTACACCAATAAGGAAATCTTCCTGCGCGAGCTTATCTCCAACGCGAGCGATGCCGTCGACAAGCTCAACTTTAAGAGCCTGCAGGATCCGAGTGTCAAGCTCGACCAGGGCGACTTGGCCATCCGTGTTTCCTTTGATAAAGATGCCCGTACCATCACGATTTCGGATAACGGTATCGGCATGACCGCCGAGGAGCTCGAGCGCAACCTGGGCACCATCGCGCATTCCGGCTCCGAGGAGTTTAAGACCGAGAACGCCGAGCAACAGGGTTCCGATGTCGACATCATCGGTCAGTTTGGCGTGGGTTTCTACTCCGCCTTTATGGTCGCCAGCCACGTGAAGGTCGTCAGCCGCGCTTATGGCGAGGATAACGCCCACGTTTGGGAGTCCGACGGTCTTGAGGGCTACACCATCGAGGATGGCGAGCGTGCCGAGCACGGTACCGATGTCATCCTGACGCTGCGCGAGAACGAGAAGCTCGACGCCGACGGCGAGGCCGAGACCTACGATCGCTTCCTGACTGAGTGGGGCCTCAAGAGCCTGATTCAGCAGTACAGCAACTATGTGCGCTACCCGATTCAGATGATGGTGAGCAAGAGCCGCCAGAAACCCAAGCCCGAGGACGCCGGCGACGACTACAAGCCCGAGTACGAGGACTACCAGGAGCTCGAGACCATCAACTCCATGACGCCGATCTGGAAAAAGCGCAGCTCCGACGTTGAGCAGAAGGATTACAACGAGTTCTACAAGTCCACGTTCCACGACTTTGACGATCCCGCGCGCACTATCAGTTTCCATGCCGAGGGTACGCTTGAGTACGATGCGCTGCTGTTTGTGCCGGGTCGCGCCCCGTTCGATCTGTACAGCAAGGACTACGAGAAGGGCCTGGCGCTCTACAGCTCTAACGTGCTGATTATGGAGAAGTGCGACGACCTGCTGCCCGACTACTACAACTTTGTGCGCGGTGTCGTGGACTCTGCCGACGTGACGCTCAATATTTCGCGTGAGACGCTGCAGCAGAATCGTCAGCTCAAGGCCATTGCCAAGCGTGTCGAGAAGAAGATCACCGCCGATCTCGAGGACATGCGCGACAACGACCGCGAGGCATACGAAAAGTTCTTTGAGAACTTTGGTCGCGGTCTTAAGTACGGCATCTACTCGAGCTACGGCATGAAGGCCGACAAGCTCGCCGACCTGCTGCTGTTCTGGTCTGCCAAAGAGCAGAAGATGATCACCCTTGCCGAGTATGCCAAGGGCATGCCCGAGGGCCAGAAGGCAATCTACTATGCCGCCGGCGATTCGCGAGAGCGTCTGGCCAAGATGCCCGTCGTGAAGGGCGTGCTCGACCGCGGCTACGATGTACTGCTGCTGACGCAGGACGTGGATGAGTTCACCTTCCAGGCCATGCGTGAGTACGTGGCTGCCGATATGCCCAAGGTCTACGAGGATGACGCTGCTCGCGAGGCTGCTGAGAAGGCAGTTGCCGATGGCGCTGAGCCTGAGGTCGAGGATCGTCACCTGGAGCTTAAGAACGTCGCGACCGGCGATCTTGACTTGGCGACCGATGACGAGAAGAAGGAGGCCGAGGACGCCACCAAGGAGAACGAGGACCTCTTTAACGCCATGAAGGAGGCGCTCGGCGACAAGGTCGAGAAGGTTGCCGTCTCTGCGCGTCTGACTGACGCTCCCGCCTGCATCACCACCGAGGGTCCGCTTTCGCTCGAGATGGAGAAAGTGCTTCAGAAGGGCCCCGAGGGCGCGCCCGACGGTATGCCTAAGAGCCAGCGCGTGCTCGAGCTCAACGCCAAGCACCCGGTCTTCGCCAAGCTCGTCGCTGCCCAGAAGGCGGGCGACGCCGACAAGATCAAGCAGTACTCCGGCTTGCTCTACGACCAGGCTCTGCTGGTCGAAGGTATTCTGCCCGAGGACCCCGTGGCCTTCGCAGCAGCTATTTGCGAACTAATGTAGCCACTCGACGCTGCAAACGCCCCTAAGCGGCAATCTGACGTTCAATCGTCGGTCGCGTACCGAAGTACGCTTCCCTCCTCTTTCGCGTCACCTTGCTCGCTTAGGGGCGTTTTCGCTGACTTATGCTCAACCTGCGGCGCCTTCGTGGTCCAAAGTAGTCATTGGGGACGCTCTTAAACGACTGGTCATTCAAGAACGTCCCCGAGGACTATTCGGATTGCTGATTTGTGCGGGTTGTGGTTTTGTGACCTGCTAAAATTAAAGATACTGTACAACTGTACGTTAATTCGTCTTCGTAGTATATTGCTACCCGCAAAACTCGATACCATTGTGCGCTGAGACGCTAAAGCGCCTACGTACAATGGTTTTTGATAGTACGATTTGATTCAACGACAGGATGGATGGTCCAAGCGTGAGTCTCGGCAGCAAACTATCCAACGCAAAGGTCTCCTTTGCAATCTTTAAACGCGACATCAAGCGATTGATCGTGAACCCCGTCGCCC
>URFP01000073.1:0-8735 GCA_900547235.1 uncultured Collinsella sp. | reverse complement strand
AAGATACGTGCGACGGGGGCGAGGCGAATGGCTGAGCGGTATCGATATGCGGGTTCAACGGTATCACATTGGCCACATAGATTTTTAACTTGCATTTCTACCCGCCCTTTTCGTAGAGTCGCCGATACGTGCTTAGCGCACCCTCGGCGCGTCCGGCAGGCTTTGCGAAATGGGATCCAGGAGACTTCGGCGCAGCATCATCTTGCGGAATGCTTCTAATGAGCCTCCCATCCTTCAAAAACAGAATCTCATCGCACAGCCTATCGACCGAATCCAAGATGTGGGATGACATGATGATGCACGTACCAGAATCGGCCAGCTTCCTGAGAATCTCGGAATGCAAGTCCACCCTGCTGGGGTCGAGCGCGTTCATGGGCTCATCTAATAGAAGGTACCGCGCGCCCGTCGCATACGCAATCGCCAGGGTAAGCTGCTGCTTCATGCCCTGGCTCAGAGTGCGGATCCTCATCTTCGCGAACTCGCCTATCTGCGTTTGTTCCACTATCTCTTCGATATCGCGAGCGTGCGGCCACATATCGCAAACCATCTTGAGGTGATCTTCCGCACGCAATCCGGGATACAGCAGCGTCCCCTCACCAGGTGCATAGAAGATCATAGAACGGACCTCTCTCGCACCCGTACCCTGCACCTCATCCAGAACGATGCTCCCGTCCACGCGAGGACCCGGCAAACCTGCCATCGCACGCAGCAACGTCGTCTTTCCATGCCCGTTCGGAGCGACGAGACCGTAGACCGTACCCGGGGCAAACTCAGCGTTCACCGAATCTACGAGCACCTTCTTTCCATAAGAGATCGTCAGCGTTTGAAGGTCAATCATCGAGATCATCCCCTTTCGATCTTTGGAACACTCAGGCGCACCATCAACGGAGATACGGCGCCCAAGACCACCAGCAGAGCGCCCGATGCGCCGACGACCTCTCCAAAAGGCATCGCGTTCGTCCCTCGCCCAAGGAACCCAATCGTCCCCACCTGGGAAGCGGGATCAAACGAGGCGAATGGAGCCAGCAGCGCGACGCCCATGCCCACGCTTTCAACATGAGCGCTCAACGAACCCAACACCAAGAGAACCGCGCAAACCATTCCGGTGACAACGGGGTTGCGGCTAATCGCTGCTGTCAACGCAGCGACGACGGAAATCACGCCGTATGCCATGACCAGCAACGGAATACTGCACAACACCGCCTCCCCCACCATGGACGTTGTCGAAGCTCCCGCCCGAATGAGAGCGACGGGATACTCCGATCCACCCGCACCGTTCTTAATCACGGACACAACGACAGCGGGAACCATCGACACCAAAAGCAGCACCAAGCCAAGCAGGAGAGCCAGCGCAACAGCCGTCAGAAAACGCACATGCGCTGTTGCGGGGATCTGGAGAACCAGAAGGGAACGACACTGCAGGTGGGTGCACGCGAGCGATGTGACAACCACGGGCAACAGCAAAAATAAGGAGGGAAGCGCTGCCTGGAGATACGAAAGGAGGATTAATGGGGGCATCTTCGTACTTAACTCGTAAACCTTGGGGTCCGGCAAGCTCGCGATCGACTCAAGCAGAAGGGCGCGCGCCTCCGCACGAGAAGGAGTCTCCGGCTCGATTCCGATCGATTGCAGGAGAGTCGCATCTGCCGCGCCCAGCTCACCTCGAGCGCGCTCGTACGTCGCAAGGCTTCGAAACCCCTCCGCAGGCATAGGCGCGTACACGAAACCCGAAAGAGCATCCCGCATGTCTTCCAGGGCCGCTTTGCCCTCGACGTCCATATTCGCAGCGTTCTGCTCTAGATACCGATCTATAGAACGGAGCTCCCCATCCCTATACCGAACAGCGGAAACGTTATCAGCGTCAGGAAACATCTCGACCAGAGCCGGGGCCAGCATCGTCGTCGACATTGCAATCGCGCATACGGCGAGGGTAGGAGAACGCAGGAGCAGTTTCCCCATCGTTCTTACGTATGCAACGGCGGAGGCACAAGCGCTCGAACGAGTTGCCGTTCTCGATGCAGTGAAGGAACCTCTCTCAAGACAAATCGGGGATATCGGGCACGCGCAGCCGCTCTTTCCAGCAACGCAAAGCAGGCTAATTGCCAGCACCTCGATCCCGATTGCGCATACGAGGGCAATCGCGCCACGCTCGAAGCAAAGTCCAGGCAGATTCACTATCTGCGTTGTCGGGTACGGGCTATAGGCGCCGACGGTCAACTCAGTGTTCGCATACGTAAGGGGATTCAACAGGGCGAACTCACGTAAAGCGATGGATCTTCCGTAATACCCGGGAACCATCGTCACCCCCATCAGGGCACATACGAACACGATTCCAAGCGTAGGGTTATTGGCAATCTTCACGGCAAGGTGAACGACAAGCGAGATGAACGCTGCCACCAAGAATTGCAAGATGGCCGTCTGCGCGAACACCAGCCAAGCCGGTTTGATAACCGGAGTCGCATATTGAATGTAGCCTATCGGATAGAACGGCGAGCCCGGGCCATTCTTCACAAGCGCGGCGATTATCCCTGGAAGATTGATGGCGAGGACGGCAAGCATTGCAAAAACACTCGCCCATACGCTCGATGCAACAAGTCTACCCAGCTCGCCCATCGGTGCCTGGATGATGAGCTTTTCACGTTTGTTAAGACGCGCGGCAAGGAACGAGACGGCAACGGCCGTTGCGACCCATAGCAAGTACTCCTTCGATCCGTCATAATAGGTGTACTCTCCATCCGATATCTGCAGAAACGGAAGTAGGGGAGAGAGCGGTGCCAAGATAAGACGTCCCGCGGCAAGAGGGTACAGAAGCGCGGGCATGCTTGATGAAGAGGTATAGACACCGTCCTCCCCCGCATTCACAAGCGCATCCGCATAGGATGCTGACAATTCCTGCTCAACACGGGTTATTCCCGACTCGAGGTATTCGACCCGTCCGTCGATGCCAGCCGCGCTCCTGAAGACGGGCAGAGCACAAAGAACCATCAACGCAACAACGACAACACAGAGCGACCTGGAGGAGAGAAGCGACCTAAAGATCGCCTTCGAGATTTTGAGCATATTCATCGCCAACCTTAACCTCATCCAGTCGGAACAGAGGGGCCGAACAAAATGCTCGGCCCTTATTACTTGCCGGCAAAGTCAATTTAACATAAACTGTTAAAAAGTAACCTGAGTTTTTTAAATTCTTCGGAGGTTATTATGAGTTCCGACAATCGCACTCCCCGGCTTCATTCCTTCCGCATCGCATGTGCGATAGCCTCTGCGACCCTTTGCGCCACCGCCATCGCACAAGTGGCGTTCTCCTTAAAGCCAGCAATCGAAGTGCTCGACAACCCTGTAATTGCAGACTCCCCCGCGTATCCAGCCCTTGCGATCTCGACATTGGTCCCTGCCGTCATCGGTATCGCTACGACCATCCTCAGCGCCGTTCTCGTGTGGACGATCAAGAGCGGAGACCCCTTCAAGAAAGGGTCTGCGACATGCTTGAAGGTGCTCGGCATTCTCTTCGTTGTTCAAGCTGCCACCAGCCTCTACGCCGGCTCACTCAAAACCTCCGTTTCGATGTTTGGCGGCGAGGGGGCCGTCGACGCCCAAGAGATCGCTTCATCATTCGATTGGACCTCTCTGGTTCTCGGCATCGTCCTGTTCATGCTTTCCCAGCTCTTCTTGTACGCCCGAGAGCTGTACCTCGACTCCGACGAGATTGCGTAAGGAAACGCCATGCCCGTAATTGTTCGCCTCGACAAGATCATGGCCGAGCGAAAGATTTCCTCGAACGAACTTGCCGAAAGGATTGGAACCACGCCCGTGAACCTGTCCCGTATTAAAAAAGGGCATATTCGCGGCATTCGCTTCAACACACTCGAGCAGCTATGCCTCGCCCTTCGTTGCCAACCCGGAGACCTTCTCGAAGTCATGAGCGAAGAGGATGCCCGAAAGGAGTTCGGACTCGATTGGTCCGCCGAGGATTAGAGGGCGGTCGTACTCGCCCTGCACACGGGGATGCGAATCGGCGAGGTCTGCGGCCTTCGGTGGTGCGATGTGGATTTCGAGACGGGCCTGATCTCGATCAGACACTCGGTGGCGTACGCGAAGGGAATGGGTTCGTTCATCAAGGACACCAAGACCCATGACGCCAGGGGTATCCCCATCGACCCGGTCGGCCTACTCCCCTTCCTGAAGGAGACCCACGAGATCGACTGCGGAAAGCTGCGCTTGCGCGGCCTTACCGGGGCGGTCGAGATCGGGGACTGCTACATCCTGTCGGAGCCGGGCGCGACCTTCGCGACGACAAGCTATATCCGCAGGGCGTTCAAGACGTTCTCGGAGACCAACGGCCTCATGGGCACCAACGACGAGCTGATCACGTCCCACGGCCTTCGCCACACGTTCGCAACGCAGTGGATCCGCCAAGGCGGCGATATCAAGGCGCTCCAATCGATCCTCGGCCACAAGGACGCCATGGCGACGCTCAACGTCTACGCCGACATCGAGCCCATCTCCAAAATCCATAACATGCTGCGCGCCACGCCGTGCCTTTGGCGCGGGCACCTCGGGCCGAGGGTCGATCCGGGTCCCATGTTCCAACAGAGGATCCAGGAGTCCATCGAGACGCTCCAGGCGTTCGGCTACGGCATCACCGAGCCGGACGACCGAAATATCGCCATACGCGACGTGAAGACGAACAGTTGGCTCTAGCTCACCGAGTACGCGGCAGTGCTGGGCCCATCCCAACTGAGGTCACGGTGGTCCGATAGGGGCGCCGCCCGCGGCATGCGCCGCGGAGCGGTATCCCCTACCGAAGGGCGGGGATGCCCTCCGCTTCCAGTTCGGAATCAGCCGTCGGAGGCGTTCGGCTGACTGCGGGAACGGCCTGTCCGCTCAATGTGTTCGGCTGAGATCGGAAATCAACCCAACACGAGCCGGACACGCGCCAGACGGCTCTTCCCCGTACGGCCTTCCCCCTTACGCTCATGTTGCAGGCATGTAACGCCGCAGCGAGCGCGCCTTTTTTGCGCCAGACAGGTACAATGATGAACACTGTACCGTAGCGGAGCGCCCCGCGCGCGCCGCAATCACGCGAAAGGGTTTCCCATGGCCGAGATCTCGTCCTCCCGTATCGTCATCACCGTCCTTGGCAAGAACCGCCCCGGCATCGTCGCCGGCGTCACCCGCGTTCTGGGCGAGGCCAACGTCGACATCCGCGACATCACGCAGTCCATTATCGAGGACATCTTCACCATGACCATGCTGGCCGACACCGCCGAGTCCAAGCTCGACTTTGCCGAGCTGCAGAAGGCCCTGGCCGAGGCCGGCGAGCTTTCGGGCGTCAACGTGTCCATCCAGCGCGAGGACGTCTTTAACTTTATGTACCGCCTGTAGCGAACAGGCCGTGCAGGAACAGGCCGGCGCATCTGCACTCAAGCACGCCGCCCCCACACGGCCCGGAGAGGAGCGCACATGGCCTACGACGCCAAGAAAATCTATTACCGCTTCGATGACCACTTGAGCCGACTGGTTCTGGATTACGAAGCAAGCCGCCAGATTTCGCCCGAAAGCGAAAGCCTCTACCACGGCCTGCCGACCGACCCTTATGACGAGGGCTTGTTCGAAGAGCACAATGTCAAGCGCGGCCTGCGCAATGCCGACGGCTCGGGCGTGGTCGCGGGCCTCACTCGTATCTCGGATGTGCACGGCTACAACAAGGTCGACGGAAAGGTCGTGCCCGATCAGGGCAAGCTCACGCTTCGCGGCTACAGCATCGAGGATCTGGTCAACAATGCCCAGGCCGAGAATCGCTACGGCTACGAGGAAGTCGCCTATCTGCTTATCACGGGTTCGCTGCCCAACAAGGAAGAGCTCGACGGCTTTTGCGAGCGCCTGGGCGCCTTTAGACACCTGAGTGACGAGTACGTTAAAGAGTTCCCTATGACCACGGTGTCGTCGAGCATCATGAACGTGCTCCAGCGCGCCGTACTGTTGCTCTACGCCTTCGATGCCGAACCAGACGTGATCACGCCCGAGCACGAAATCGACGTCGCCATTTCCATGCTCGCACGTCTCCCGCGCATCGCCGCCTTCGCACACATGGCCTCGGTCGCCAAGCTTCGCGGCTCCGAGGTTCACGTGCCGCACCCCACGCCCGGTCTCTCCACCGCCGAGACCATCCTACAGGTCTTGCGCGGTGGCATGGCGTTCACCCGCGACGAAGCCATGCTGCTCGACGTGATGCTCATGCTGCATGCCGAGCACGGCGGCGGCAACAACTCCACCTTCGCTTGCCGCGTGCTGTCGTCTTCGGCCACCGACCCGTATTCCGCCTACGCCGCGGCTATCGGCTCGCTCAAGGGCCCGCGCCACGGCGGTGCCAACGCCAAGGTCGTGTCCATGCACGAGGACATCCGCGCGCATGTCTCCAACTGGGAGGACGAGGACGAGGTCGCAGCCTACCTGGGCAAGATCCTCGACAAGCAGGCCTTCGACGGCACGGGCCTCATCTACGGTATGGGCCACGCCGTCTATACGCTCAGCGACCCGCGCGCCGAGGTCTGCCGCCGTTACGCGCGCACGCTTGCCGCCAAGAAGGACCTGGGCGATGAGTTCGCGCTCATCGAGCGCATCGAGCGCCTGGCACCCCAGGTCATGCGCGACCACGGCATGACCAAGCCCATCTGCGCCAACATCGACCTGTACACGGGCTTTATCTACAAGATGCTCGGCGTGCCCGAGACGCTCTTTACGCCGCTGTTCGCCGTCGCCCGCATGGCCGGTTGGTCGGCGCACCGCATGGAAGAGCTCTTCTGCGCGCACCGCATCATCCGTCCCGCGTATCGCCCGGTTATCGAGCCGTTGGAGTACAAGCCGCTCGCTGACCGCTAGGACGCGGACCGTTATAGAACTCGAGCGTGGCCAGGGCATCGCCGCCCTCGGCCACGCTTTTTATGCCAGCAGAAAGGGCTGCATCAAATGATTGTGTTTTCCGATATGGATGGAACGCTGCTGACGAGTGATAAGCAGATGAGCGACGCCACCTGGGCGATGCTCGACGAGCTTGCGCGCCGCGGTATTGAGTTTGTGCCCTGCACAGGCCGTCCACTGTCAGGCGTCTTTGAGCCCATCCTCGCCCATCCCGCCGTGCACTACGCGGTCTGCGCCAATGGTGCCAGCGTCTGGCAGCTCGACGACGATACGCCCACCGATGCCTCACGTGCTACGCGCATTTTGAGCCGACCGCTCGACCGTGGCATTGCCCACCGCATCCATCGCATTGCCGCCGGCCACGATGTGACCTTCGATATCTTCGCGGATGGGCAGTGCTTCCTCCCCCGCTCGCTCTACACGCGCCTGGACGAATTCTGCGGCGGCGACCCCCACATCGCGGCTTCGCTCAAGCGCACACGAACGCCGATCGACATGAATATCGACAGCAAGATCGACGAGGTCGAGACGCTCGAACGCATCGCCATGTACTGGCACGACCCGGCCGATCGCGATGCCATCGCGGCGGTGCTCGACACGCTCGGAGGCATTGAGGTCACGCGTTCTTACGCCATGAATATCGAAGTCATGGGTGAAGGCGCCACCAAGGGTACGGCCCTCACGTGGCTATGCGAGCACCTGGGCGAGCGTCTCGCCAACGCCTGGGCGTTCGGCGACAACATCAACGACATCCCCATGCTGCAGGCAGCGGGCCACGGCACGGCCATGATCAACGCCGAGCCCGAGGACCGCGAGGCCGCCGGCGCCATCACCGAATACGACAACGACCACGACGGCGTCGCCCGCACCATCATGGCTGCCCTCGCCTAGTCATTGGGGACGCTCTTAAACGACTAGTCGTTGGGGACGCTCTTCGCGAAAAAGCTGCAAGGACTGTCCCCCACTGCCGGCAGAAAAGGAACGTCCCCAACTGCCGGATTAGGCGAGGCTCTCCAGAACACGGCGGAGTTCCTGCTGGACAGCGTGGTCGCGGTTACGACCCACCACGCGATCGGCCACCGCCTTGAGCGCGGGGCGCGCGTTTTCCATCGCGCAGCCCGTGCCGACAAAGCGAATGATCTCGTAGTCGTTCATCGAGTCGCCAAACGCCATGACCTCGTCGCGACCAATGCCGTAATGCTCCGCGAGCTGCGCGATACCCGAGGCCTTCGACACACCGGGCTGCATGGCATCGATCCACGCGTTGCCCGAAGGCGCAAAAGTAAAGAGCTGACCAAGTTCGCGCTGTAGCACGTACGCACTGTCCATAACCGCACTGTCGTCGCAAAAGATACTCGCTTTGATGATATTTACGCTGGGATCGGGCAGCTCCCAAATACGCTCGGCATTGGGAAGGTCCTTATCGACCTCACGCACGAACTTGCACTCGTCATCGAGCAGGAAGGACTTGGTTCGGTCAAAGAGCGCAAGATGCAGATTGGGAAACGTCCTGACGGCTTGGGCGATCCTTCGAATCGCCAGGTGGGAATACACCTCACGGTCTACCATCTTACCGTCGGCGTAGACTTGGGCGCCGTTAGCGGCGACAAAGTCCATCTTGTCGCGAACGGGCGCAAAGAACTCGCACAGGCGATCGTAGCGACGACCTGACGATGCGGCGAAATGCACGCCATGCTCGTGTAGCGCCAGAATCAGTTCGTAGGTCTCGGGAGGCACCTGGCCGTTTTCGTCAAGCAGTGTGCCGTCCATATCGGATGCAATCAGTTTAAACATAGAAAAGCTCCCTTCGGGCT
>URFP01000072.1:0-8816 GCA_900547235.1 uncultured Collinsella sp. | reverse complement strand
GAGCTGTATCGCTTTGGCGAGGAGACGGTGAGTTAGCGGCTGATATCTGAGCCGGCGGAGCTGTCGAACAACGATGCAAACGAACGGGGCGCGGATGCCATGGGGTGTCTGCGCCCTGCGCTATGATGGAGGCTATGGATACTCAGACCCCAACATATCCCGATGACGAGCTGACCGCAGCGCTTGCCGAGCACCTGGCGTCGCTCGATCGCGACGACAGCTATCGCGTGGAGCGTGTACTTAAGCGCTCGTCCGTTGAAACAACCGAGCTCGTGTACTTTGAAGGAACCGGCGGTGGTTCGCTCGGCCCCTTTGTCCGTAAACGCATCGATGCTTCGGCTCAAATCGGCGGGGCATACGAGCGTCTGTTTGCCGCTCAGCGGGCAGGCAGGCGTTTTGAGCACCTGCCCAGAATCGTCGATTGTCGTCGTGTGGGCGACGAGCTCAACGTGGTTATGGAATACATCGAAGGGGAGACGCTCCGGGCGCTGGTGGACCGTCTGGGAGCTACCCCCGATTATGCGCGCGAAATGTATCCTGCCCTATGCGATGCCGTGGGCGAGCTCCATGCCGGTTTTGCAATGGCGGGGGAGACGTCGGCGCCGGTGATCCATCGCGACCTCAAGCCGTCGAATATCATCGTGACAGGTGCGAACTGTACGCTCGATGAGGGCCTGACGTTTTCGTCGCTGGTGATTATCGACTTGGGGATCGCGCGCGTGTGGCGCGATGGCGCCGATGCAGACACCGTCAAGTTCGGCACGCGACCCTATGCGCCACCCGAGCAGTATGGGTTTGGGCAGACGAGTGTACGCAGCGACGTCTACGCACTTGGCGCCCTGTTGTTCTTCTGCTTGACGGGAGTCGACCCTAAACCAGGGCTCGACATGCGCGAGCAATGCGAGGCACGTGGCATTCCCACTCCACTTGCCGATGCCGTCTGCATGTCGATGGCGCTCGACCCGGCCAAGCGTTTTGCGAGTGCGGAAGCGTTGGGACGGGCGACGCGCTCGGCATACGATCTGAGCCGCCCCGTGCGGCCTCCTACACCTGCGCCTGTCCGTACTCCGGCCTCGGAGACGGTGTTGACGCTCCAAGGGCTCCAGAACCCCGCAGGGCTTCCTAGGCCTGCCGCCTCCGCTGCATGCGGTCTGCTCTCTCGCGTTCCGGAGTCTCTGGGGCGCATTTGGAATACGCTTGTCTGCTTCTCGCTACTTGTGTTCTTTGCCGGAAGTCACTTTGCCGTCTTTCACCCCACGGGAGCAAACCAAAGCTACCCGACGTGGTTTCTCATAATCGAGTATTTTTTCTTTGTCGATGGCCTTATGGTGCTTATGCATTTTGCGCTGCTCGATAAGCGCCGTCTTCGTCGGCGATTCGCACTGCTCGACAGCTATCGCGGCAAGAAACTCGCGAAACTCTGGCTCAAGGCATTGGGTGTGCTGCTCCTATGCATGATCGTCTTAGTCGCGGTTGCCAATGCGACCGGCGTCGTCGATACCTCCGCTACCTAAAAGAAAAGGGCCCCATTGGGGCCCTTTGCAGTTGCACTTAGATGCGGTTCATCTGAGCGGCGACTTTGTTGTACCAGTCCTGCCACGTGGGCGGGCAGTACTTTTTGGCCGCATCCGGGGTAAGGGTGGAGCCGTAGTTGGCGCCCAGATAGGCAACGTGAGCGGAGATGCCCTCGCTCCAGCTGCCAAAGCTGCGCCAACCGCCGCCACGTGCACTCCAGCCCCAGGCGTTGTAAGAATTGGCGCAATAAGCACCCTTGGTGCTCTCGATGCAGGCGATGGCGGGGGACCAACGGGGATCGACACCGGTATTCCAAGCGGCGACGGCAAAGTTATAGCCCTGGCCTGCCATGGGGGAGCCGGCGAGATAATTGTCGATGCGGCCCGTCCACTCATTAATGAACGAATCGTAATCGGAGCTACCGGTATTGGCGTTGTTCACCGTGGTGTCGATGGTGGTGTTGGTGTTGGTGGCCTGGCTGCTGGAATTGCTGCCGCTTACGCCCTCGCCCGAGAGCTTCTCGGCGGCAGCGGCCTTATCGGCCTCAAGCTTGGCAAGTTCGGCGGCATTTTCCTGCTCGGCTTTTGCCTGTGCCTCGCTGCGGAGCTGCTGGGCCTGAGCTAACGCATCCTCGGCGTTTTTCTGCTCTGCCTCAAGCTGAGACTTGGCCTGCTGGAGCTCGGCCTTGTTCTGCTCGAGTTCGGTTTGCATATTATTGAGCTCTTCGATCTCGTTGACGCTCGAGCTCGTGATCTGGTTGGTGTATTTGCAGGTCGTGATGAACTCACCCAGGCTCTGCGCATTGACCAGGAAGCTCACGATGGGATTGGTGCCCTTCTGATACTTGTACAGATCGCGCATGGCGGAGCTTGCCTTGGCCTGCTGCTCGGGAAGCTTAGCCTCGATTTCCTCGATGCTTGCCTCGTTGGAGTCAATCTGCTTTTGCAGGTCATCGAGTTTGGTGCGGGCGTCGTTGTAGGCGCTCGTGGCGGCTTCGATCTTCTGCTGGGCTGCGGAAAGCTGGTCCTGCGTTGCCTGCGAGGCGGCATACGCCGCAACGGGGGAGAGCATCGGCGTGGCCGTCAGCGCAACGGCGAGCGCGGCGCTCGTGATGATACGAGCCGGCTTCGACGCAATGAGCGCTGCGGTGCGATGATTCGAATGCTGCATCCAGTCCCTCTGCAATCAATCGTAGGTTATGGTTCGAACGGTATTCTACTACTGCTTTCGACCTCAACTTGAACCTTAAAGGTTCCAAAGGGTCAAGTTGAACTTGAGGCTTTGGCTTTGACCTGCAGTTATGATGAATTGTTGAGAAACCATAGAGTTCAACTTTAACGTTACGGGGGCCTGTTTGCGGACGGGCTTTCGGTCGTGAAAGCTATCTCAACAGGGGGTTTGCGGCTACAAGGCCCCATCGCGGTGAGTGCGGCTTTATGCTGGACGATCACGTCGATTGCCATAGATACGGTGGAGCTTTGGGCGCCGGCGGCTTGGCACGCTAGAATAAATCAGTTGCGCAAAGACCGCCCGTTGTGTGGGCAGTTCATGATAGGAAGTTTCCATGGCATTGCAGTTTACAGAGCGCGAGTTCATTCCCGTGCTGCTCGGTGGCGACATCAACGCCTATTCGGTGGCGCGCGCCTTCTATGAGGAGTACCAGGTCAAGAGTCTGGTCTTTGGCAAGTATCAGACGGGTCCCGCGTACCGCAGCCAGATTATCGACTACACGCCCAACGTGGATATCGATACCATGCCCGTGATGCTCAGGACCGTCAACGGCATTGCCCAAGCGCATGCCGATAAGACGATCGTCCTTGTGGGCTGTGGCGATAACTATGTTGCCCTTGTGGCTCAGGCCAAGGATGCCCATGAGTTGGCGGATAACATCGTCGCGCCTTACGCTCCCTATAGCATGCTTGAGCAGTGTCAGAAGAAGGAGATCTTCTACGAGCTGTGCGAGAAGCATGGCGTGCCCTATCCGCATACCTTTACCTTCACCATGGCGATGCTGAACGCCCAAGGCGAGGCGCCTGCCGAAGTGCTCGACCAGATCGATTTTCCCTACCCGATGATTCTGAAGCCTTCTGACGGCATCATGTGGTGGCAGCACGAGTTCGAGGGCCAGAAAAAGGCCTATGAGATTGCCGACCGTGCCGAGCTGGAACAGGTCATTCGCGACTCGTATGCCAGCGGCTACACCGACGACCTGATCTTGCAGGATCGCGTGCCCGGCAATGACGAGTACATGCGCGTGCTCACCAGTTATTCCGACCGCAACGGCAAGGTGCGCATGATGTGCCTGGGTCACGTGCTGCTCGAGGAGCATCAGCCTCACGGTGTCGGCAACCACGCCTGTATCATCACCGAGCCCAATGACGAGCTCATGGGCGGCGTGCGCAAGTTGCTCGAGGACCTTCACTTTGTGGGCTATTCCAACTTTGACGTTAAGTACGACGAGCGCGACGGCTCGTTTAAGTTCTTCGATTTCAACACGCGCCAAGGTCGCAGCAACTACTACGTCACTAACAGCGGCTTTAACGTTGCCAAGTATGTGGTGGACGAGTATGTGTTCAACCGCCCGTTTGAGCCGGAGTTTGTGACGGCGCAGGACGAGGCGCTGTGGATGGTCGTCCCCATGGGCGTCGTCGACAAGTACGTCAAGGATCCCGAGCTGCGCGCTAAGGTGCATCGCCTGGACAAGGAAGGCAAGGGCGCCGACCCTTCGTTTATGAAGGGCGACTTTGTCTTTAACCGCTGGCTGCGCATGTGGCACACCAAGCTGCGCCACTTTAAGCTGTTCAAGACGTATTACAAGTAGATGAGTGCGGCGCCCGTCCGGTTTACATCGGGCGGGCGCGGGTATGATACGCGCAATTGCGCAAGCGTCACCAAGGAGGCGGCGATGGAAAAGCTGGGAGTTATCGGCGGCATGGGCGCCGAGGCCACGTCGTATTACTACGACCAGGTAGTGCGTCATACGGCTGCTGCCTGCGATCAGGATCATATCGACATGGTGGTGCTCTCCAAGTCGACCATGCCCGACCGCACGCTGGCCATTAAGACCGGCGAGCACGCCAAGCTGCTGGCGACCATGAAAGAGTGTGCCCAGGCACTCGAGTCGCTGGGCTGTGCGCACATTGCCATTCCCTGCAACACGTCACACTACTTCTACGACCAGATCCAGTCGTTTACGAAGGTGCCGATTATCCACATGCCGCGTGAGTCGGTGCGCTATGCCCTTGCGGGTGCGGTGATGGGGGAGTGCGAGTTCGACCCCAACCTGAGCATGCCGGCCGAGCCGGTGCGCAAGATTGGCATCATGGGCACCGACGGAACCGTGGGCGCGGGCGTCTACGGCCGCGAATGCGAGGCTGCGGGTGTTGAGGTCGTCTATCCCAGCGAGAAACGTCAGAACGATGTGATGTCGCTTATCTACGATGATGTGAAAGCCGGACGTGAGCCCGATATGGATAAGTTCGACCGCGTGATGTGGGAGTTCGCCCGTAGCGGCTGCGACCGTGTCATTCTGGCCTGCACCGAGCTATCGGTGCTGCAGAAGTATCGAGAGATGCCCGAGATCACCCTCGATGCCATGGATGTCCTGGTGCGCGAATCCATCATCCGCAGCGGCGTCCCCTACCGCCTCTAGCTTCCGACCCGTCAAAAAGGGACAGGTTAATTTTGGTAGGTTTTATCTGGTGAAACAATAAAGGCCTCGGCTCGTTTGGTGCGAGCCGAGGCCTTTTGCGTTGGGCGGTTGCTGTCGGTGGTGAACTAGAACAGGAAGCCGATGGCGATGAGGGCGATGCTGACGATGAGTACGGCGATGTCCAGGCCCTTGATGGGGTAGCGCTTGTACGAGCTGGCGCGCGTGCGCAGATAGAAGCCGCGCTGTTCTGCCGCCAAGGCCGTGGCATCGGTCTTGCCCACGCTCGAGATGAGCAGCGGCACACACAGTGGCAACATGAGCTTAAGCTTCTTGATAGGGTTCTTGGTGTCGTACTCGACGCCGCGCGCGGTCTGCGCTTCCATGATGGCGTTCATCTCCTGACCAAACACCGGCACAAAGCGCAGCGCCGTGGTAAAGGTGAAGGCATAGCGATACGGTACGTGCAGCACCTCGACGCAGGCGTTGGCAAGGTCGTTGAGCTTGGTCACCATGAGCATGAGGATGAGTGGTAACGCCACGCCCAGCAGGCGCAGGCAGGCCTTCGATCCCGTGATGAGGCCCGTGTCGGTGATAAAGCCCCACACCACGTTGCCATCGCGCATAAAGGCTAGCTGGAGCACCAGCATGATAAGCGCGAGCGGAATCAGCAACTTGAGCAACGAGAACAGACGGTCGACGACGCCGGCATAGGCACCCAGCGCAAGGGTGAGTGCCAAAAAGCCCAGCAGCGCCACGTAGGTGTCGGACAAGAAGATGCCGACGATGATGGCGGCGGCGAGGCCCAGTTTGACGACGGGGTTCAAACGATGCAGTAGCGTATCGCCCGGCATGTAGTCGATGACGTTAACCACGGTGGACCATCTCCTTGGTAATTCGAACGACATCGGTGACCTCGCTCACCTGCGCAAAAGCGGGCGAGACGGAAGGTGCCAGACGGCGCGAGAGTTCAATAACCTGGGGAGGCTCCACGTAGGCACGCCGCATGAGATCGATGTTCGAGAATAGCTCGTGCGTGCGGCCGCGGTCGAGGATACGACCGTCGGCCATTACTACGATACGCTCGGCAAAGTCGGAAACGACTTCCATGTCGTGACAGACCATAATCACGGCGCAGCCGCGCTCGGCCATGGTGCGCACCGTTTCCATGACGGTCATGCACTCGCGGTAATCAAGGCCGCTCGTGGGCTCGTCGAGCACGACGATCTTGGGCTCAACAACTACGACGGAGGCAAGCGCCACCATTTGTCGCTGGCCGCGCGAAAGCGAGAAAGGTGCCTCATCGGCAGGCAGGCCAAAGCGGTCGATAACGAGTCGAGCGCGACGCAGAGCCTCGGCACGGTCGATGCCGGCAAGCTCCAGGCCAAAAGCGACCTCGTCGAGTACGGTATCCTTGCAGATCTGGCGGTCGGGGTTTTGGAAGAGGGTTGCGACTTCGCGGGCGATGCGGCTCGTGGGAACGGCTGCGGTGTCCAGCCCCGTAACGCGCACGCTGCCCGAGGCGGGCTTAAGCAGGCCTGTGAGCAGCTTGGTGAGCGTGGTCTTGCCGGCACCGTTCTGGCCGACGATGCCCACGAGCTCGCCGGGATAGAGGGTCAGGTTGAGGTCGTGTACGGCGGCGCCGCCATTGGGATAGGCAAACTCAACGTGATCGAAGGTGAGCACGGGCTCGGCGTCCTTGGCGTGCGGGCGCAACGACGGTGCATGCGGGGAGCCGGCGGGCGCCTGGGCTTCGCTGGCCGCGTGTGCGGGGTCGACAATGCCCGAAATCAGGCGCTCGGCCTCATCGACATCCAAGCAAGGGGTACCGCTTACCAGGCCATCGGCCTCGAGGCTATTGAAGATACGCGTGACGCGAGGGCAGTCGACGCCGATGGCACGGAGCTCGTCGGTATGCCCGAAAACCTCGTGTGGCTCGCCCTGCAGCGCGATTTCGCCATGGTTGAGCACGAGCACGCGGTTGCAGTACTCCGAGAGCAGGGCGACCTTTTGCTCAACGACGACGATGGTAATTCCAAGTGCGCGGTTTGCCTCACGCAGCGTCTCGAAGACCAACGTGGAGCTGGCGGGGTCGAGTGCCGCGGTGGGCTCGTCGAGAACCAAGACGCGCGGACGCATGGCGAGGATGGCGGCGATGGCTACCTTTTGCTTCTGTCCGCCCGAGAGGGTGGCGATCTCGCGGTCGCGCAGGTCGCTGATGCCGACGGTCTCGAGCGTTTCGCTCACGCGCTGCTCGATCTGGTCGTGGGGAACGCCAAAGTTCTCGAGGCCAAAGAGTATCTCGTCCTCGACGACCGAGGCGACCATCTGCGTGTCGATATCCTGCAGCACGCTGCCGACGATTTGCGACACGTCGGTCAACGAGACCTCGCAGGTGTCGTGGCCGTCAACCATGACGGACCCAAAGAACGTGCCGGTGTAGTGGTGGGGCACGGCGCCCGACAGGCAGGCGGCAAGCGTGGACTTGCCGGCGCCCGAGGGCCCGATGATGCCGATGAAATCTCCCTTGTTCACGCTGAGTGAGATGTGGCTGAGCGCCTGCTCGGTCTGCGTGCCATAGGAGAACGAGACATCGTCGACGTTGATGATCGTTTCCATGGATACCTTTCATAGTCATCGGGGACGTTCTTTAATGACTAGTCGTTTAAGAACGTCCCCAAGAGTTAACTGTTTGGGACAGTCTTTGCCGGTGGAGCACGGAGACGGCTTTACGAGGGGCCCCAGGTTGGCGCGAAAGAGGAGCGAAGCGTACTTGGGTACGCGAGCGACGAATGAACGCCAAGATGGGGTGGCTCGTAAAGCCGAGCAGGTTAGTTGAGCTTCAGGGCCTTCTGAATGGGCAGATAGAGGGCGCCGACCAGAATGGCGTTAAAGACGGCGGTCATGGCGACGACGGGCAGCATAGCGGCGGCGAGCTCGCCGACCACGCCAAGCATGGCCATCTTGATAACCATGAAGATGACGCCGGAGACAAAGGTGGTCACGAAGGTAGCGACGATGGCGACGGCAGGCTTGACCTGACCGTTCTTGCCGGCGGCGTTGACGATGCCGGCCATGAGCATGGCGGCGATGCCCTCGGCGGCAAAATCGACGAACGGCGAAGTGGTGGTGATCTGGATCACGGCAGCCGAGATGAGGCCAATGACGAGCGCCTGGCCGATGTTGGGGCGAACGACCAGGATGGTGAGGCAGAAGGCCGAGATGATGAACTCGGGGCTGATCATGCCGCCCGAGATGCCCGAGATTGCCTTGCCAACGGTAAAGTTGAGGATGAAGCCGGCGGCGAGCAGGATGGCGAGCAGGACGAGGGCGCGGACATCGAGTTTGCCGCGATCGGCGGTCTGGACGGTGCGGGGCTGGGTGGCGGTGGTGTTCTGAGACATGGTGAAAATCCTTTCGAAAAGGGGATTGCAAGAGAAAAGCGGAGGCGCGTGATGCGAATGCGATCGGGCTCGAGATAGAAAAAAGCCCCCGGTCGAAACCGGAGGCCTTCCAATCACCTAGAGCGCAAAAACAGGCGTGAGGGACTCACTGTCGACCGATCGTATTCGCATCACGCCACCACCAGTTGTTGAGAGACGTCATCGTGTTCTTCATGTTGGTGGCTCCTTTCGTGATGCCGTGGCGCGGT
>URFP01000071.1:0-8830 GCA_900547235.1 uncultured Collinsella sp. | reverse complement strand
CTCGGCGCACTCGGGAACCGGGGACAGAGCCGGGTGAGAGGCGACGAAGGGGAAGTCGGCGTAAGCGGAAGACAGCTTGACGACGAGGGTCTCATCGTCGGGGCAAGTAACACCGCTGAGCTCGGTAGCGTTGCCGGCAAGCAGATCGTCATAGCCCTCAACCATGGAAAGGTGATAGGAGACCTCGGAAGGACCATACTCGGTGGCGATGGCCGACTTGGTGTTGACTAGACGCTCCCAACCGAGCTTGAAGGACTTGGAGGTAACGTCGTCACCGTTGTGGAACTTAGCCTTCTTGATCTTGAAGGTGAACTCGGTGGCGTCGTCGTTAGCCTCAAAGGACTCGCAAGCCAGCGGAACGATCTCGCCCTTCTCGGGGTCGTACTCCGTCAGAGCGTCGAAGAGCTGGTACTCGACCTGAGTGCCCTGATCCTCCTGGACGTTGTAGGGGTCGATGCAGACCGGGTTGTTGATGTAGAAGTTCAGCGTCGAACCGGAGTCAGATCCGGAAGCGTCGCCGCCCTTCTTGCCGCACGCGGCAAGAAAAGCCATGGAGCTCGCAGCGAGGGTGCCGCCAACAAAGGCGCGACGACCCATAACGGGCTGGTGGAACATAGAATCAGCCATGCCATCCTCCTTATGAGATAGGACAAAGAAATGTTCAGTCGGACATATGTCGAGACAATCCGATCCGAACCATCAAAACGCCGCCCGCTGCTATGGCTGGTTATGCACAACAGACCAACGTTTTGCAATACAGTAGCGCATTTTATGCACGATTTGGGGCTAATTCCGGTTAACGGTCGAGAATTTCTTTAGTTGGGCGAAGTATGTGGGGATATTTTGACTCTGTTACAAGTCTGTAAACAAAAAGGGCCCCGCACATACGGGACCCTTTACAAACGTATAAACGCCGATGCTTAGTAGCCGACGATGCCCTGCGGGAAGAAGAACATGCACAGAACGACACACACGGCAAAAACGACGGCCATAATTACCGTCAGGCGATCGAGGTTCTGCTCCATGACGCCCGTGGCAGAGCTGGAGTTATACAGCGAGCTAGCGATCATATCCGAAACGCCGGTACCCTTACCGGAATGCATCAGAACGAGAATCGTCAGTGCCACGGCAGAAACAGCCCAAACGACAAACAGAAGAATCTGGAACGGACCCATAGATAAGCTCCTTAATAGAACAATTCAAACTCCAGTACTGTACCACAACCCCCAACACTCCCCCACCTGCCATTTAGGGACGGGGTAGAAATGGCAGAAATACCAAAAAAGGGGGTCGTCCAGTTGTGGACAACCCCCTTACTAGAAAACGATATTTGTTTTCTATTAGGCCTCGGTGGCGAGCACGCGACCCGTCATCTCGGCGGAAGGCTCAATACCAGCCATGGTGAGCATGGTCGGAGCGATATCGGAAAGACGGCCGTCCTCGATACCGGTGAGCTTGGCCTTCTCATCAACGATGATGAACGGCACGCGGTTGGTGGTGTGAGCCGTAAACGGATGCTTGGAACCGTCGGAAGCAACGTCAAACATGTGGTCGGCGTTACCATGGTCGGCGGTAATCAGCGCAAAGCCGCCCTTGGCGAGAATCGCCGGGACAACCTTGGACAAAGCATCGTCAACAGCCTCGACGGCCTTAACGGCCGCGTCGAAGACACCGGTGTGACCAACCATGTCGCAGTTCGCGAAGTTCACGATGTAGAAATCAGCGCGATCCTCGTTGATTGCGGCGACGAGCTTCTCGGTAACCTCGGGAGCGCTCATCTCAGGCTGCAGATCGTAGGTAGCGACCTTGGGGGAAGCGACGAGCACGCGCTCCTCGCCCTCCTTGGGCTCCTCGATGCCGCCGTTGAGGAAGAACGTCACGTGGGCGTACTTCTCGGTCTCGGCGGTGTGCAGCTGCTTCAGGCCATTGGCGGCAATAACGTCGGCCAGGACGTTCTCGGGGAACGTCTTGGGGAAGGCGACCTCAACGTCAAACGTCGGATCGTACTCGGTCATCGTCACAAAGTGCGAGAGCTTGATCTGCTCGCGCTCAAAGCCGTCGAACTCCTTGTCCGTGAACACGCGGGTCATCTGACGAGCGCGGTCGGGACGGAAGTTGAAGAAGATGGCCGCGTCGCCCTCGTGGATGCCCTCGTTGTGGGCAGCGAAGGGCTCGACGAACTCGTCGCCGCGCGGATCCTTCTCGTAGTAGGCCTTGATACCGGCAACGGGGTCGGTATCGGCATCGGACGCGTTGACCATGACGTCGTAGGCGCGCTGGATGCGCTCCCAACGATTATCGCGGTCCATGGCCCAATAACGGCCCGAGACGGTGGCAACGCGAGCGTCGCAACCGGTCTCCTCAGAGATCTTAGCCAGGAAGGCGCAGAACTCGCTCATGTAGCCGGCACCGGACTGCGGGTCAACGTCGCGGCCATCCATGAAGGCGTGGACGCGAACGGTCTTGACACCATGCTGGGCAGCCATCTTGACCAGAGCCTCGACATGGTTCATGTGGGAGTGAACACCGCCAGGGCTCATAAGGCCCATAAGGTGAAGGGTCTTGCCTTCGGCCTTGACGTCGTCCATAGCCTTGACGAAGACCTCGTTCTTGGCGATGGAACCGTCCTTGATGGCGTTGTTGATGCGCGAAAGCTCCTGGAACACGATGCGGCCGGCACCGATGTTGAGGTGGCCTACCTCGGAGTTACCCATCTGGCCATCGGGAAGACCCACGTCCTCGCCCGAAGCGCCGAGCGTGGTGTGGGGGTACTTCTCGTACAGGCTATCAAGGAAGGGCGTCTTGGCAGCGGCGACGGCGTTCTCGCCATCGGCCGGAGCCAGGCCGCAGCCGTCCATGATGATCAGGAGTGCAGGAAGATGACGCTGTGCCATATGTCCTACTCGCCTGCCTTGACGACCATAGAGGCAAAGTCGGCAGCCTTGAGCGAAGCGCCGCCCACGAGGGCGCCGTCAACATCGGGCTTGGCGACGAGCTCGGCGATGTTGCCGGGCTTAGCGGAGCCACCATAGAGAACGCGGATGCCGTTAGCGAGCTCCTCGCCGAACATCTCCTTGAGGGTCTCACGGATAGCGCCGCAGACCTCCTGGGCGTCCTCGGCGGTAGCGGTCTTGCCGGTGCCGATGGCCCAGATGGGCTCATAGGCGACGACGACCTGCTTAGGGCAGGTGATCTCAAGACCAGCAAGGCCAGCCTTGACCTGGTTCACGACGTGCTCGACATAGGTGCCGGCCTCGCGGACCTCGAGGGACTCGCCGCAGCAGAAGACGGGAACAAGACCGGCGGCAACGAGAGCCTTGGCCTTCTTGTTCTGGTCCTCGTCGGTCTCATGGAAGTAGTCGCGACGCTCGGAGTGACCGATGATGCAGTAGGTGCAGCCAGCGGACTTGAGCATGTCACAAGAAGACTCACCGGTGAAGGCGCCCTTGGCCTCCCAGTACACGTTCTGTGCACCGAGGGCGATGGGGGCAGCCTGAATGCGGTCATGAACCGTGGTGATGTCAATGGTCGGAGGGCAGACGAGCGCCTCGACGCCAGCCGGAACCTCGGGCAGAGCCTGGGCCAGCTCGTCGGCGAGCTTGGCGGCCTCGGCGACGTCGTTGTTCATCTTCCAGTTACCAGCGATAAGAAGGGTGCGATTAGGCATCGAGAAGCGCCTCCACTCCGGGCAGGGCCTTACCCTCGACGAGCTCCATGGAGGCGCCACCACCGGTGGAGATCCAGCTCATCTTGTCGGCCAGGTTGAACTTGTTGACAGCTGCGACAGAGTCGCCACCGCCGATGATCGAGGTGCAGTCGGCCTCGGCAACAGCCTCGGCGATAGCCTGGGTGCCGTGAGCGAAGTTGTCGAACTCGAAGACGCCCATGGGGCCATTCCAGAACACGGTCTTGGCGCCCTTGACAGCCTCGGCGTAGAGCTCCTCAGTCTTAGGACCGATGTCCATGCCCTCACGATCGTCGGGAATAGCGTCAGAAGCGACGACCTCGGGGACAGCGTCCTCGCCAAAGTGATCGGCAACGCGGTTGTCGATGGGGAGCAGAATCTTGACGCCCTTCTCCTCGGCCTTCTTGAGCATCTCGCCGGCGCGCTCGACCCAGTCCTCTTCCTTGAGGGACTGACCGACGGACAGGCCCTGAGCCAGGAAGAAGGTGTAGGCCATGCCGCCACCGATGATCAAGGTGTCAGCGGAGTCGATGAGGTGATCGAGAACGCCGATCTTGGAGGAAACCTTGGAACCGCCGACGATAGCGACGAAGGGGCGCTCGGGCTCGGCGAAGATACCGGTCAGCGTGTCGACCTCCTTCTCGAGCAGGAAGCCAGCGACGGCAGGCAGGTAAGCGGCGGGGCCCACGACGGAACCCTGGGCGCGGTGAGCGGTGCCGAAGGCATCGAGGACGAAGACGTCACCATAGGAAGCGAGCTTCTTGGCGATCTCGGGATCGTTCTTCTTCTCACGCTTGTCGAAACGGACGTTCTCGAGAACGAGGACCTTGCCCGGCTCGACGGCAGCGACAGCCTCGGCAGCCTTCTCGCCGTAAGTATCGGCGACAAAGGCAACGTCGAGACCAGAGAGCTCAGCGAGCTTCTTGGCGACGGGCTCGAGGGACAGCTCGGGCTGGAAGCCGGTGCCATCGGGACGGCCGAGGTGGCTCATGAGGATGACGCGAGCGTTGTGCTCAACGAGGTAGTTGATGGTGGGCAGGGCAGCCTTGATACGGGTGGTGTCGCCAACGACGCCATCCTTGATAGGCACGTTAAAGTCAACGCGGACGAGAACGCGCTTGCCGTCGACATCGATGTCGCGGACGGTCTTCTTGGTAAAGGCCATGTTTGCTTCTACCTTTCGTACGTGTCTGCCTCCCATTACGGCAGACGATTTCCTATAAAAAGGGCGCGACCCTAGGGTGTAAGCCCTATAAGGCCGCGCCCTTCTTTAGACGCTCAACGAGCTATTCGCTAAAAGCTAAATTAAGCAACGAACTTCTCGAAGTACTTGATGGTGCGGACCATCTGAGAGGTGTAGGAGTTCTCGTTGTCGTACCAAGAGGTGACCTGAACGAGCGTCTGGCCGTTGCCGAGGTCAGAGCACATGGTCTGAGTGGCGTCGAAGATGGAGCCGTGGGTCTCGCCGATGATGTCGGTGGAGACGATGTCGTCCTCGTTGTAACCGAAGGTCTCGGAGATGGTGGCAGCGTAGGCCTTCATAGCAGCGTTGACCTCGTCGACGGTGACCTTCTTGTCAACGACAGCGTAGAGGTTGGTGATGGAGCCGGTCGGCGTCGGGACGCGCTGGGCGGCACCGATGAGCTTACCGTTGAGCTCGGGGAGAACCAGGCCGATAGCCTTGGCAGCACCGGTGGTGTTGGGGACGATGTTGACGGCGCAGGCGCGGCTACGACGCTTGTTGCCCTTGCGCTGCGGGCCGTCGAGCGGCATCTGGTCGCCGGTCCAGGCGTGAATGGTGGTCATGATGCCGGACACGATGGGAGCGAAGTCGTTCAGACCCTTGGCCATCGGGGCGAGGCAGTTGGTGGTGCAGGAAGCAGCGGAGATGATGTTGTCCTCAGCGGTCAGCGTCTCGTGGTTGACGTTGTACACGATGGTGGGCAGATCGCTGCCGGCCGGAGCGGAGATGACGACCTTCTTGGCGCCAGCGTTGATGTGGGCCTGAGCCTTAGCCTTGCTGGTGTAGAAGCCGGTGCACTCGAGAACGACGTCGACGTCGAGGTCGCCCCAAGGCAGGTTGTTGGCGTCGGCCTCCTTGTAGATCTTGATCTCCTTGCCGTCAACGGTGATGGAATCCTCGCCAGCAACGACCTCGTGATCGCGAGCGTAGTTGCCCTGCGTGGAGTCGTACTTCAGCAGGTAAGCGAGCATATCGGGAGAGGTGAGGTCGTTGATAGCGACAATCTCGGAGCCCTCATGACCGAACATCTGACGGAAAGCCAGACGACCGATGCGACCGAAGCCGTTAATAGCAACCTTTACTGCCATTGTGTCTCCTTTCGTAAGGCCCCCGCAAGCTACAGCGCCCGCCGTTGAGGCCCACAAACTAACCACTCGCCTAATATACCTTTTTTTTGACTTGAATTTCACGAGAATGCTCGAAATTGAAAATCAAATTTACGTTAAAACGTTTTAAAGAATAAAGTAGCAGCTAAATCCGTATATACGTCAATACTTTAAACTACTTGTTTGCTTCAATGAGCTTTTCAAGACGTAAAACACGATGGTAGAGGGCCGACTTCGACAAGGGAGGGTCAGCCATCTCCCCTAAATCACGCAGCGACAGATCGGGATAGTGCTCGCGCAGGTCGCAAAAGACCGCCAAGGCATCCGGAAGCGCATCGCGAAGGCCGCGCTGCTCGAGCTCATCGATAAGCGCAAGCTGATGTTGGGCAGCACCGGCGCTTCTGGTCTGGTTGGCGAGCTCGGCGTTCACGCGACGGTTCACATCGTTCTTAACCAACTTGACCGCGCGCGCCTCCTCAATCTCGGCAACGCTGCGCTTGGCACCAATCAGCTTTAACAAATGCTCGATTTCCTCGGCGCTCTTAATGTACACGGCATATGACCCCCGCCGTGCATTAACACGAGCATGGACCCCAATCTGCCCCAACAGGTCGCAAAGCCCCTTAGCATATTGCTCGCCCTGCACCGCGATCTCCAAATGAAAATCGCCGCGTGGATCGGCCACGAAGCCGCCCGCGATGAGCGCGCCGCGGATGTAGGCAAGCCTGCAGCAGGGACGGGCAACGATGTGTCGGGGAACACCAGCGACGAGCCCTCCCCTGCGGTCTAGAATGCCCAGCAGCACCAGAGCCTTGTCCAGGTCGGGTTGATCGGGCAGGGTAATGAGATAGTTACGGACCTTATGCAAGACCGATTTACGAACGGTGAATTCCGTTTTGAGCTTAAGGATGCGATGTGTCAGCGTGATCATCGTGCGCGCGACGGCTCCCGTCTCAGTCGCAACCGTCAAACGATACCGCCCAGAGCCGGTAAGCGAGAGCGTACCACTCACGCGCGTGAGGGCGGCAAGTGTCGACAAGTCGCAGTATTCACATTCGGGTTCGCAGCGCGCAAGCTCGTCGCGCACCTCAGCGGTAAACGACATGCAGGCCTATGCCTTCGTGTTGGCGCGCGACAGATCGCGGTGGGAGATGCTCACGTGATACTGGGCGCCTTCCAGGTAACGGGCCGTGGCCTCGGCAATGGCGACGCTACGGTGCTGTCCGCCCGTGCAGCCGATGGCGATAGAAAGCTGCGGTTTACCCTCCGCGATATAGCCCGGCATCACCGTATCGAGTAGCTGTGTCCAAGCCTTCCAAAACTCCTGCGTCTTGGGATGGTCCAGAACAAAATCCGAGACCTTTTTATCGAGACCGGTCATCGTGCGCATCTCGGGATCGTAGAACGGATTGGGCAGGAAGCGGACGTCGATCATAATGTCCGCCTCGACGGGCATGCCGTGCTTAAAGCCAAACGAGAACACATGGACGTCCATGAGCTGTTGGTCGGACAGTTCGGAAAATGCCATACGTAGCTTGTTGCGCAGCGCAGAGGTGCGCAGACGGCTCGTGTCGATAATCATATCGGCTCGATCGCGCACGCCCTGCAGCTGAAGGCGCTCGCGCTGAATGGCATCGGCCGTAGTCTCCCCCGGTTTGGCAATGGGATGACGGCGGCGGTTTTCGCTATAACGACGGATCAGCACCTCGTCAGAAGCCTCGAGAAACACGATATCACAGCTCATCTCGCGCTCCTCGAGTGCGGCAACGGCATCGAGCAGCTCATCGAACAAGCCCTGGCTGCGCAGGTCGCAGGTGACGGCAAGATGCCTGCCCACGCCCGTATTGATGCCGACGAGTTCGGCAAGCTGGGCGATCAGACGCGGAGGCAAGTTGTCGATGCAAAAGTAGCCCATGTCCTCGAACACATGCATGGCCTGCGTTCGGCCCGATCCGGACATTCCGGTGATGATGACGATATCGGGGATGCGCTCCGAGCGCTCCGCCGCATCCATGGCATCTCCCTTTTGCATGTGCTGCCTCCTAAAAACAAGCGCGGGACCCAGCAACCCGGATCCCGCGCGGTCAATTGCCTATATTGAGTATACCGCCCCGAGCGGATACGAGGCCTGTCTTACGCCTCAAGCGCAGCCTTGAACCAACTCGTAATACTCGTGGGGTGCGTGATGGCGGTGCCGACGACAACGGCCCAGGCGCCCGCATCGATCGCGGCGCGAGCCTCCTCGGGCGTGTGAACGCGGCCCTCGCAGATGATGGGAAGACCGGGAAATTCCTCGGTCGCCTGACGCAGGAGCGGCAGATCGGGGCCATCGGCCATGGTGCAGTCGATGGCGGCGACACCATGAGAAAGCGTGGTGGATACAAGGTCGAAGCCCATATCAACCGCACGGCGAATGTCCTCGATGGTGGCACAATCCGCCATCAGGAGCACACCCTCCTCGTGCAGCGGACGGAAGGTGTCCTCGACGGTCTTGCCATCGGGACGCGGACGATCGGTGGCGTCGATCGCCACGATATCGGCACCCGCAGCAACGCAGGCGCGAGCGTGACGCAGCGTCGGCGTGATGTAAACGCCCTCGTGTCCATCCTTCCACAGGCCGATGACGGGAACCTCACAGCGACCCTTAATGGCGGCAATGTCGGCAAGGCCCTGGCAGCGAATGGCGGCAGCGCCGCCGAGCTCGCAAGCGCGAGACATTTGAGCCATGGTCTCGGGCGTACGAAGCGGCTCGCCCATATACGCCTGAACGCTCACGACGAGCTTGCCCTTCAGGGA
>URFP01000070.1:0-8865 GCA_900547235.1 uncultured Collinsella sp. | reverse complement strand
TGTCCAACACCCCGCGCCAGGTCATGGTCTACGAGGCCCTCGGCGCGCCCGTGCCCACGTTCGCCCACATCTCCATGATCCTGGGCGCCGACGGTAAGAAGCTCTCCAAGCGCCACGGCGCAACTTCGGTGGAGGAGTACCGCGACGCCGGTTACCTTTCCGACGCCTTCGTCAACTACCTGGCGCTGCTCGGCTGGTCGCTCGACGGCGAGACCACGATCATCCCGCGCGATGTCCTAGCCAGCAAGTTCTCGCTCGACCGCATCTCCAAGAACCCGGCGACCTTCGACCCCAAGAAGCTTGATTGGGTTAATGCCGAGTACATCAACGGCATGTCCGATGCTCAGTTTGCCGATGAGATCATGGTCCCCGAGCTGCACGAGGCGGGTCTCATCGAGGGTAATGTCGAGTACGGCGAGGATTGGATCGATGCGCTTGCTGCCATCGTTAAGCCGCGCACCAAGATGCCTGCCGACGCCGTGACCGTCGCTGCTCCCATCTTTGCTACGGCCGAGACGCTCGAGTATGACGAGAAATCCGTCAACAAAGGCCTGGCCAAGGAGGGCATGGGTGCCATTCTGGACGCCGCCAAGGCTGCTCTCGAGGGTGTGGACGAGTGGACGGCTGACAACATCGACGCCGCGCTTGAGCCGCTGCCCGAGCAGATGGACCTTAAGAAGCGCGTGGTGTTCCAGGCCGTGCGCGTCGCCGTCTGCGGCAATATGGTGAGCCCTCCGCTGGGCGAGACCATGGCGCTCGTCAGCCGTGACGACTGTCTGGCGCGTATCGACCGCGCCCGCACGATGGCGCTATAGTAGACGCGTAAACGCATGTATCCGAGCCCCGTTCCCCCGAGCGGGGCTCTTGTTTCTGTACCAATGAGTGGGTTGCTGGGACAAAATAATCAGTAGTGTTTGTCCCATGTTCGAGTGACGCAACGAGCTCGACACTCGTATCGGCCATGGGACAAACTCTACTGATTATTTTGTCCCACCCCTTTCAGGTCCGTTCGTTAGAGGTGGTGTATGGCTCAACAACTGTCGCTGTTTGGTTCGCCGGAACCGGAGGAGGCTCTGGTGAAGCTCATGCCTGCCGCTGCCTCGGCTCAGCCTAAGCCTGCACCTGAGCCCATCGCTGCCTACGCGAGCGTGGTTCTCGACATTCCTACCCGAGCGCTGTCCGAGCCATTCGCCTACTGCATCCCCGAGTCCCTTGCCAACGAGGTCCAGATCGGATCCACGGTCCTGGTCCACTTTGGTAACCGTGCCGCCGCGGGCTATGTCGTCGACATTGCGCCTGATCTGGGCGATCTGCCGGGTAACAACGCCCTCGACCCCGTGCGCATCAAGCCCATCGAGGCCATTCTCAGCAAACCGCTCTTTACCGCCGAAGCCGCCCGCATCGCACGTTGGATGAGCCGCGAGTATGTCGCGACGCTTTCCGAGTGCCTGCGCCTGTTCTTGCCTCCGGGTGGCAGCCCGCGTGTGGTCAAGGGCGACGACGGCGTGTGGACGGTTGAACGTCCAGCCGTCAAACCCATCCAAAACCGCTGGGTGATGCTTACGCCCGAAGGCTTTGACTACACGCCACCCAAGACCGCGGTCCGTCAGCGCCAACTCATCGAGGCGCTCCAGTGTGGTCCTGTCACGACGCGCGACCTCAACCTTCTCTATAACAGTATGTCGGCGACCATCAAGTCGCTCGAAAAACGCGGCGTCGTGGTGGTGGAAGAGCGCCGCGCTTGGCGTGGCTGCAGCGAGCAGACCACGCTGTCCTCGGCGAGCGGCAAGGCCCCGGTGGCACTCACCAACGGTCAGCGACAGGCCCTCGCGCAGATTGAGCGCGCACGCCTTGACGCTCACGGCGACGTGGTCCTAGTCGATGGCGTCACTGGATCCGGCAAAACCGAGGTCTACCTCTCCGCCATCGAGCGCGTGCTCTCAGCTGGCCGTTCGGCCTGCGTGCTGGTGCCCGAGATTTCGCTGACGGCCCAGACCGTTGGCCGCTTCCGCTCGCGCTTTGGCGAGACAGTCGCCGTGTTCCACTCGCGGCTTTCGGCCGGCGAGCGCTTGGACCAGTGGGATATGGTCGCCAGCGGTGCCGCCCGCGTGGTCGTCGGCGCCCGCTCGGCGCTCTTCTGCCCGCTTGACGACCTGGGCCTCATCATCATCGATGAGGAGCACGAGACCAGCTACAAGCAGGGGTCCAGTCCGCGTTACCACGCGCGCGAGGTGGCGGCCGAGATGGCGCGGCGCTACCGCTGCCCGCTCGTGTTGGGCTCCGCCACGCCTTCTGCCGAGGCTCTCGACCGCTGCCGCCGTGGCACGTATAACGGTGCCACCTGGACGCGCGTCGAGATGCCCGAGCGACCGGGACACGCAGTCCTTCCTACGGTCCGCATTGCCGACCTGCGCCGCGAGTTTTCGCACGGCAGCCGCTCCATGTTCTCAAAACCGCTGATGGAAGGCCTAAAACGCGTGGTCGAGCTCCGAGAGAAAGCCGTGCTGCTGCACAACCGCCGCGGTTTTGCGCCGTTTTTGATGTGCCGCGAGTGCGGCTGCGTTCCCACCTGCAATCACTGCTCCACTGCGCTCACGTATCATGAGCGCACGCATACGCTGCAGTGCCACACTTGCGGTTCGTCTTGGCGCGTGCAGCCCTATCCGGCGCCCACGAGCCGCTGTCCCAAGTGCGGCAGCCGCTATCTGGCAAAAATGGGCCTGGGTACGCAGCAGATCGAGGATGCGCTGCACCAGATGCTGCCCGACGACGTCGCCATCATTCGCATGGATGCCGATTCCACGCGCGGCAAGGATGCGCACAAAAAGCTGCTCGAGCAGTTCGATGCCGCCGATTGCGCAGTGCTGCTGGGCACCCAGATGATCGCCAAGGGCCTCGACTTTCCTGAGGTCACGCTCGTAGGTGTGGTCAATGCCGACTTTGCGCTAAAGCTGCCCGATTTTAGAGCGGGGGAGCGCGCCTACGATTTGCTGGAGCAGGTCGCCGGTCGTGCCGGTCGCGGCGATCGCCCTGGCGAGGTCATCATCCAGACCTATCTGCCCGAGGATCCGGTCATTCGTGCCGTCGCTGAGCACGACCGTTCGATCTTTACCGACTACGATCTGGACCAGCGCCGCGACGCGCTGTACCCGCCGTTTGTTCGCCTGGTCAACATCTTGGTGTGGTCGGCAAACCGAGACGACGCGCAGGACTACATTGGGCGCATTGCAAAGCTTCTTAAGCGCTGCTGGCATGCCGCCGCGCCCGACTTTTTGCGGGCAGGGAGTGCTGTGCCGCAGGTGCTGGGCCCGGCTTCGTGTGTAATCGAGAGAGCCAAGGACCGTTACCGCTTCCATCTGCTTGTGAAGTCGCCCGTGGGGTACCATGTCTCTGATGATATCGACGCCTGCCTCAAAGAGGTGGGCTCCGTGCGCGGCGTGAGCGTGAGCGTTGACGTCGACGCCTATGATTTGATGTAACAACCTGAAAGGATGGCCATGGAAGCCAACGGAATCGTACTGTCGCCCGACCCTCGTCTGCGCCAGGAGTGCGCCGTCATCGAGGAGATTACCCCGGCGATCGAGGCGCTTGCCGAGAAGATGAAGAAGATGATGTTCGAGAACGGCGGCTGCGGTCTGGCTGCCCCGCAGATCGGCGAACTCATTCAGCTCGTCACCATCGACTGCGACTACACCGACAAGAACGACTATGACCCGTACGTGCTCATCAACCCCGTGATCGTGGAGCAGAGCGACCATCTTGTGCCGTTTAGCGAGGGCTGCCTGTCCATCCCTGGCATTAGCTGCGAGATCGAGCGTCCCGACCATGTCGTCGTCGAGGCGTACGACTTGGACGCAAACCTGATTCGCTACGAGGCTACGGGCGACCTGTTCTGCGTGTGCCTGCAGCATGAGATCGATCACCTGCATGGCAACACTATGTTCGAGCGACTGAAGCCCATGCAGAGGCTCAAGGCCGTCAAGGAGTACCAGGACGCCCTGGCCCGCGGCGCTCGACCGGGCGAGACGGATTAGGTTTGTCCGTCCCCGGGACGCCCGCCTATATCATCCCGTGCTCAAACATTCTCGCTGCGCTGCGAAACTGCGCGCGGGACGATATAGGCGGGCGCCCCGAGGACTACGTTGACGCTGTTTGTCTCGCCCGGGTGCCGTCGGGCCAGGGATGGGCGTCTTCGCTGATAATTGCTTTGTAGGAAGAGCTGCTTTTATTGCGGCTCTTTCTTTGGTTTTGGGTATATTTGTTCTTGTTGAATTGTTATTGCGGATGGGCTGGGTACTTGGCTTTCCGCTGTTATTTGTAGCCGTCTCGGCTTTGGTTGAGGGGAGACGTCCTTTATGCGTATTGTGTTTATGGGTACGCCTGATTTTGCTGTGCCTTCGCTGACTTCGCTTGTTGAGGCTGGGAATGAGATTGCGCTTGTTGTTACTCGTCCCGATGCCGTTCGTGGGCGTGGTAAGAAGCTTGAGCCTTCTCCTGTTAAGGCTAAGGCGCTTGAGCTGGGGTTGCCGGTTGTTGAGGCAAATCGTATGACGCCTGAGGTTGTTGAGGCGCTCCAGGCTGCCGATGCCGATATTATCTGTGTGGCTGCTTATGGCTGCATTTTGCCTGATGAGGTGCTGCAAATGGCGCCGCTTGGTATTGTGAATGTTCATGCTTCCTTGCTGCCTCGTTGGCGTGGCGCTGCTCCCATTCAGCGTGCCATTCTTGCTGGTGACGAGATTGCTGGCGTTTCTATTATGCGCATCGGGCATGGCGTGGATACTGGTGCTTATTGTGCCCAGGCTTCCACGTCGGTTGCCGGTAAGCATGCTGAGGCGCTCACGTTGGAGCTTGGTGAGCTTGGCGGCAAGTTGCTTGCCGATACGCTTCCTTTGCTTGCCGATGGCACCGCTGTGTGGACTGAACAGGATGAGTCGCTTGTCACCCATGCCGCCAAGATTTCCAAGCAGGAGATGCGTCTGGATCCGCAGATGGCGGCGCTCGATTGCGTGCGTCATGTGCTTGCCTCGTCTGACACCGCGCCTGCTCGTTGCGTGATTGCCGGCAAGACCGTGCGTGTGCTCGATGCTGCGGCGGCTGATGTGTTGCTTGGCGAGGGTCAGGTTCTCGTTAAGGCCAAGCGTGTTTACCTTGGCCTTTCCGATGGCTCGGTTGAGTTGCTTGAGGTTAAGCCTGATGGCAAGCGTGCTATGACTGCTTCTGCTTGGGCTGCTGGCCTGCAGGGTGCCGATCTTTCGTGGGGTGTTTTGTCATGAGCAAGCTGTCTCCCGCGCGCAAGCTTGCGCTCGATGTGCTGATGGAGGCCGATCGCCGCGGCATGTATGCACGCGACGTGCTGTCCTCTCGCGCATCGGCCAAGGCCATTGACCAGCGCGATTCTGCATTTGCCGCCCGCTTGGCGCTGGGTGTAGCCGCCACACAGGGCATTTTGGACGAGCTGCTCGACCAGTTTCTCGATAAACCCAAAAAGGTCGCGCCGCGTGTTCGAATGGCGCTTCGTATCTCGGCCTTCGAGATGCTCTATCTGCATACGCCTGGCCGCGTTGCCGTAAGTCAGGGTGTTGAGCTGGTTCGCTGCGGTGCTAAGTCTGCCGCGGGCCTGGCTAACGCGGTGCTGCATAAGGTTGCGGACAATGTTGAGGACTTTGCTACTGCGTCCGATGTGGATGAGTCTGAGCGACGCTTGGTTCGTCTGTCGCGCCTGATGGGTCTTCCTCGCTGGCTGTGCGCTCGCATTATGGCGTCGTTTGACACGCCCGAGGGTGCGCTTAACTTTGCCGGCAATCTGGCCCCCGCGCCGCTGGCCCTGCACGAGAACGCTTTCGCGTCCAAGCCCGATCCGTATATCTCGCAGCTTGTGGCACCCGTGTTCCCGGGCTGCCATGCCCCGGTTGATGCCCAGGTTACCGTTGCTTCGGGTGCGTTTGAGCGTGCTGCCGCGGTGGCATCTGATCTCAACGCGCAACTTATCGCCACAGCTGCCACGCGCCCTGGTAGCTGCCTTGAGATTGGTGCCGGTCGTGGCACCAAGACCTATGTGATGATGTGCCAGGCCAAGCGTACGGGCTATGAGCGTCAGCATACGGCGCTCGATCTGCATGATCGCAAGTGCGATCTGAATCTCGCTCGCCTGCATAAGGCCGGTATTCAAGGCGTTCGTACGGTTTCGGGTGATGCTTGCGAGCTTGATGAGGTGCTCACATCGTTTGATGCCATGCTTGGCGAGCCGGTTATGTTCGACACAGTCTTTATCGATGCTCCGTGCTCTGGTACCGGCACCATGCGCCGTCATCCCGAGATCCCGTGGCGCCTGACCGAAAAAGATGTGACGGTTGAGCTGCCCAAACTGCAGCTTACGATGCTCAAGGAGGCTGCTGCCCGCGTGGCTGCCGGCGGCGAGCTTATCTATGCGACATGCTCGGTCTTCGACGAGGAGAACACACAGGTCGTGGAAGCGTTCCTGAACTCTCCCGAGGGCACCGGTTTTAGCCTGGAGCCGCTCTCCGAGGCGCAGATTCTGCAACTCCCCGAGTTCGATCAGGCCAAGAAGCTCGTATCCGTACGCCAGAACGATCGAGGCCTCTTCCAAAGCGTGCCGGTAAACGCCGACTCCTACGACGGCCACTTCTGCGCCAGGTTGGTGCGCAATTCATAGAGATGCCCGGGTGGCTAATTTGAGATGATTTCTCTGGGATGGGGATTAATAAATCGGGTGTGAAAGTAAGCGGTTGGGCTCGGTAAGTTTCCGATGCATAAACCGCTCGCAGATTTAATATTGAGGGGTTAAGATGATCGATCTTAACAATGACAAGATTGATAATCCTGAAGATAATACTCAGGAAAATGAAGAAGTTGAGAATTCTTCGATTAAAAAGCGGGTAATTATTGGTTCCGGTATCGTTGCTCTGCTTATTGCTGGTTGCGTCGGTGGTTATGCTGGTTACAATTACAAACAAGCATGTAGTGAACATAATCAGCAGGTTGAAGTTTTGTATTCAAAGGCTAGCGATAGTGTTGTTGCCTTTAAAGCTGATCCTAGGCTACTAACATTTGAGCAACGTCTTGATACCATTAGAAATGCTCAAAACAATAAAGAGATGTTGAATAAAGAAATCTCTGATGACAAATTTAAGTATGCTGATGGCACTTCCCCTGATTGGACGAAGTTGCTTAATAAATACGATTCCATCATTAAAGACTGCCGTAATGCTCAAAATAATGAGTGGAATACTTCTCTAGCTGACCATGTTAATTTTGATGTAAATTCTACTGAAGATACTGACTCTCTCCAGCAGCATATTAATAGCCTCAATGGTCTTCTTAATGATATTTCTAATAAAGATAATCAGAAGCTTATTTTTGATGATGCCAAAAAGGATTCTAATCTGTTCATTGATCAAATCAATGAACAGATTAGTCGTTATCAAACTCGTATTGATGATGTAAATAAGGCAAAAGCAGAAGCTGAGGCGAAGGCTCAAGAGGAAGTGGCACAGACTCGGCAGCGGGCTTCTCAGCAAAACAATTATTCCAACAATTCTTATAGCAGTAATAATTATTCTAGTGGAAGCGGCTATTCTGGCGGAAGTGGTTATTCGGGAGGCTCCTCTAATGGCGGCGGCAAAGTAGTCATTAAAACTATGGATCTTTATGACGAAAATGGCAATTATGTGGGGTCTACTCATTGGTATAGCGATGGTACCTGTGACGATCCCTATTCTGCCGGTATGGGCGGATTTTAAAATATGCTAATTATTAAAAATTAATTAGCTACCTATAGCGCAAAGAAGCGACCCCGCGATCGGTGTTGATCGCGGGGTTGGTTGGTTTCTAGTGGTTATGCGGACAGTTGGCGCAGCAGCCGTTTGTGGCGCTGGTGCTGGAGCCACCGCTTCGCTGGTCGGTGTTGTAGAAACCGCTGCCCTCAAATTTAATACCGCTGGCCGAGAACGTCTTGACCGCCGGGGCACCGCAGCTCGGGCATAGGACCTCGGGGGTCTCGGACATGGGATGCTCAACCTCGAACACGTTGCCGCAGCTCGAGCACTTGTAATCGTAGCGCGCCATAATACTTCCTTTTCAGCACAAAGCGGGCAGATCGCTCTGCCCGCAAAAATTCAAACAGCTGTAACTGTACCCTATATCGGGGGTTTTATCACGCTTCGCCCCAGAATCTATGGGTGTTGCGCAGGAGCTGCGAAGTTTTGCCCTCGGCGGCCGCAACATCGGTTTCGTCAGTCTGCCAGGTCCAGTTGCCCGTGGCCACGCCCGGAACGTTCATGCGCGCGTCGTCGCCCAGCCCCAAGACATCTTGCAGCGGCATCATCACCAGGGGAGCGTCGCTTGCCAGCGCGTCGCTCATCAGCTTGGACGCCACCTCAACACCGCTCGGCACGTCGCCACCCGCAAAGGAACGCGTGCACCAACCGGCCAGCGTCGACGTATCGTGCGTCGAGGTGTACAGAATCTTGCCGGGCGTGGGATGCACACCGCAACGAACGTCGTAGTCGCTAAACTCCAGCACGTCCATGCCGGGGAAACCGCAGGTCGAAGCCATGGCGCGAACACCGGGCGTCAAATAGCCCAGGTCCTCGGCGATAAAGTTGAGCGGACCTAGCTCGTCGTAGGCGGTCTGAAACAGGTCCTTGCCCGGGCCCGCCAGCCAGCGACCGTCGGCGCAAGCCTTGCCCGCGGGGATACTAAAGTAGCTATGGAAGCCCAGGAAGTGGTCCAGGCGCACACGGTCGTAGAGCGAGAACGCGCGACGCAGGCGGTCCATCCACCAGCGGTAGCCGTTCTGCTTCATGTGGCCCCAGCGGAACGTCGGGTTGCCCCACACCTGGC
>URFP01000069.1:0-8901 GCA_900547235.1 uncultured Collinsella sp. | reverse complement strand
ATCAAGAACATAAACCGGGGCATGCTTAGCAGGCTGGTTGCCGTCGCAGCGATTGCCCTTTGCTGCGTTGTGGTGCTGCCGGCGGTGGCGCATGCCGAGGATGTGCCTGAGGGCAAAATCGGCTACCCCATCGAAAACGCGGATGACTTTTTGAAGTGCGTGGAGCTTTCGCGCGAGCGCGACACGCGCGATTGGTACGTCTATCTCAAAAACGATATCGATCTTAATGATGGTGATATGAACGCCATCGTCTCGAGTACGGTCAAGCATCTCTCCTTTGGCAACAAGGAGCATCCCTTCAAGGGCACTTTCGATGGCCAGAACCATACCGTGACGGGGCTGAAATATGCCAAAGATGTTTTGGATCCCGAGCGCGATACGGGCTTTTTTGCCGAGACCGATGGCGCCACCATCAAGAACTTCCTGGTCAAGGATGCCAACATTTGGGCCGACTTCCGCGGCGGCATTATCGTGGGCAAGGCCGTCAACACTCACTTCGAAAACGTCATGGTCATGGAGAGCACCCTGCACGTTACGTGCGCCAACAACACGCTCAATCTTATTACCAACGCAGGCTTTGAGGGCGGCCTGATTGCCGGCGAGCTCGACAGCTGCAAGCTCTACAACTGCGAGGTGCGCGGCGGTCGCGCCGTCCATAACACCACTGCAGGTGTGCAGGCGATCGGTGGCGAGGGTCTGTACATGGCGGCATTTGCCGGCTACGTCAAGAACTCTACGATCGAATACTGCCGCGTCACGCCCACGCGAAACGAGGATGGCTCCTCGATGGACATGACCGACGTTACCAATAAGTACGATGTTGCCATCGGCGCTTTAGGCGGCAATAACGTGTACTCTTCGGGCTTCGTCGGCTGTATGGCAGAAGGCGCTAAGGTCATTGACTGCTTTTCAACGGCGAAATGCTATAGCTATGCCGCTTCTTACGTGGGCGTCATCTCCGTCACGCGTGCTTGGACGGGTGGCTTGGCCGGTCGTATCTTGTCTAAGAGCGGTAATGAAATCACTCGCAGCCATTTCGCTGGTGATTTGAGCTCGCGTCAGTACAATCCCATCGCCGTGATCCCCATTATTCAAAACGACGTGAACTTGGGCGGTATTGCTGCGCGCGCCAACAAGGGCGACGCGACTATCACTGATTGCTACTTCAAGCCCAGTGTCAGCCTATCCGGGTTTAGCCAGGGTACGAATGCCAATAAGAAGATTTACGCCCTTGCGGGTGACGGTACGGTATCCGGTGCCGGATTCGGTCCCTGGGACGACGAGCGCTACGTCACACGTGAGCTGTGGGAGCAGCATGATTACGACTTCTGTGCCGGCACCATGCGCTCTACTGCCAATGGGGACGGGCATGCAAACGAATGGGCGATGGACTACAAGCTGATGATCCCCGTGCATGGCCAGAGCGTTAAGGCGACGATCGATTTTCCCGGCGCGGGTACGGCAACCGTTCTGGCAACCATGTTGGGCAAAGACCAGTCTACTAGTGATCCGTATACCTTTGCGGTGAGCGCTGTGCTGGCTGGAACGGCCCAGGGCCTTGCCACGGGCGATACTTCGGTGACGTTTAGGCAGACTACATCCAAGTCTACTGGTCTGACCAAGGAAAATGGCGGCTATCGCTTCATGGGCTGGTTCCGCGAGCCCGACGTGCGTGTGAACCGAATCGGACAAGACAACAGCTGGTTTGACGGCAAGACCGATGGTGCTGCGGTAAAGGCTGGCAAACAGGTCGAGGAAAACGTAAACCATGATAGGGAGTCGACCTACACCGCGAACAATGCTACTGGTATCGACAAGAAATATGGCTTTGAGGGCAATGACCTCTTTATCGCTTCATACGAGGCGCAGGTGCTGTTCTATAACGTCAACGGCGAGACGCTCGATTACCGGAGCGGCGTCGAGCACAACAAGTCGACGGATTGGTACCGCTATGGCGTCGGTTTGACGCCAGCTGCCCCCGTGGATCGCGGCAGCTTGAAGCCTACCGCGACATTTATCGGCTGGACCACGCAGCCTAGCAGCGAGGTGGGGATGAATGGTGGCTATGCTGCCATCAAGTCGACTCAGTTGGCCGATCTGAAAAGCAAGGGAGCTTTTTATCCTGCGGGTAGCAAGATCACTGTTGTCCGTCCAACTGACTTCTACCCGGTCTACAGCGACTACGGCTCGAACATCATAACGGTGTTCGAGGGCAATGATAAGGACACAATCGACAATGAGACCCTACGTGACGGCGTGGGCAGCACCAATGTCGTCCAGACTGCCAAGGACGGCGCCAGCGTCTACACGGTACAGGTGCGCAACACGGACGGTACGCCCCTGTCCGAAGGCGGCGAGCTGCCCGATGGGTATCGTTTCCTGGGCTGGTACGAAAGCAGGCAGGCCGCCGATGGGTCCACGGTTGAGGTCCGCGTAAGCCGCGACCCCAGCTACACGCTTCCCGCCAGCGTCGATCTGACCGTCCCGCACACCTACACCGCTCGCTTTGAGTACCGTGTGGATTATTACGTCCGCGCGTACGCGAACGATGAATACACGAACTCGGAACTCCTTTGCTCTGTATGGAACGAGTACGAAACACCGTTTAACGATCAGGTTGGCACAAGTTATGTTCGAGAGAACGTGGTGCACTGGGGTTCCAAGCACGTTAATCATGGCGATAAAAATGCCTATAAGGAGGGCTCGTGCGCAGAGGGGTACTACGACAACAATACGCTAATCGTGGCCCCAATGAGCGCATATTCGCATAACGTGAGAAACGATACGGGGGCGGATACCCTAAAGAATGTCCTTGTGGATACAGATTTCCCAGGTTCTGGAACGTTTGACGAGGAAAAGGTTATTAATGCGTTGCAGTACAAGTTTAAGCCATCTAGCGATCGTTATAGCTTGAAGTTTTGGACGCTTGAGAGAATCGGCGGTCGATGGACGTATCTCAATAATCCCGTAACGGCTTCAATCAATTACACTTCGAAATACCGCATGCGTGCGATGGTGACAACGCGTGTCGATTTTTATAAGAAAGATGGCACGGTCTACAAGGAAACGACGCGTCGCTACGAGAGCAATTTGCTCCAAAAGAAGAATGACAATGAGGAGGACCCCAAGTACACGTACAAGTACCCATTCATCCATACAGATGAAACGGTTAAAAACAATTCCGGCGGGGACAGCGACCAGATTGAAGATCCTGATCTGACCCTCGAGTCTTCTCCGACCGATGCGGAGATGGCGGTGCCAGGCTATAAGTTCCTGGGCTGGATCTCTACGGCTGAGGTCCCGAAGCCTACTCCCGAGAAGCCTTCTCCCGTCTGGAACTATATCTATGATGTTGCCGACGACTCCTATGTGACGAGCGATCCGGAAAAGGCGGAGCCATACTTGGTGACGGATAAATCCAAGGTCACCCAGTGGCAGGATGCCTATCCGGTGTACGCAAAGTACAACGTCAACTACACCACCAATCTGCACCGCGCCGGTTTTGACGGCACTTCTGAAGTCAACGTGCCCAAGTACGACATCGTTCCCGTTATCAATGCGGGCGCTGGCCCCGCCACGGCAACGGTGGCCCCTGACGTCACGATGCCGGTTTATAAAGCAGGCGGTAAGCTGTATGAGTTGCAGAAGGTTGAGATCGAGCTTCCGGATGGCGAGATCAAGACGCTTCCCTACGATGTGGAGCATGGTACTTGCTCTTATCCGGTGGAACCCGGCGGAGCCTATACATTCGTGGCGTACTATTCGCCGTTGGCGGTCGTGTACCATCTCAATGCCAAAGATGTGGACGGCAAAGTTGCTCAGAAAGGCGATATGCTCGGCAACCTTGATGGCGGCATCCCGAAGCCCACTTATGACGTCCGCACTATCGATGGGGATACAGGTAAGTTCAACGTCTTCGTGGGCTGGACGGAAGCCCAGCCGGCACCTGGCAAGGGCTATGTCGCTTGGTCGGAGGGCATCCGTATGGTGAGTGCCTCTACCGTGGTCAAGGCCCCCATGGAGCTGTACCCGGTCTACCGTCCCAGCCTGGTTACCGTTCAATCGAGCATCGACTCAAATCTCGCGAATCCTGCTCTTGTCCGCGGTCTCGGCCGTACTGATTCCGGCGACCAGATTTCTCTTGAGGTCAAGGCTGTCAAGGAGGTTTCGGGCATTGACGGCACCAAGTACGACTTTGTCGGCTGGTCGCGCGACTACGAACCCGATGGCAAATACACCCTGTTGACCGATGACGAGAAGTATCCCCTCGAGGGCGGCGAGCCCTTTGAGAGCGTGACCTACACCGCGGTGTACAAGATCGCGCCGTATAAGGTTCGCTATCACGGTGTCGACGGGTCGGTCGTCCTTACGGCGACGGTCGACTCGGACGGCGAGCGCGCGACGGGCGCCGGCTTTGTCCATAACGTCGATGTTCCCAAGGTGGATGAGAGCGGCAACCCGGTCTATGACGACAACGGCAATCCCGAGATGGAGAAAAAGTCCGTGGCATACGACCCGGACGCCCACTCCAAGATCGTCGCGCTGCTCGATGAACAGGCGGCCAGCGGTGACGTGCGCGAACTCTTCCTGGAGTGGCGATATGTGCCTGACGGTGGCGCTGCGAAGTCTTGGGATGAGTTTAAGGGCGAGCCGGTTAAGGGCGACATGGACCTGTATCCCGTGACGTATCGCGTGGTCGCCAAGGATACATCCGACCCCGAGAACCACGTAACCATGACCACCGCGCAGCTTAAATGGCTGCTCGATCCCAACGCCGCCAACACAGTCGACAATAGCGCCGACAAAGCACCCTTTAAGGTCTGCTTTGCTGAGCCGTTTATGGGGACGCAGCTGACTGTTACCGTTAAGCGGGCGAGCTACGGTCCTGATGCGTCCATGACGGAGGAACCCGTTAACGACCAGTACGTCTCGCTCTACAGCTTGGGCTCGGGTAACGGTTCGTTCGACTTGGCCAACCGCCTGGAGTCCAAGAAGACGGGCGGAAGGGAGCAAGGCGACGGCAATGCCGTGTTCAACTTTGACCAGACTCATGCGCTGACGATCGTTAAAAAGACCACCGACGCCAGCGCAATGGGGCAAACGTTCCGCTTTAAGGTGACACGCAAGGCGTCGGAGGATTCTCCTGCCGAGACGCGCATGGTCGAGGTGAAAGTTAGCGAGAGGCGCGACGAAGACGGCGAGACCTGGTATGTCGGCAGCGTGCAATTTGCCGCGCCGACGGGCATCTATACCGTCGAGGAAGACACGAATTGGGCATGGCGCTACGAGGGCGAGCTGAGCACGCCGGGCAAGGCGCCCGGTAAATCTGCCGAGCTGACGATTTCGTCTGCTTCGAGCGCGGGCGACACCGTGGTGACGTGTGTCAACACGCGCGCGAAGGACAAATGGGTCGATGGCGGCTCGCGTGCCAAGAATGTTTGGGAAAACGGCACGCCGGGGAGGGAGGACAAGGATGACTAAGCGCAGGCGGATCGTTGCCCTCCTTGCCGGCGTACTCCTTTTGGCCGGCGTCGTCGGCACCTTTGCGTGGCTTTCGGTTACGGGCGTGCTGGTCAACGAGTTTGGCTTTGGCTCGGTGGCGCCTTCGGTGGACGAGACGCTCAAGGACAACGTGAAAAGGGATGTCTCGGTAAAAAACACGGGCTCGGCTCCGGCATACCTGCGTGTCGCGGTGGATATCTACTGGCAGGATAAGGATGGCGCGCGCCTGTGGGATGAGCCGGTTGCCGGCACCGACTACACCATTGAGTGGGGCGATAAAGGCGATGCCTCCGCCACCAACAGCCCTTCGTCTTGGGTTCTTGCGAGCGACGGGTTCTACTACTGGACGTCTTCTGTTAAGCCGCTCGACAAGACGGGCGTGCTCATCAAGAGCGTGTCCGAGAAGAAGGCAGATGGTAAAAACCTAGTCGTCGACATTTCGACCCAGGCGATTCAGTCCACGCCCGACGATGCGGTCACCGAGGCATGGAACTGTACGGTCAAAGATGGCGTGCTGGTGCCGCCGCACGGAGGTGCGTAAGTATGGCGTTCCCGATTCGCAAAGGCGTTGCGCGCTCCGTGCGTTGCGTGGTCGCGGCTATTTTCTGCATGGTCGCGCTCGCCGTTCCTGCCCGCGCGTTTGCCGACACTCCCGCGATTGCCTATGACGGAAATGCGTGCCAGCTGACAGTCTCGGGGGCGACGGGCTCCTCGGGGGAGCCCGATCTGTTTCCCGCCTTTAAAGATCTAATGCCCGGCGATGTGCGCGAGCAGCAGATTGAGGTTCGTGCCACGGGTGTAAAGTCCCAGGTACGCGTGTTTGTGCGGGTCGTTGTCGATCACGAGACGGCACACTTGCTGTCGCCCATTACCTTAACGGCGTCGGCGGGCGATGCGTCAGCAGGTTGGCTCCAGACGGGAACGCCGGGCAGCGTGTTTGCCCATCCCACGCAGGTCGCAACGTTTACGAGCGATGGCAGCACGGTGCTCAATTTGCAACTAAGTGTCCCGACGTCGGTAGGCAATGAGCTTGCCGACGCAAGCAAGACCATCCGCTGGGAAATCACCGCCGAGGACGATGGCGAGAAGATTCCCGTACAACCTGTTGGCAGTAAGAGCCCCGGTCTGTTTGGCCTGGCGGCAACCGGCGACAGCACGCTCGCATTGCTCTTGGTGTTGCTGACGCTTGCAATCATTGCTTTCATGGCCGCGCTGCTTTTATCCCGGAGGGATAAGCGCTAGGTCCATCTTCTAAATGCTTCGCCCTCCCGGGCGGCGGGCACGAAGTTCCCTGCTCTACAGTCCTGCGCAAAGGAAGCCACATTAAGTGGCTTCCTTTGCGTGCGGAACTCGCGATGAACTTCGTGCCCGCCGCCCGGGAGGGCGCCCCTTTATTGATGGAAGGCCTAATAAGCGGATATTCCATGCCCGGATGTATTCGGAGTGGGACGGGTTTTCCGAATACAAAGAAGGCCACTTAATGTGGCCTTCAACTTATATATGTTCAGCAGATGCCCCCATGACAAGCCGCGCTTCAACACCGAGGCGTCTGCCCGGCGGCGCGGAACGTAAGGTTCATCGCGAGTTCCGCACGAGCCGGAGAGCACTTAATGTGCTCTCCGTGCGAGCAGGACTGTCCGAGCAGGGAACCTTACGTTCCGCGCCGCCGGGCAGACGAACCAGTTAAGACGTGTCGCTATTTGATCTTGGTCGTACCCGGCGCCAGGTTGGGGTCGGTCTCGTTGGCCTCGGTCTGGAAGTGCTCGGTATACACGTTCTTGCCGTCGCGGAACATCTCGTAATACTGCATCTTGGCGTAATCCTCGCGCGCCTTGGTGGCGGCTGCGGCAGCGGCGTCGTCACCGGTGACGTTGGAGGAGAGCGCCCAGCGCAGGCTGGCGTCCTCGTAGCCGACCGAGTTGATGGCGGGCAGCGACTTGCGCAGCGTCATGTGCGCCTTCTGGTAGTCGGACAGCGGTGCGCCGATCAACTGCATAAGCTGCGTGGACAGGTAGTTGGTGGACAAGTCGTCGACCTCGCTTGTCTGGTCGCAGCCGGCAACGTCGTAGTTGGCCCAGATGATGTAGTCGGTCTGCCACAGACGCTCCTGGTGGGTGGCGTCGTCCTCGTTGGTAAACCACTTGTCATTGAACTTGGACGGGAAGAACGGCTGATGGTCGCCCCAGAACACCACGACCACCTTGCGGTCGAGCTTGCTTAAGGCGTTAAGGAAGTAGCGCAGCGCCTGGTCGGACTGCTCGATGCACGAGACATACTCGTCGACATCGGAGAGCGTGCCGTCCTCGACGGTCTTGGCGTCCAGGTCGGTCGTGTCGATGTTCAGGTGCATCTGCTTGTCGACCGGCAGCAGGCCCGTGTCGTAGCCCGAGTGGTTCTGCATGGTCACGTCGAAGATAAACTGCGGATCGGCGTTCTGGTCGAGCAGCTCAAGAATCTTGTCGTAGGTAGCCTGGTCGGTCACCATGCCGCGCAGGGTATCGGCTCCCTGGAAGTCGTTGATGGACAGGAACTGGTCAAAGCCAAAGTCCTTGTAGACGTTCTCGCGGTTCCAGTTGGTCGCGTGGTTGGGGTGCATGGCCGTGGTGGAATATCCGAGCGACTTGAACTGCTCTGCCAGGTTCCCAGTCGTTTCCATGTTGTAGATGGTGTAGGGGTACACGCCCGAGCCCAGGTTGGCCATGGAGTTGCCGGTCATAAACTCAAACTCGGTATTGGCGGTACCGCCGCCGTAGGCGCTCACATAGAGCTTGCCGCGGCTGAGACAGTTGGACAGGTTCTTAAAGTACTGCGGGCCCTCGTAGCCGGCGCGCATGTTCTGATAGATCGACAGGTCCGAGAAGGTCTCGTTCATGATGGCGATGACCGTGGGCTTCTCGCTGTCGAATTGCTCCTTTGCGGCGGCGCGCTCGTCGCTCTTGGCCGCGTCGGACTTGTCGTAGGCCTTGGCGTACTTTTTGAGCGTGGCCTTGGCATCGTCGACGGAGTAGTCGGCGGGTTTGGGCGGCTTGATGGACTGCGCCGCGCTAATAAAGGCAGGCAGGTAGCCCTCGCGCCAGTAGCTCTCGAGCGGGCGCCAGGTGTAGACGGTGATGCCGAGAGTGTTGTAGTAGTCGATGAGCGTGACATGCGCGGTCACACCGCCCAGGCACAGCACTGCCACGAGCAGGTTGGTGAGCAGCATGCGCTTGGCGTTGGCGGCACCCTTCTGACGGTGCGGTGCCACCAGGCCGGCGTACTCGCACAGCAGCATGGCGATGGCGGTAAAGCCCATGGACAGCACGCAGAACAGCGAGATCGAGAAGGTGTAGCCGTTGCCGGCGACCGCGGCGGCGGTGGAGATGGCCGAAAGGTCGCCCGGCTGGATGGGCATGGATTTAA
>URFP01000068.1:0-9368 GCA_900547235.1 uncultured Collinsella sp. | reverse complement strand
AGGGGAGAGCATGACGGATCAGGAAGCGCCCGAGCGCGTGCACGTGACGGCCGACGATATCGAGGCTGCCAACGACCTTATCGACTTTATCGAGGCATGCCCCAGCATGTTCCATACGGCGGCGACCATTATGGCCGAGCTCGACGAGGCGGGCTTTACCTACCTGCCTGAGAACGCGGCGTGGGATATCGAGCCGGGCGGGCGTTATTACACGCAGCGCAACACCTCGAGCGTCATTGCCTTTAAGGTGGGCGAGGACTTGGCCGCAACGTGGGGCGAGGACGGCGTTGCCGGCGACTATCATTTTCAGCTCTCGGCGTCGCACAGCGATTCGCCGACGTTTAAGGTCAAGGCCGTGCCCGAACTCGACGGTGCAGGCGAGACGCTGCGCCTGAACACCGAGGCCTACGGCGGCATGATCGACTACACCTGGTTCGACCGCCCGTTGGCGCTCGCGGGCCGCGTGTTGGTGCGCGAAGGCGACCGTATTGAGAGCCGCCTGCTTGCCACCGAGCGCGAGGTCGCTATTATCCCGAGCCTTGCCATCCATATGAATCGTGGCGTAAACGAGGGCTTTGCGCCCAACCGCGCCGTCGACCTGTGCCCGCTCATCAGCGCCGGCGACCTTAAGCAGGGCGACTTTGACGCCCTGATCGCCGAAGAGCTGGATGTTGATCCCGAACAGATTTTGGGCCGCGATCTGTTCCTGGTCAATCGTCAGGATGCGCGCATTTGGGGCTGGGCCGACGAGTTTATCTCGACGCCCAAGCTTGACGACCTGGCCTGCGCCTACACCTCGCTGCAGGCATTTTTGGATGTCGAGAATGCGCATGACATCTCGGTCTTTTGCTGCTTTGATAACGAGGAGGTTGGCTCCGAGACCAAACAGGGCGCCATGTCGACGTTCTTGGCCGACGCGCTGCGCCGCATCAACGGATCGCTGGGCTTTGACGACGAGTCGTACCATCGCGCCCTTGCCGCATCGATGCTCGTGAGCTGCGACAACGCGCATGCCGTGCACCCCAACCACGCCGAGAAGTGCGACGCCCGCAACCAGGTGGTGCTCAACGGCGGCATCGTCATCAAGGAGGCAGCCAACCAGCACTATTGCACCGATGCCTTTAGCCGCGCGGTGTTCCAGGCTATCTGCGATGACGCCGACGTGCCCACGCAGGCCTTCGCCAACAAGAGCGACATGGCCGGCGGTTCTACCCTGGGCAACCTGTCGAACATGCAGGCGAGCATGCATGCCGTGGACGTGGGCCTGCCGCAGCTTGCCATGCACTCGAGCTACGAGACCGGCGGCGTGCGCGACGTGATGTACGCCATCCGCGCCCTCACCGCCTTCTACGAGCGCAACCTAACCATCAACGGCGCCGAAAGTGTGGAGCTCTAAAACCTGCCAAAAAGGGATGTTAATTTTGGCAGGTTTTATCCGGGCAAATGCAAAGGGTGAAACCGAACTGGATTGGTGATGCGTAGCCGCCGAGGTGCAGTGTGCCTCGGCGGCCTTTTGTGTACAGAGTACGGCTAATGCTTATAAATGCTATACATGCTTTACGCATCTACCATAGAGTTTTATGATAGTTTTGAAGTATTAAGGAGGGCTCATGACCACAACAGCCGCTCAGATCAACGTACGTCTCGATGCCGATCTTAAAAGGAGTGGGGACGCTGCTCTCTCCAAGGCCGGTATGACGCCGAGCCAAGCGGTGCGAGCGCTCTGGCAGCTTGCAGCGTCGCTGGCCGATCGCCCCGGTGCGCTCGAGGATATCCTGCTGCCCAGTCGTGCCCGGGCGGAACAGCGCGAGCGCGAAAAGGCCGCCAAACGTAAGCTCGAGCTCATGGATCAGGGGTCGAAGCTGTTCGCTGCCGCTTGCCGTGAGTCGGGAATCGATATGGTCAAGGCTCAGCCATCGGACGACGAAGAGCTCAAACGGAATGCCTATGCTGATCGCTACGGCGAGGAGATGAGCTGGCTCTATGAGTGAGGCTCCAAAGCGCATCTTGGTTGACACCAACGTGTGGCTCGATTACTTCATTCCCTCACGACGTGGTCGTTCGGTGGCGATTGAGTTTTTACGCGATGCATGCACGGCGCAGGTGGATTTGCTGTATGCGGCGACATCGTCCAAAGACCTGTTCTATTTGATTTCGAGCGAACATAAGGCATGGTATCGGCGCGAGCATGGTTCGCTTTCCCAAGATGCCGCCGTGGCGGCGACATCACTTGCATGGGATTGCCTTGACGTGCTGTCGCAGCTTGCCACGCCAGTGCCCTGTGACCTGAGCGACATATGGATGGCGAGCAGGCAGCGTGAACTCCATAGCGATTACGAAGACGATTTAATCATTGCGGCAGCGATACGCGCTCAGGCGGATCTGCTGGTCACCAACGATGTCAAACTCTGTTCACGCGCACCCGTCGCAGCAATGAACGTCGAAAACGCAAGAAACTATCTAACAACGCTTAAATAGCTCTAAACCTCACTGGCCGAACAAAAGTCAGCGAGTGCCCACAGACAGAGCCGCGTCAGCCAGTCCCTACAGGTTGAACAAAAGTCAGCGAGAGCCCGCCGTTTGCGCCAAGGTGCCGTGAAATGAAAAGGCGCTGACCTTCTGGTCGCGCCTTTGAAATTGAACGGCAGATTGGCCAAACGGCGGGCTCGCAGCGTCGAGGGGTTCCGGCGTTTGGCAAAACGCCGGAACAATTAGTGCTCGATCCAGCAGCGCAGGGTCTCGCCGGCCTGCAGGTGACGCAGATTCTCCGCGGCGATGTCGACGACGTTGTTGAGCGTGGCTGCCAGGTGGAACCAGCCGGAGACGTGCGGCGTGATGAGCATGTTGGGCGCATCCCACAGGGGGCTTGTCGCGGGCAGCGGTTCGGGGTCGGTGACGTCGACCGCGGCGCCGGCGAGATGTCCCGACTCCAGAACGGCAACCAAGTCATCGGTGACCACAAGGTCGCCGCGGCCGCCGTTGGCAAAGAAGGCACCTGGTTTCATCGCGGCAAAGAACTCGGCGTTCGCCAGACCGCGGGTCTCGGGCGTGCTCGGCATAAAGGATGCGACGATGTCGGCCTCTGCCAGGCGCTCAGGTAGGGCGTCCATGCCGTCCATGTCCTCAAACACAATGGGGTAGACGAGTGGATGGCGCTTGATGCCGCGGACGTGCGCGCCCATGCCGCGGCAGAGCGTGGCAAAGTGACCGCCGATATCGCCCGCGCCCAGCACCAGCACGTTGGCGTTTTTGAGCGAGGTAACTGGCCCCAAATCCTCCCAGCGATGTTCGCGCTGCAAGTCGTGATAGCCGGGCAGGCGCTTCATCATGGAAAGGACCATGGCAAACATGTGCTCGCTCACGGCCTGGCCGTAGGCGCCCACCGAGCAAGACAGTTTGGCGTCGGCTGGCACGGTGCCGGCGGCCAAGTAATCGTCATAGCCCGCGGTCTGTAGTTGCAGCAGCTGGAGGTGCTCGCATGCGGTAAGTAGGGCAGGGTCTATGTTGCCCAAGATCACGTCGGCGTTGGCGACTTGTTCGCGCGTGATAGCGTCGGCGCTCGTGTAGATAAAGTCCTCGCCCGGAGCGCTCGACTCAAGAATTGCGCGATGGTGGTCGTTGACGGGCAGCAAAACCAAGATGTTCACAAGTAGTCCTTTCCGCTTGACCCGCCAAAAAGGGACAGGTTTATTTTGGCGGGTTTTATCAGGCAAAACGTTCAAACAAAAACGCCGGATGCTAGACGAGCGTGCCCGTCAGCATCCGGCGCATCCACGGCTACCAGCTCAGCAGCTCGTAGCCGTCCTCGGTCACTACGAGCTGTACCTCGCACTGGGCCGAATCGCTGCCGTCCTTGGTGCGCACACACCAGCCGTCGCCCTTGCTAATCTTGATGTCGGGCGCTCCGGCATTGACCATGGGCTCGATGGTAAAGACCATGCCCGGAGCCATGATGGTGTCCACATCGGGCGCCTCGGTGGTAAAGCCTACAAACGGGTCCTCGTGGAACTCCTTGCCAATGCCGTGTCCGCCGTACTCGCGCACCACGCTAAAACCGGCGTCCTCGACCGTCTTTTGCACGGCCTCGGCCATCACGGACAGCGGTAGCCATGGCTTGACGGCGGCTAGACCCGCTTCCACGCTGGCGCGAGTGACGTCGACCAGACGCTGGCGCTCGGCAGAGACCTTGCCGATGCAGAACATGCGGCTCGAATCGCTAAAGTAGCCGTCCAAGATCGTGGAACAATCGACGTTGATGATGTCGCCCTCGTGCAGCACGTCCGTATCGCAGGGGATGCCGTGACAGACCACGTCGTTGATCGAGGTGCACACGCTCTTGGGGTAGCCCTCGTAGTTAAGGTCGGCCGGCGTGCCACCGTGCTCGACGGTGTAGTCGTAGATCATCTGGTCGATCTGGTTGGTGGTCATGCCTGCGGCGATATGCTCGCCCACATAATCGAGCACGCCCACGTTGATGGCTGCCGAGCGCTTGATGCCCTCGATATCGGCGGGAGTCTTGTAGAGCGTGCGAGGCAGAACCTCCCAGCCTTCTTCCCACAAGCGCTCGAGGCGCTCATCAAAGGCGCTATGGCATTTCTTGTATTTCTTGCCGCTGCCGCACCAGCAAGCGTCGTTGCGGCCGGGCACGGGTCCTTTGTCATACATGGCTAACTTCCTTTCATTCACAGCTAGTATAGCCCACCCACGCGTCCATAAAAGTTGCGGTGATATAGTTCCGATTTAAGCGGTTTAACAGCACAAATAGGAACTATATCACCGCAACTGATGGGGCGGGATGGCGGGCACTGGCTGCTGCGTGGTTTTGCTAGTAGCTCACCTGGCAGGGAATACCGAGGGCGCGCACGCGCGCGGCAATGGCGTCGAGTACCTCGGGCACTGCTTTGGCAAGGCCGGCGATCGGTGTTTCGCGCGCCACCGTGTAGATGGTCGCCTCCTGCGGGCGAATGCGCTCAAGCGCCGCGAGCCAGGGGGCAACGTACTCCTCGCCGGTGTTGTCGATGGGCTTGCCCTGATACTCGCCGGTCAAAAAGATCGTCTGGATAATAACGTGACCGTCAAAGCTTGCGAACGTCTCGATCTGGTGCTCGACGTCATAGGGGCCAACAGGCTGGTCGAGCAGCTGGATAAACGCCGGGTCGACGGCATCGAGCTTAAGAATGTTGTCGTCGACCATCATGAGCGCGTCGTGCACCTCGGGGCGGTCGGCGCGCGTGCCGTTGGAGAGCACGGCGATCTTGGAGTTTGGGGCAAGCTCGTCGCGCAGCGCGACGGCGCCGGCGATGGCCTGCGGAAACTCCGGTGCGGCGGTGGGCTCGCCGTTGCCTGCGAAGGTGATCACATCGGGGAGTTCGCCCTCGGCTGCCATCTCGCGCAGCTTTGCCTCGAGCGCGTCAAGTACCACGGCAGCTGTGTTGTACGGCTCATGGCAGGGGCGCTCGGCGTTGAGGCCGTTTTCGCAGTAAATGCAGTCGAACGTGCAGATTTTGCCGCTGGCCGGCATCATGTTGACGCCGAGCGAGAGACCAAGGCGACGGCTGCGAACAGGCCCAAAGATGGGGCTGGCATTCAAAAACGTAGACATAGGCATATGCTCCTCAAGACAATTGTGCCTAAGCATAGCATCGGCTCCAAAGCAAGGTGTGGGCTCTTGCTTTACAAGTTTCGTTTTTTCACGTCGCTCATGATGTCGTGCCATGAAAAGCCTCGGGTCGGGTAAAGTTAATCTGTTAACAAGGTGTAAAGCAATGCGGGTCCATCCAACCGTGCTGACGTGCAACTGGATGAGCATTGATGATGGGGGCACAACATGGATTTTACGGTCGAGAATGCGGGCACCACGATTGCCTGTCGCGAATATGCCGACCCGGATGTGTCGCCTGATGCTCCTGCCTTGGTGTGCGTGCACGGCGCTTGTGTCGACGGCACATTTTTCGACGGCATCGCTTGTGAGCTCAGTCGCAACTACCGCGTAATTGCCTACGACCGCCGCGGCTGTGGTGGCAGCAGCGATGCGGCAGACGGCAGCTATGATCTTGCCGCTCAGGCCGCCGATCTGCAAGCCGTGATCGAACACGTTGGCGCTCCGACAAATGTGCTTGCGCACAGCGTCGGTACGTTGGTGGCGCTGGAGCTTCTTCGTACCGAACCCCATCTCGTCGCCCGTGCGATTCTGCATGAGCCGGCTGTGTCGGCCGAAGGCGTCGGCATGGGCGCAGCCCCGGTTTTGCTCGATATGATTGCGGCTGGAAAGGTTTCAAGGGCGCTCCGGCTTTTCTTGGGAGCCCTCGGCGACTTGGACCCCGAGGCTCCTGGAACGACCGAAGCGGAAGCCAAACATGCCCTGCGCAATGGTCGTTGCTTCATGGCCAATGAATACGGGATTACTATGACCTGCGTTCCCGATTGGGATAGCGTTCGCGCGTCAAAAACGGTGGCCGCCGTGCTCCTGGGCGAGCTCTCGATTGGCACGCCCCGCGAGGCTGGCACGCGAGCGGCTGCCGAATATCTCGATTGCCCTCTCGTGACGATCCCGGGCGCGCATAACGGTCTGCGCGATCGCCCGGCAGCGGCTGCCCGGGCTGTCCGTGGCATCCTGGGGCTCTAACACCCGCAATGGCCAAAGCAGGCTTCACCCGCAAACGTTTCGGCCGTGTTAACAAATGTGCTCAAAACCTCACGTCTGCGGCTTCAATCGCGCCGCCTGCCAACTCATAAAAATGTAACAGCATTCACGTGCTTGCCTGCATCGGCAAGGTGTTACCCTTGTAACATTTGGAACCCACCGCTACCATGCGAAACTATCGAAAGGGCCCCATATGCTCAATAATCACGAGGTCAATCTAACCGACGAGGAGGCTGCCGCCGAGGTCGCCCGTGTCGCGAAGACCTACCCCGTGGTACGTTTGCTGTCGGTTGACCAGATTAAGGGCGATCCCAACTGCCTACTCGCCGGCGATCGGTGCCCCTGTCTGCGCCAGTCAAGTCTTGAGGCCTTGGCGGCAGGTTCCGATGAGGTGTCGGAACAGCTGCTCAACGATGGCGTTGAGTACCGCGCTCGCCTGCGCCCTCTGAAGGTCGAGGGCGAGCCTCACGTCCTGCTGATGGTGCGTCCGATTGATGAACAGGAGACCGCAGAAGAGGACCTTGTCTACACCGACGTGCTGACGAGCGTGCGCAATCGCCGATATTACGAGGAAAAGCTTCGCAGCGCCCGCATGCAGGCCGGTGTGGCCATGATCGACCTTGATGATTTTAGGGTCTTCAACGATACCTGTGGCCGTCATGCCGGCGACCTTGCACTCGGTGCGGTGGCGACGGCCATACGAGGCAGTATTCGTTCGACTGATGAGCTTGTCCGCTATGGTTGCGATAAGTTTGTGGCCGTCATGCCCAATATCCCCTCCGATGACTTCGCCCGTCGTCTGCGTCACGTATCCGATGCCGTTCATTCCGCGATTATTCCGGGCCATGAGCGTGTTAGCTTGACAGCATGTGTTGGTGGCGTTCGCATTCATGGCGAGACGGTCGATGAGGGCGTTGGCCGCGCTGTCCAATTACTGAGCCGCGCTAAGGCAAAAGCCGGTACGGTCGTGACCGATACCGATTCCGTCGATACCTTCCAAAGCGAAAAGCCTTCGGTGCTTATCGTCGATGACTCCGAGATGAACCGAGCTATTCTCAGCGAGATGCTCAAGGACGAGTATTGCATCCTCGAGGCCGATAGCGGTCGTGCAGCGCTCGACATGGTCGACCGCTATGGTGATGAGCTGTCGCTCGTGCTGCTGGACATTGTCATGCCGGGCATGAACGGCTTTGAGGTGTTGGGCGATCTGTCGCGCCGGTCGATTATTGACAATCTGCCTGTCATCATGATTTCGAGCGAAGATTCCGATGATATGGTTCTGCGCGCGTACGAGCTGGGCGCCTCGGACTATATCAACCGCCCGTTTGACTCCCGTATCGTGCGCCGCCGCGTAAGCAACACCATCCGCCTGTACGCCAAACAGCGCCGCCTGACGAGCCTGCTGTCCCAGCAGTACAACGAGCGCGTCAAGAACAGTCGCATGCTCATCGACATCATGGCCGGCGTCATGGAGCTTCGCAACGGCGAGAGCGGCAGGCACGTTACGAACATCGAGAAGCTGACCGAGCTGCTGCTTGGCTGTCTGGTCCAGCGTAGCGGCACGGTCTCCCTCGACAATGAGGAACGCTCTACGATCGCCCTGGCTTCGGCGCTGCACGATATCGGCAAGATGTCGATTGACGATGCGATTCTCAACAAGCCCGGACGCCTTACGCCCGATGAGTTCGAGATTATGAAGACGCATACCACGATCGGCGCCGACATGCTGCTTGAGCTGGGTAGCCATCACGCCGGTAATGCGCTTATGGAATATGCGTACCAGATTGCGCGTTGGCACCACGAGCGCTGGGACGGCAAGGGTTATCCCGATGGCCTTAAGGGCGACGATATCCCCATCGCCGCGCAGGTGGTTTCGGTGGCTGACGTGTACGATGCGCTGACGAGCGTGCGCGTATACAAAGACGCTATCCCGCACAAGGAGGCAATCCAGATGATCCTGGACGGTAAGTGCGGCACCTTTAACCCGCTGTTGCTCGACTGCCTGCTCGAGGTGCAAGACCGTATTGCCGAGACGTTGGCACGCCCCGCCGACGTTGTCGCGTTTCCCACGATTTAGTTTGACCAAAGGAGTTTGAATCCATGATTTCCATGCGTGAAGCGTATGAGAAGATCGGCGCCAATTATGATGATGCTTGCACTCGGCTGATGGGCGAGGAGATGCTTGCCCGTTTTGCCCTCAAGTTTTTGGATGACGAGAGTATGGACAAGCTGGAGGCTGCCATGGCGGCAAGAGACGCCAAGGAAGCGTTTATGGCGGCGCACACGCTCAAGGGCGTGAGCCAGAACTTGGGATTCGATAATCTGTTCGAGCCGGCGGTCGTGGTGACCGAAGCGCTGCGCGGTGCCGATACTGTTGACGGCGCTCGCGAGGGTATGCATGCGCTGCAGCAGCAATATGCGGCCACGATGTCGGCTCTGCGCGAGGCGGCCGAGTAAGAGGCTGTGAGCCTTGATGACTATGAGAGTGGATAATCTCCCGTTTTAGGCCCGGTGGCGGCCTCAAAGTGGGAGATTATCCACTCTCGTTCGATACGTGTCCAAAAATCCACTCTCACCCCTTCTGATTAGTGAATGGGCTATGCGCACTGGCGGGGCTTTCCGCATGCAATCCATATCGTTGTTCGATAAACTATTCGGATAACGATAGATTCGATGAGGGTGAGTGTATGTCCAACAGCGTTCAGCGTATGGCCAAGGCGGGCGA
>URFP01000067.1:0-9509 GCA_900547235.1 uncultured Collinsella sp. | reverse complement strand
GGCCGAGAAGGCACGCGAGGAGGAGCGCCGCCAGTTTGCCGCAGCCCAGGCTGCCGAGGAGGCTGCCCGCGCCGAGGCCGAGGCCAAGAAGAAGGCCGAGCAGGAGCGCCTCGCCCGCGAGAAGGAGGAGGCTGCCCGCGAGGCCCAGCGCCGCGCCGTTCCCGCTTCCGACTCCGGTTCGCGCTTCCGTTCGCTGCTCGACCAGATCGCTGCACAGGAGACCGTGCTCAAGGAGAAGAGGGACGCCGAGGACAAGGCCAAGGCCGAGCGCGCCGCCGAGCGCGGTAACCGTCGTGGCGGCAACAACGACCGCCGCGGTGGCCGTCGTAACGATCGCAACGCCTCCGACAACAACTCCGAGCGCAATGCCTCCGAGAGCCGTTCGCACAGCCATCGCACCAACGCCAGCAACAACGTCGCTGCCGGCATGGACTTCCCCAACCCCGATAAGCAGGGCAAGGGCAAGAAGCGCAAGGGCGGTCACAACAACGAAGAGGACCACTATAGCCGCATGGCTCGCGAGGCCGAGGAGTACAGCCGCGAGAAGGTGCTCGAGGAGGCTCGAGCTGCCGTCGAGGAGGCCTCTCGCGAGTCCACCGGTCGCCGCAAGAAGCGCAAGGAGAAGCGCGAGCGCGAGGCTGCCAAGGCTCAGGAGGAGCGCAAGATAGAGGAGGCGCTGGCCCAGGGCGTGAATCCCGAGGAGCTCGACGCCATCAAGGTCTCCCAAGGCGTTACCGTCCAGGAGCTCGCCGAGGCGCTTGACGTTCCGGCCAACGACATCATCAAGCGCCTGTTCCTGCTGGGCACGCCGCTCACCATGACGCAGTCCATGTCCGACGACCTCGTCGAGCTCGTTGCCGACGACCTGGGCCGTCAGATCAAGATCATCACCCCCGAGGAGGAGAACACCTTCTCGTTCTACGACGATCCCGCCGACCTTAAGCCGCGCGCCCCGGTCGTCACCGTCATGGGCCACGTCGACCACGGCAAGACGAGCCTCCTCGACGCCATCCGTCACACCGGTGTCGCTGCCGGCGAGGCGGGCGGCATTACCCAGGCAATCGGCGCTTCGCAGGTTATGATCAACGACCGCAAGATCACCTTCATCGATACCCCGGGCCATGCCACCTTTACGGCCATGCGTGCCCGTGGTGCCAAGGTGACCGACATCGTCATTCTGATCGTGGCTGCCGACGACGGCGTCATGCCCCAGACCGTCGAGTCGATCAACCACGCCAAGGCCGCCGGCGTACCCATCGTCGTCGCCGTCAACAAGATCGATAAGCCGGGCGCCAACCCCGACCGCGTGCGCCAGGAGCTCACCGAGTACGGTGTCATCCCCGAGGAGTGGGGCGGACAGAACATGTTCGTCAACATTTCGGCCAAGCAGAAGATCGGTATCGACGATCTGCTCGAGACCGTGCTGCTCCAGGCCGACGTGCTCGAGCTCAAGGCCAACCCGGACACCTTTGCCTCCGGCAACGTCCTCGAGGCCAAGCTCGACAAGGGCCGCGGCTCGGTCGCTACCGTGCTCGTGACCCGCGGTACCCTGCACGTGGGCGATACGCTGGTCGCCGGCCTCACCTACGGCCGCGTCCGCGCCATGCTCGACCCCAAGGGCCGCGCCGTCACCGAGGCCGGTCCCTCCGACGCCGTCGAGATCCTGGGTCTGCAGTCCGTACCCAACGCCGGTGACGAGTTCCGCGTGTTCGAGGACGAGCGCGAGGCTCGTGCCCTTGCGGACGAGCGTTCGCTCAAGGCCCGTATCGAGGAGCAGAGCCGCGTCAAGCACGTCACGCTCGAGAACCTCTTCGAGACCATTGCCGACGCCGAGGTCAAGGAGCTCAACCTGATCATCAAGGCCGACGTCCAGGGTTCCATCGAGGCCCTTCAGGACTCGCTCGACAAGATGGATCAGTCCGAGGTTCGCATCAACACGATCCACTCTGCCGTTGGTGCCATCAACGAGACCGACGTCGTCCTGGCCGACGCCTCCAACGCCATCATCATCGGCTTTGGCGTCCGTCCCGACGGTAAGGCCCGCTCCGCCGCCGAGCGCGAGGGCGTCGAGATCCGTTGCTACGACGTCATCTACAAGTGCCTCGAGGAGCTCGACGCTGCCCGTATCGGCATGCTCAAGCCCACCGAGGTCGAGGTCTCCACGGGCACCGCGACCGTCCTGGACACCTTCAAGGTGCCCAAAGTCGGTATCGCCGCCGGTGTCCGCGTCGAAGAGGGCGAGATCGCCGCGACCGATTCCGTGCGTCTGGTGCGCGACGGCATCGTGGTCTTCAACGGCAAGATCGCCTCGATGCGTCACTACAAGGACGAGGCCAAGAGCCTCAAGAGCGGTTCCGAGGGCGGCATTGGCCTGGAGAACTTCCAGGACATCAAGCCCGGCGACCAGATCGAGGGTTATCGTATCGACCAGGTTGCCCGTACCGAGTAGGGGGTAGCGCTATGAAGCAGACGCAGGCAACCCGCCGTCTGGGCGAGCAGCTTCGCGAGAAGCTCGGTTATATCCTGCTCTTTGAGGTTTCCGATCCGCGTCTCGACCTGGTTACTTTGACCGCGGTCGAGGTCGCGGTGGACCGTTCGTTCGCGCGCGTGTACGTGTCGTGCGATGCGAGCCGCTACGACGAGGTCTTGGAGGCGCTCGCAAGCGCTAAGGGCCGTATTCGCAGCCTGTTGGCTCGCTCGCTCGATTGGCGTGTTACGCCCGAGCTCGATTTTCGCATCGATCGCTCGACCGATGAGGCCGAGCGTATCACGCGTGCGCTGGAAAACGTTCCCGCCACGCTTGCGATCGAAAAGGACGAGGACGGCTATCCGATAGCGGATGCCGCCCAGGAGGCAGCTTTAGATGACTAATTCCGCCGACCTCGCCTCGTGCGAGTCTGCAGATATTCAGCGACGCATCCTCGAGCTCATCGAGGGTGCGTCCTCCATTGCGATTTCGGGACATACTTCTCCCGATGGCGATGCCTTGGGCTCCGTTTTGGGTCTGGGCCTTTCGCTCATGAAGTTTTTCCCCAACAAGGACATTGCCCTGCTGCTGGCAGACGATGATCCGGTTCCGCGTATCTACCGCTTTATGGAAGGCTCCGATCGCCTGGTGCCGGCATCTGCGTACACCGGCAATCCGGACCTGTTCATCTCGGTGGACGTGCCGGTCGTCGAGCGTCTCAATAATTCCGCCGAGGTGCTTCGTCGCTCCAAGCATGTGGTGTGCTTCGATCACCATCCGGCGCGTGAGGAGTTTGCCGAGCTCAGCCTGAGGCGCGTCGAAGCTGCAGCCTGCGCCATGATCATCGACCGCTTCTTGGACAATTGCGGCATTGTCGCACGTGATGGCGTTGCGACCTGCCTGCTGTGTGGCTTGGTTACCGATACCGGCCGTTTTCAGTACCAAAACGCCGATGCCGCCGCGTTCCATGCAGCCTCGCGTCTGGTTGCCCACGGTGCCGATCCGGCGCGTGTGGCACTCGAGGTCTACCAGAGCATGCGCGTTGAATTTTTGCACCTCAAGTCCATCGTTATGGGCCGCATTAAGACGGTGGCCCACGGGCGCGTCGCGTATAGCTACGCGTACCAGAGTGACCTTGAGGCTTGCGGTGTCACCTCGGATGAGTGCGACGGTCTGGTTGACGTGGTGCGCTCGGTGATGGGCGTCGAAGTCTGCCTGTTCCTGAAGGGCATTGAGGGCGATACCAAGGTGCGCGGCAACCTGCGCTCCAAGGGCGACCTCAACGTGTCCGAGATCGCTGCTGCCTTTGGCGGAGGCGGACATCCCGTTGCCGCCGGTTTCTCCAACAACGGAACGATTCTCGAGACGCTCACCGTGGCACTTCCCATGCTGGCCGAACTGGTAGGGGAGGATCCCGCTTCGGTGACCGTCGAGCTTTAACTTTTTGGATGGTACATGGCTCGTCGTACGCCTTCTCAACTGAATATGCTGCTCGCCGTCGATAAGCCGGTGGGCTGCACGTCCCACGATGTGGTCTCGCAATGTCGGCGCGCCCTCCATGAGCGTCGCGTCGGCCATGCCGGCACGCTCGACCCCATGGCATCGGGTGTCATGGTGGTGGGTGTTGGCCAGGCTACTCGTTTGCTGGGCATGCTAACCCTCGATACCAAAAGCTATGTCGCCGACATTTCGTTTGGCGCCGAGACCAATACCGATGATGCGGAGGGCGAGGCGGTCCGCACGGTGGCTATTGCCAACGAGCTCCGCGATTCTGCCTATGCCCGTGAGCGCTTGGCGGCCATGCTGGGTCCGCAGATGCAGGTGCCGCCGGCGTTTTCGGCTATCTCGGTCAATGGCGTTCGCGCCTACAAGTCTGCTCGCGAGGGCAATGCGGTGGACCTACCTCCGCGCCCTGTCGAGGTCTATGCCGCCGACCTGATCGCCGTGGGCGGCGAAGGTGATACGTGTGTGTGGACCGTGGCGTTCTCGGTGAGCAAGGGCACCTATATCCGTGCGCTCGCTCGAGACTTGGGCCGCGCCTGTGAGAGCGCCGCGCACATTTCCGCGTTGCGCCGCACGGCCTCCGGTGTTGTTTCCATTGGCGCTTGTCATGCGGTCGAGGAACTTTCCCCCGAGTCCGCGGCTGGCTTTGCCCTGGATCCCATTGCGGCCCTGGGCGCCACGCGTGTTGACTTGCCTGGCAATCTTGCCGATGACCTGCTCTGCGGCCGACGCATTCCCGTTGAGCGTGCGCTTGCGGATTTCGATGCCTCGAAGGCGCCGTTTGCGTTGGTGCTCGATGGGGGACTCAAGGCGCTCGCCCGCATTGAGAGTGGCCGCTTTGTCATGGAGCACGTGTTTCCGCAGGCAATCGGCGGTGTTCGATGATGTTGTCCGCTCGCGAGCTCGCGCGTATCTTTTTCGCGGGCGAGTCGGACGAGGCTCGCATCGTTGCTGCCGATGCATTTGATGAGTGCGAGCACTTGGGTGCTGCCTCCATCGGCATCGGCGTTTTCGATGGTGTGCACCGTGGACACCAGGAACTCATCGAAGCGCTTGTCTGTGATGCCCGTGCCCATGGCTGTAAGGCGGTCGTGGTTACCTTCGATCCCGACCCGGACGTCGTGGTGAGCCCTTCGCCCGCTCAAAAATTGATGACGACGGCCGACCGTCTGCATGCCCTGGCTCAAACCGGGGTCGATTCAGTGGTGGCCGTTCCCTTTACGCCTGAGGTTGCGGCGCTCGACCATGTCGGTTTTCTCGCACTGTTGTCACGCGTGGTCGACATTCGCTCGATTCGCGTTGGCGGCGACTTTAGGCTGGGTCGCGGCGGTGCTTCTGGTGTTGCCGAGATGCGCGCCTGGGGTGCCGAGCGCGGCGTTGACGTGTATGGTCACGATCTGCTTTGCGAGGGCGGTGAGGCCATTTGCGCCACCCGCATCCGTCATGAGCTGGGACAGGGCCATGTGGAGCTGGCTGCTGAGTTGCTCGGCCGCCCGTATATGCTGCGCGGCGGTGTTGTTCGCGGCCGTCACGAGGGCTCTGGCATGGGCTTTCCCACGGCAAACCTGCAGGTTTCCGACGGCATTCAGGTGCCTGCCGATGGCGTGTATGAGGGCCTGGTGCTCGTCGATGACACCGTATGGCCTGCTGCCGTTAACGTCGGCCTGCCGCCGACGTATGCCGACGATGCCGCTTCATCGCATCTCGAGGCTAACTTAATTGGTTATACGGGCGACCTGTACGGCGCTTCCGTTTCGCTGGCGTTTACGCGCTGGCTGCGTCCCTCGCGTGTGTTCGAATCGCTGGATGAGTTGATCTCGACCGTCGAGGGTAATATCGAGGATATTCGTCACAACTTGGGCGAGCAGGGGGTGAGTATCCGTGATTAGCGATGATGAAAAAGACCAGGTACGCGCTGCGTCCGACCTAGTTGCCATCGTGCAGGAAACGGTTGAGCTCAAGCCCCGCGGCCATGAGTTTTGGGGTTGCTGCCCCTTTCATGGCGAAAAGACGCCGTCCTTCCACATTATCCCCGCCACACAGGTGTGGCATTGCTTTGGCTGCGGCGAGGGTGGCGACGTCTTCACCTATATCATGAAGCGCGAGAACCTGAGCTTTCCCGAGTCAATCCGTTATTTGGCCGATCGTGCAGGTATTGAGCTGCACGACACCGGAGATCGCCGCGAGCGCGGTACCAAGCGTGCCCGCATCTACGATCTGTGTGCCGAGACCGCCCAGTTCTACCACACCATGCTTATGCGCGGTAAGGATGGCCGTCCACGTGAGTACTTTGCCAGCCGCGGCATGGGCGGCGACGTCTGCCGCCGCTACTGCCTGGGCTTTGCGCCGGGCCGCAACGTGCTGGTGTCGCACCTGTCCCAGGCGGGTTTTACCCCGCAGGAGATGATCGACGCCAACGTTGCCGTGAGCCGCGGGCGCGGGCAGCTTGCCGACCGCTTCTACGACCGCGTGATGTTCCCCATCTTTGACGAGCAGGGTCACAACATCGCCTTTGGCGGTCGCATCATGGGTGACGGCCAACCCAAGTACCTCAACACCGCCGAGACGAGCGTGTTTCATAAAAAGCGAAACCTCTACGGCTTTAATTGGGCCAAGGAGTTTATCGTCGCGCAGGATACCGCCATCGTGGTAGAGGGCTATACCGACTGCATCGCCTGTTGGGAGGCGGGGATTAAAAACGTTGTCGCTACGCTGGGCACCGCGCTCACGGAGCATCACGTCAAGACGCTCACCCGCTTTGCTAAGCGCATCGTGTACATGTTCGACGGCGATGCGGCGGGACAGAAGGCCGCCCGCCGCGCGATTCAGTTTATCGAGCAGGATTCGATGGATCTGCGCTGCGTGGTGCTGCCCGACGGCAACGACCCCATGGAGTTCATCACGGCGCATGGTGGACAGGAGCTGCAGGCGCGCATCGACGCTGCCGAGCCGCTTATGGACTTTGTCTACCGTTCGCTGCAGGAGTCGAGTGACATCACCACGCCGGGCGGTCGTGCCAAGGCGCTGGAAGATGCGCTGACGCTTATCTATCCGCTGCGCGATAGCTATATGATCGACACATACTTTATCCAGATTGCCGATCTGCTGGGTTTGGATCTGGAGACGGTTCGCGCGAGTTCGGGTCGCGTGTTTCGCGATGTCGCCAAGCGCGAAGATGCGGAACGACGTCGTGAGCAGAACTATGAACGCCAGCGGGCGCAAGCCGAGCGCTCTGGTAGCGCGGGCGGTCGGACGTCTGGTTCGCAGGGGGCATCTCGCGGTGCTTGGGCATCGGGCGCGACGTCGCCGGTGTTCGCGCCGGTCGAGGAGGAGCCGTACGACTATGTCCCGCTCGATGCCTACGGCGCCGCGCCCGTGGAGGTCGTCGACGATCTGCCGCCGATCGACGTGCCTGATGGTATGGGCGCTGTTCCTGTGGCTGATGGTTCGGGCGCACCGGCTGCGGCGGCGCCGATGGTTCTTACCGATCTTGAGCGCAAGTCCTTGGCAGGGGAGCGCGAGCTGTTGACGATGCTTACGAGCTACCCCGACCTGTTCCGCACGTATGCCGACCGCATCTGCTCCATCGAGTGGGTTGACCCACGTCACGAGTCCATCGCATGGGCCGTGCTGGCAACGCCGCCGGGAACCGATCCTGCAGCCTGCATGGATGCGGCGCGCTCGGTGTGTCCCGAGGCGGCAACGCTTGTGAGCGCCGGGCGCATCTCGGCGACGAGCAAACACCCTACCGAGACGAACATCGTGTTCATGCTCGATACGCTCGAGCTCTACACCATCAAGCGCCGTATGCGTGCCGCGCAGGCCAAGCTGCGCCAAGACCGTTCGCTCGACGATGAGGCCCGTCGCGCGCTGACCGTGCAGGCCGCGCAGGATTCGCAGCGTCAACGCGAGCTGCAAAAGTCGATCGGCGGCGTGGCGGACCCGTTCCGTTTGATCGGCCTGGAGGCCGCGGGCACCGAGCAAGCCTAGATGTTGTGGTCAACCAGCGTATTCTCGCCTATATCCAGTCCTCTTTTTGGGTATAGACGTCAATGTGTGTGCTAAAGTATTGAGTCCTGTGGACTATGAAGGGAGAATCTGTGCCAAAAAAGACTGAGAGCACGGGTACTGGGCTGGAATCCTACGTTGCAAAGCTCATGGGCAACGGCTCAAACAGGACTTCGGTAACCGAGGACGAGATTCAGGTCGCCCTGAAGGATATCGATGTTTCTGACGAGCAGCTCACCGCGGTGTATTCCGCGCTGCGCAACAGCGGCATCCAGATTATCTCCGCGAGCGGTAACGACGACGCCCCCATGGACGTCGACGATGACGATAACGATACCGATACCGACGATTTTGATGACGACGACGAGCACGATTCCGGCTCGCTCGACGATCACGAGCTCAAGATGGCCCGTCAGGCCGACGCCGAGATGGGTTCTTCCAAGAGCAAGAAGAAGCGCACCGTGCGCACGTCCCGTTCACGCTCCCGCGTGCGTGGCATCGATGCCTCCACGGTGATGCTGACCGGCGATCCGGTTCGTATGTACCTCAAGGAGATCGGCAAGGTCGACCTGCTGACCGCCTCCGAAGAGGTCGATTTGGCCATGAAGATCGAGGCCGGTCTTGAGGCCACCGAGAAGCTCGAGGCTGCCGATGCCGGCGAGCTCGAGCTCACGCGTGCCGAGATGCGTCGTCTTACGCGCATTGAGAACGTGGGCCTCGAAGCCAAGCAGGCACTCATCAGCGCAAACCTGCGTCTGGTCGTCTCCATCGCCAAACGCTATGTCGGCCGCGGCATGCTGTTCCTTGACCTGATCCAGGAGGGCAACCTCGGTCTGATCCGCGCTGTTGAGAAGTTCGACTACCAGAAGGGCTTTAAGTTCTCCACGTACGCCACGTGGTGGATCCGTCAGGCCATTACGCGCGCCATTGCCGATCAGGCCCGTACCATCCGTATTCCCGTGCATATGGTCGAGACCATCAACAAGCTCGTCCGCGTGCAGCGCCAGCTCCTTCAGGACCTGGGTCGCGACCCGACCCCTGAGGAGATCGGTGCCGAGATGGACATGAGCGCCGACCGCGTCCGCGAGATCCAGAAGATTTCGCAGGAGCCCGTGTCGCTCGAGACCCCCATCGGCGAGGAAGAGGATTCCCAGCTGGGCGACTTCATCGAGGACTCCCAGGCTATCGTTCCGCCCGATGCCGCCAGCTTCTCCATGCTGCAGGAGCAGCTCACCCAGGTGCTCGACTCGCTTGCCGATCGTGAGCGCAAGGTTATCGAGCTGCGCTTTGGCCTTGTCGACGGGCATCCCCGCACGCTCGAGGAGGTCGGTCGCGAGTTTGGTGTCACGCGCGAGCGTATCCGCCAGATCGAGTCCAAGACCTTGGCCAAGCTCCGCCACCCGAGCCGCAGCAGCAAGCTCAAAGACTATATTGAGTCTTAGGGTTACGGCGTTCTACCGAACGCCGTAACTGGCCGACGCTGCAAACCCGCCAGAGCGGCAATCTGCCTTTCAACTTCGGCGGCATGACC
>URFP01000066.1:0-9592 GCA_900547235.1 uncultured Collinsella sp. | reverse complement strand
TGCACCACGTCGACGCCCTCGGCAGCAAAGTCCTCATCGCGCGTGAGCACGATATTACGACGGTTCTTGAGCGGACGCCCGCCGGGAAAACTTAGCAGCGTCTTGCGTCCCATAATGACCGGGCAGCCTTTGGTGCGCGCCACAAAATGACGCATGTCGGCGCGATTAGACACGACCATGTCACCCTCGCACCCAATGCCCCAATCGTCACACACGGCGACAATGGCGGAAAGCTTACACGTCATGCGCGTCACCTACACCGCAATGGGGATGTTCTTGACCTGCGGGCCGTGCTCATAGCCCTCGACGATCAGATCATCGGTCGTAAACGCATAGAAGTCATGTACATCGGGGTTAAGCGTTACCTTAGGCGCGGCAAACTGCGGACGCTCGATAAGCTCGCGGACGATATCGACATGACGGTCGTAAATGTGGGCATCGGCGATCACATGCAGCAGCTCGCCGGGAATCATATCGACCGATTGCGCGACCATCATCAGCAAGATGGCGTACTGGCACACATTCCAGTTGTTCGCGGCCAAAATGTCCTGGCTGCGCTGGTTGAGAATCATGTTGAGCGTCGGTTTGTCATCCTGCGGGCGCTGCGTCACGTTATACGTCACGCTGTAGGCGCACGGATACAGGTGCATCTCGGACAGGTCGCTAAACACATAGGTATTCGTCATAATGCGGCGGCTGTACGGCGTGTTCTTAAGGTCGTACAGAACGCGGTCCATCTGGTCGAAATCGCCCTCGGCATAATGGCTCTTCTGCCCAATCTGATACCCGTAGGCCTTGCCGATGGAACCGGTCTCGTCGGCCCACTCATCCCAAATATGGCTGTTGAGGTCATGCACGTTATTGGACTTCTTTTGATAGATCCATAGGATCTCATCCATGGCAGATTTGAGGGCCGTACGACGCAGGGTAAGCGCCGGAAACTCCTCGCGCAGGTCGTAGCGTGCCGTGACACCAAAGTTTTTAATGGTATAGGCAGGGGTGCCGTCCTCCCACACCGGACGGACCTTTTGGCCCTCGGTGGTGGTGCCATGGTCCAGAATATCGCGGCACATGGTTACAAACTGTTGATCAGCTTTGCTCATTGACCCTCCTGTCAGTCGCCTAAAAGCGAGATTCATTGTATCCCAGGCACATGCAGCCCCACAGCCCAAACATATGCCTTCATTTTCCGGCATATGCCAGAAATTCCTTGCGTAAATCTGCGCGTTCGCTATTCTATTATTGACATATGTCAGATAAGGAGCACGTATGGCAGGAAGACGCGAGAAACTGCGCCGCGTCGGGATCATCCCCGAATACCGCGGCTTTACCCCTGACGGCCTAGCCAGCGGAGACGCCATCGACATGACGGTCGACGAACTCGAGGCGCTGCGCCTGTGCGACCTGGAAGGCCTCAATCAGGAGGCCGTCGCAAAGCACATGGGCATCGCGCGCGCCACGGTGGCGGCAATTTGCAGCCGAGCGCATCGCAAGGTGGCAAATGCGCTGGTCAATGGTCGGGCGCTCATCATCGAGGGCGGCAATATCGCGTACTCCCCCATCACCACAACGACGGTCGTATGGCCAGCAAAGGAGATCGGCACCATGAGAGTGGCAACCACGTATGACAACGGCAACATCTTTATGCACTTTGGCCGCAGCGAGCAGTTCAAGATCTACGACATTCAGGACGGCAAGGTGCTCAGCGAGCAGGTCGTGGGCACCGGCGGCACCGGCCACGGTGCCCTTGCGGGCCTGCTCGCCAACGGCGGCGTGGACACGCTCATCTGCGGCGGCATCGGCGGTGGCGCTATCAACGCGCTTGCCCAAGCCGGCATCACGGTATACGCGGGTGCCCAAGGCAGCTGCGACGCTTGCGTCGAGGCCCTTATCGCCGGCACGCTCGCACAGAACGGCGAGGCCACGTGCGGCTGCCACGGCCACGACCACGAGCACACTCACGAGCATGGCGATTCCTGCGGCTGCCACGGCCATCACGAGCACGAGGGCCACGAGGGCTGCGGCTGCCACTAACGGCACGGCACCGCGAGCTCGGGGCGCGACGCCAAACGCAACCCAACAAACAAAGCCAACAGCAAAGGCCACCCGGTAGCTTCCGAGCGGCCTTTGCCATATCAAGCTGGAATTACAGCTCTATTTCTTATTGCGCATCTGCGCTTCCATCTGGCGCAGCAGCTCCATATCGGACTTGGGACCGCCCATTCCCAAGCCGCCCATGCCGCCCAGACCCATAGCATCCAGGCCGGGGATATTGGGCATGCGCATCTTCTTGCCCTTCTTACCCTTTTTGCCCTTTTTGCCGCCGGCCTGTGCCTGATTGGCCATCGTGCGCATGCGGCCCATCATCTTATTCATCTCGCCCCACTGCTTCATAAGGCCGTTGACCTCGGTGGGGGTTACGCCGGCTCCCTTGGCAATGCGGGCGCGGCGCTGGCCGTTGATGATGGAGGGGCGCAGGCGTTCCTCCTTGGTCATCGACATGATGATGGCCTCGTTCTTATCGAAGATGCCCTCGTCCAGGTTGCCGCCCATCTGGTTGAGTGCACGCTGACCACCGGGGAGCATGCCCAGGATACCCTTCATACCGCCCATCTTTTTGACGGCTTTCATCTGGTCGAGCATGTCGTTCATGGTAAAGCCCTCGCGCAGCATGCGCTCGGCAGCCTCGAGCTGCTCTGCATCGGCGGCCTCCTGGGCCTTCTCGATGATGCCGACGACATCGCCCATGCCCAAGATGCGCTTGGCCATGCGATCGGGATAGAAGGGCTCAAGCGAATCGGGTTTCTCGCCCATGCTCACGAACTTGATGGGCTTGCCGGTCACCTGACGTACCGAAAGTGCGCCACCGCCACGGGCGTCACCGTCGAGCTTGGAGATGATCACGCCGTCAAAGTCGGTGCGATCGGCAAAGGTCGAGACGACGTTGACGATGTCCTGGCCGGTCATGGCGTCGACGACCATCAGCACCTGGTCGGGCTTGACGGCCTTCTTGATGTCAACGGCCTCCTGCATCATCTGCTCGTCGATCTGAAGACGACCGGCGGTATCGACGATGACCACGTCACGCAGGTGGTCGACGGCCTCCTGGATGGCACCCTTGGCAATGTCGACCGGGTGCGCACCGTCGCCGCGGAAGACCGGTACGCCAATCTCGCCACCGAGCGTGGCCAGCTGGTCGGCAGCGGCGGGACGGTAGACGTCGCACGCTGCGAGCAACGACGAGCGGCCCTGCTTCTTGAGCAGGTAGGCAAGCTTTACGGCTGCCGTGGTCTTACCGGAGCCCTGCAGGCCCACGAGCATAATGACATTGGGAATGCGGTTGCTAAAGACGAGCTTGCTCTCGGTTGAGCCGAGCATCTCGGTGAGCTCGTCGAGCACGATCTTGACGACGTTTTGCGCCGGCGACAACGACTCCATGACCTCGGCGGTCATGCAGCGCTCCTTGGTCTTGGCAACGAACTCCTTGACGACCTTAAAGTTAACGTCGGCCTCGAGCAGCGCCATGCGAATGTCGCGCATGGCCGAAGTAATATCGGCCTCGGTCAGCTTACCCTTGCCGCGCAGGCGGTCAAATGTGTCGTTGAGGCGATCGCTCAGGGAATCAAACACTAGTCACTCCTTAATTGGACTCGCCCACCAGGGCGCGGCAGAAATCTTTTGCATTAAACTCCTGCAGGTCATCGACCTGCTCGCCGACGCCGATGCGCAGGATCGGGAGCTTGAGCTTCTCGGCCACGGCCATGGCGATACCGCCCTTAGCCGTGCCGTCGAGCTTAGTCATGATAATACCGTCCAGGCCCAGCGCCTCGTTAAACTCGAGCGCCTGGTTCAGACCGTTCTGGCCAGTGGCGGCATCGATCACAAGCACGACCGAGACCGGCATGGGACCGGAGGCCATATTGGCGGCGCGCTTACGGGTCACATTGACCACCTTGGCAAGCTCGCGCATGAGCTCGGGGCTCGTGTGCAGACGACCGGCGGTATCAATGAGCACCAGGTCGCTGCCGCGCTTATCGGCCTCGTCGAGCACGTCATAGCACACGCTCGCCGGATCAGAGCCGCGGTCACGCTTGATAACCGGTACGCCGGCACGCTGACCCCACACATCAAGCTGCTCGATGGCGGCAGCGCGGAAAGTGTCGGCCGAACCGATCACCACGTTCTTGCCGCGGGCGGCCATGGCGCTCGCAATCTTGCCGACCGTGGTGGTCTTGCCGGCACCGTTGATGCCGACAAACAGCACGCAGCTCGGCGTATCGGAAAACGGGTCGCGCTCAACAGGCACAAAATGGCCCTCGAGCTGCTCGGCCAGGGCGCGACGAAGCTGCGGGGCGGTCTTGAGGTTCTTCTTGGCGGCGGCGTCACGCAGGTCATCGGAGACCTGAATGGCGACCTCGGCGCCCATGTCACCCATGACGAGGGTGTCCTCAAGATCCTCCCAAAAATCCTCGTCGACCTCGCCGCCAAAGTAGAAGACCTCGTTGAGGGCCTCGCGGCTGCGCTCAAGTCCGCGCGAGAGTGCGTCAAAGAATCCCATTATGCATTCACGACCTTTCCGGTTTCGCGATCGAGTTTTTGCGAGACGACGCGACTGACACCGTCGGCTTGCATCGAGACGCCGTAGAGAACGTCAGCATCCTCCATAGTACGGCGCTGATGCGAAATGACCAAGAGCTGCGTATCGGAACGCAGCACATCGAGGGCGCCGATGAGCTTGGACAGGTTGGCGTCGTCGAGCGCCGCCTCGACCTCGTCCAGCACATAGAACGGCACCGTGCGCGTACGGTATACGGCAAAGAGCAGGGCGAGCGCCGTCAGGCTCTTCTCGCCGCCCGACATGAGCATCATCTTGGTGATGCGCTTGCCGCGCGGCTGCGCCACGACCTCAATGCCCGTCTCGGCCGGATGCTCGGGGTCGGTCATCTCCAAATGTGCCTGGCCGCCCGGGAAGAGCATGGCGAAGATCTCGCGGAAATTCGCATCAACCTTCTCAAACGTCACCAGGAAGGCTTTACGCATCTTGCGGTCGATGGCCACGGTGATCTTGGTGAGCGCCTTGCGCGCGCTCTCAAGATCGGTCAGCTGCTCCTCGATGTAATCGGCGCGGCGCTTGAGCTGCTCGTACTCCTCCATGGCAACCTGGTTCACGGGGCCCAGGTTGTTGATCTGGCGCGCGAGTTGATTAAGCTCGCGCTCGGCGGCGTCGCGATCGGTGGGCGCCGGCAGCATGAGCGCTTCCTCAAGCACCGTGGTGCCATCGGCGGTGATGGCCTTGATGGCAGCCTCGACCTGCACCTCGAGCTTGCCGCGCGCCACCTTGAACTCATTTTGCGCTGTGGCGGCAACATCGACCCGCTCTTTGGCGCGGGCGACCTCGGTCTTGGCGTCCTCGATGGTCTTCTTAAGCGAAGCCGAGTCCGCCTCCTCAAGCGTTGCCTGATCGCGCAGGCGCGCAGCCCAGTCCGAGGCGCGCTCCAACAGGGCGGAATAGCGCTCGTGCATGGGATCGACGCGAAGGCGCAGCAGCTCGAGCGAGCGCGAGGCCTGACGCGTCCCGCGGATACGACGGTCGATACCCTCCAGACGATGCTCAAGATCGGGCACGCGGCCCTTCAGCGAACGCAGGCGCTCGCTCGTCTGAGCCAGGCGTACCTTAGCGTCGGCGAGCTTACCGGCGGCCTCGGAATCGTCACGGCGCACGCGGTCGAGCTCGTCATTGGCCTCGGCAATCTGCAAGCCTAAGTCGCTCGCCTGCGCACGGGCCTCGTCACGCGAACGGGTAAGTTCATCCACGCGCGGGCGTGCGGCACGAACGGCCTCGGCAGCCTGCTCGCGGCGCTTGGAAATACGCACGCGCTCGACTTCGCCATTGTTGGCGCTTTGCTCCAGACGGCCGATCTCGGACAACAGGGAGCGACGCTCGCCCTCAAGACGGGCGATCTCGCCAGCGGCATCGCCCTCGGCGGCACGGGCCTCCTCGACGGCGACGTTGGCCTCAACGACTTGGTCCGAAACATGCTCAAAGATAGCAGCCAGATCGGGCTCCAAGCCCTCGAGCTCACGGATGCGGCGCTTGCGCTCCAAGGCACCCGAAGCCTCGCCGGCATCGAGCCCCACACGCACCAGGCCACCACAGCTCACGCGGGCGCCATCGGGCGTCACGTAGGTCACACCGTCAACGACGGGCGCCGCCAACGCGGCAGCCAAGTCATCGACCACGTAATAGCCGCCGAGCAGAGCCTCGACAACAGGACCGTAGCCCGCACGAACGGACAGGCGATCAACCAGACGGGTACCGAAAGCACCCTCGGCGGCCGCAGAACCGCTCACGCCGCGCGCTACCAGCAGCGCCTCGCCCGAGGCCTTCTTCTGGTCCAGGGCCGCACGACCGGCACGCTCAAGCGCGGACGTATCGTCGAACAGCAGCGCATCGATATCGCCGGCGAGCAATTGCTCAACCAGGCCCTCAAGCTCGCGCGGGGCCTCGAGCACGTCGCCCAGACGACCCGAGACATCGTCGCCCAGCGCACCCACCAGGCGGCTCACGAGCGGCGAGCTGTCGGCCATGCGGGCATCGAGTTTCTTTTGACTGGCAAGCTCCGAGCGCACCTCGGACAGCTTGTTGCGTGCCTCGCCCTCGCGGGCACGCAGGTCCTTGAGGGCAGCGCGTGCCGTCTCGGTGGCCTCGCGCGCATCGACCTGAGCCTGGCGAGCTTCCTCAAGAGCGTACTCAAGCTCCTCGGCGCGGTCGCGACGGCTCTCGAGCGAAGCCGTGACCTCCTCGAGCTGTTCATCGATCTGCTCCAGGCGCGAGGCGTACATGTTGTCCTCGACCTCGGCGTTGCTCAAGGAATCCTTCACCTTAGCGAGCTCGAGCGCGGCGTTATCGGCCACGCGCTGCACATCGCGCTGTTCGCGCGTAAGCTGCGAAATCTGTGCATCAAGCGCCACGCGGCGCTCGTGGAGCTCGGCAGCGGCAGGACCAGCGGCGTCAACGTCCTCCTGGGCCTGCATGTGCGCACCGGTCACTTCCTCAAGCTGGGCACGCGCGTCCTCGAGCTCCTCGACCACGCGACGACGCTGATGCTCGGAGCTCGAGATCTGACCGCGCATGTCAGACAGGCGCGACACCATGTTGTGGCCCTTTTCCTCGAGCAGGCGCATGTCGGAGTTAATGCGGCCGACCACATCTTGCATATGACGGCGCTGCTCGCCCAGATCGCCCACAAACAGGCCCTTTTCCTCGAGCATGACCTGAAGCTTCTCGAGCTCGCGCTCCTTTTCGCCCATGCGGTACTGCGCAAGCTCCAGCTCGGCGGCACCTTCCTTGGAGCGGCTCTCCAAGTCGTTCCACTGCGACTGCAGCGAACGCAGCTCGTCGACGGCAAGCATCTGCGTAAGCTCGTTCGCGCGCGAGGACAGCTCTTTGTACTTGCGCGCGCGATCGACCTGACGCTCCAGCGGTCGCAGCTGACGGGCGATTTCCTTATTGATGTCGCGGGCACGCGTCAGGTGCTCGTCCATCGACTTAATCTTTTTGAGCGCACGCTCCTTGCGGCGCTTGTGCTTGGAGATGCCGGCGGCCTCCTCGATGAGGGCACGGCGCTCCTCGGGGCGGCTCTGCAAAATGGCGTCGAGCTTGCCCTGGCTGATGATGGAATGCGTATCCTTGCCCAGACCCGAATCGTGCAGGATGTCCTGAATGTCCATCAGGCGGCAGGGACTCGAGTTGATGAGGTACTCGCTTTCGCCCGAGCGATACATGCGACGGGTGATGGCGACTTCGTCAAAGTCGACGGGCAGCATATGGTCCGAGTTATCGAGCACCAGCGTGACCTCGGCGACACCCACCGGCTTGCGAGCCGACGAGCCCGAGAAGATAACATCCTCCATGGCCTGGCCGCGAAGCTGCTTCGCGCTCTGCTCGCCCAGAACCCACAGGATGGAGTCGGAGATGTTCGATTTTCCCGAGCCGTTGGGACCGACGATGACGGTCAGGCCAGGCTCAAACGTCATATGGGCGCGGTCGGCAAACGACTTGAACCCTTTGAGCGTGAGGGACTTGAGATACACGGTTCCTCGCTTAAACAGGCTTCTTGTTGAGAATCACGCCGTTGGTGGTGTAGCCCATGCGGTCAAGTGCCTCGAGTGCAGCGGCTCCCTCGGCTTCCTTCTTTGAGGAGCCGGAGCCGCGACCCTGGCGAATACCATCGATCAACACCACGGCGGTAAAGGTGGGCGCATGCGCCGGGCCCTCGGAGCCAACAAGCTTATACGCTGGGGGTTCGTGACCGTCGGCTTGCACGCACTCCTGCAAGAACGATTTGGGGTTCGCGGGGTGCTCGGCACGCTCGGAAGCCAAATGCGGCTTAAGCGTACGGTGAATGAACTCCGCTGCGGCATCCCAGCCGGCATCCAGGTACAGTGCGCCCACGAGCGACTCGTAGACGTTCTCGAGCGCCGAATGCAGGCCGCGCGCACCGGTACCGGTCTCGGAGGCACCAAAGATGATGATGTCGTCAATGCCCAGCTCGTGAGAAACCTCGGACAGCGTGGCGCCCGAGACAAGCGACACCTTCAGGCGCGTGAGCTTGCCCTCGTCAAACTCCGGATAGGACTCAAAGAGCGAACGGGCGACGACGGCGCCCAAAATGGAATCGCCCAAGAACTCAAGGCGCTCATAGCTGGCAGAAACCGGCTGGCCCTCGACTGCCGAGGGATGCGTAAGGGCCGCGCGCAGCAGCACCTTATTATTGAACTCGTGGCCCAGGATTTCCTGGGCGCGCGTAAGTCGTTCAGACAAAGCCAAGACCTAGGCCTCCCTGGCGTTTTCGATCGCGTCGACGGCGTCGGCGACAGAGTTGAGCGAGAGCAGAGTCTCGTCATCGATCTCGAGGTTGAACTCGTCCTCGATGGCCGTAACCAGCTGCAGGCGCTCGAGCGAGTTGGCATCGAGGTCGTCAAAGGTGGTCTCATCGCTAATTTCGGCAACATCGACGCCCAGAACGTCAGCAGCGACCTCGGCGATCTTGTCGAAGATTTCGGAGCGGTCCATAGCGCTTCCTCTCATAGTGCATGAATACCAAAAGATTGGCACCGCGCGGGCAGCACCAATACACGGTTTTGATTCTACCCCACGACGTGCGCCGCGAGGCGCATAACGCCGCTGTTATAAAACGATACCGTCCATAGAGTTGGCGACGTTCTCGACCAGCCCGGCGCGCACGGCTTCGGCCGCCGCGAGCGTACCGTTTTTAACAGCTTCGACCGAGGTGGCGCCATGGCCAATCAGAACCACGCCGCGCAGGCCCAAAAGAATCGCGCCGCCCTTGGCGTCGCCCGAAAGCTTGGCCTTAATCTGGCGCATCTGCTTTTTAATGAGCAGCGCGGCGATCTTGGTGCCAAGCGAGGCCATAAAGACGCCCTTGAGTTCCTGCAGCAAAAACTTAGCAGCGCCCTCGGTGGCCTTGAGCGCGATGTTGCCGGACATGCCGTCGGCGACCACGACGTCAAAATTGCCCGACGTAAGATCGGTGCCCTCGCAGTTACCAACAAAGCCGGGAACGGCGGC
>URFP01000065.1:0-9633 GCA_900547235.1 uncultured Collinsella sp. | reverse complement strand
TGGGCCCGGTGGCGTCCAGGCGCTCGGCGGCGTGCTCGGCAGTGAACCCGTCGGCCGTGGCGTCGAGCAGCACGAGGGCGTCCTCGGCGCTATGGGTGGCAGCGAATATGGTGTTCTTGGACAGGCCGGCGTGAGCGGCGGGGCGCGCCGTGCGGCGGCGCTTGGAGATGGCTTCGAGTACCGTGGCGGTTTTGAGCATCAGCATAGGGTCCTCCTTGTTGAAGGGAGTTAGCGTACGTGTCGTATTTGCTTCAAAAAACCTAGATGTCGCTCACGTCATACTCACGAATCACCGCAAAGGGGACAGGCACCTTTGTGGTGGTTTTGACGGATGATTGTTGGCGGATGGGTGCCGACGATTGGCTATTGGCGCTTATGCGTGCGCGGAATCCTCGCGGCGTGCCGAGGGCGACATGCAGGTTTTTCGACTATGACTGCCTTCCATGGCACACCTCCTTAAGGCCGGGCGCAGCGCGCTTCGGGCATCTCGTGCCCGTTTGAATCCGCCCGTATTCTTGATGAGGGGGTTTGCCGTGTCAACCCCATTGTTCGGAAAACCATCGCCCCTGACAAAGCCTTTACAGAATGCCGCGGCCCCAAAGCGCGCCCCGCAATGCGCCCTGCCTGCGCTAAACTGGAAGGCACGTACGCGATTACGAGAGGAGCCCGCATGGAGGCTTACAAGCAAGAGTTCATCAAGTTTATGGTTGAGTCCGACGTTCTTAAGTTCGGCAGCTTTACGCTCAAGAGCGGCCGTCAGTCCCCGTTCTTTATGAACGCCGGCGCCTACGTGACGGGCTATCAGCTCAAGAAACTGGGCGAGTATTATGCCCAGGCCATTCACGATAACTTTGGCGACGACTTTGACGTGCTGTTTGGACCGGCCTACAAGGGCATTCCGCTGGCCGTCGTGACCGCCATTGCCTACCACGAGCTGTACGGCAAGGAGGTCAAGTACTGCTGCGACCGCAAGGAGGCCAAGGACCACGGTGCCGACAAGGGCAACCTGCTGGGCTATGAGCCCCAGGACGGCGACCGCGTGGTGATGGTCGAGGACGTTACTACCAGCGGCAAGTCCATCGACGAGACCTATCCCAAGGTCATGGCAGCGGCCGATGTCGAGATCAAGGGTCTTATCGTCTCGCTCAACCGCATGGAGGTCGGCAAGGGCGGCGTGACCACCGCGCAGAAGGAGATCGAGGCCAAGTACGGTTTCCCCGTCGCGAGCATCGTTTCCATGGCCGAGGTCGTCGAGACTCTCTACAACCACGAGATCGACGGCAAGGTCGTCATCGATGACGAGCTCAAGGCCGCCATCGATGCCTACTACGAGCAGTACGGAGTCCGTTAGTTACGCGGTTTTGCCAAACCGCGTAACCAATTGACGCTGCAAACCCGCCAGAGCGGCAATCTGCCTTTCAACTTCGGCGGCATGACCAGAAGGTCAATGCCGCCTCGTTTCAAGGCACCTTGCTCGCTCTGGCGGGTTTTCGCTGTCGTTGCCAAGACATCGGCACTCCCGTTGCTGGCGATGCGGCACTTGGGGACGTTCCTTTTCTGCCGACACCTGGGGACACTCCTGATGTAGTCGTTGGGGACGTTCTTAAATGACTACTCAGGATGAGCGTCCAAAAATCCGCGCTCGTTCGATTGGCGCATGTCTACGCAGCGTAGGTTGTCGAGCCTGGCCTTCAAATGGATACTGACTGTCGAACCGGTTCACTCCATTTCTTCAATTTGATTGGACAGCCCATGAACCAGACACGGCAAACCAATGCCTCCCATACTTTTTTGGCAGCGCATGCCATCAAGCAGCTGCGCGAAGAGCGCGGCCTCACCCAGCGCGCCCTGGCGGAAAGCCTTGGCGTGACCGATAAAGCCGTCAGCAAGTGGGAATCCGGCCGCGGCCTTCCCGACATTTCCCTCGTTGAGCCTTTGGCCCAGAGACTCGGCATAAGCGTGGCCGAGCTTTTGGCTGGTGACATTCGGGCCAACGCCAACCGTGCAGGCAATATGCTCAAAGGCGTCTTTTACGTTTGCCCTATCTGCGGAAACGTTGTGCACGCGCTCGGAGAAGGCAGCTTTAGCTGCTGTGGCTCCACGATGTTTCCCCAGGAGGCCGAAGAGCCGGACGCGGACCACGCCTTTTCCATCGAGCGCATCGAGGACGATTGGTACGTCACGCTCGATCATCCCATGACCAAGGATCACTACATTAGCTTTGTGGCATATGCGACTATGGACGGCATCTGCTTTAAGAAGCTCTATCCAGAGCAATCGGTGCAGCCGCGCTTCCATATTACCGGGCGCGGCAGGATATATCTTTACTGCAACCAACACGGACTCTTTACGTCGCTGACGCCTCGCAAATAACGGCTGTCTATCCGCCCTCCTCACGCGTTCCCGGGGGACCCAAAATGAGCGTGGATAATCTCCCGGTTTTGGCCTGTGTGCGGGCTCAAGGTGGGAGATTATCCACGCTCGTTATCTGAGTGTCCAAAAATCCACGCTCGTCGCTACTTGAGCCCGGGGAGGCGAGTGTAGGGAAACGAGCGCTCTAAGAACTCGGAGCAGCGGGCGTAATCTTTGGCAAAGTAGCTGCTATAGAGCGAATCGAGTACGTATTGCACGGCGATATGGCTGGCGAACTGCGTGATGCGGTGCGTCATGCTCTCGTGGTCGCTTACCGTGAGATAGGCGGCAAAGCCGGGGTGAATGCGGGCACAGTACGGCGTGCCGATGACGATGACCGGGACATGTCGACTGCTGAGGATCGGCAAGATGTCCTTGAGGTTGGGGGCAAGGCCACTGTAGGAGATGACGATCGCCACATGATCGGGGTCCGAGGCGAGCGCCGTGCGCACCTGGGCCTCGACACTGTCATAGCACGTCGCGCTTTTACCGGCGGAGAGCAGGCGATCGCGGAACATTCCCGCTGGATACAGGTTATGTGAGCCCGTGTAGATATCCACGCTGCTGGCGCGCAAGATGAGCTTGGCGGCGTAGTCGAGCTGCGCGGGGTCGAGCAGCTCCTGCGTTTCGGCCAAGGTGGTCTGGTAGAGACCCTCCATGCGTTCCATTATCTGTGCAGGGGTGGAGGTGGCATCAAAGGGAAAGTTGATGTCCACGTCGCGCCGGTTGCCCGCCTCGGTCGCCTGGCGGATGAGCTCGACCTTGAGATCTTTGAAGCCCTCGAGGCCGAGCTTTTTGCAAAAGCGGTGAACGCTCGCGACCGAAACGTTGGCGCGCGCGGCAAATTCCTTAATGGAAAGCCCGCGCACATCCTCGCCCATGGCGAGCGCCGTTTGCCCAAGTTGTTGCTCGGTGGGGGTGAGGCTTTTGCCCTGCGTGATCTTTCGCCTGATATCCATATGGCTCCTATGCGTTTGCGTCGCGATAAACCAATCATAGCGATAAATAAAACGTTCGGCTTGGCTGGGAGTTTTGGTCCGCCGGTCTATGAACGACGGACCGCTCGACGCTGCGCGGGCTCAACATAGGGCGTGCCCTGCCCGAGTTGTTTGCGCTCGGGCTGCTATCCGAGCACGCGTACGGGCCCCAAGAGGCCGCTGGGATCGGAGGGCTCGGTCATGCCGAACATGTCGGGGACGGCGTGGTCGAGGGTGTTGATGATATCGATCGTAAGCGCGTGCTCGCCGGCTAAAAGTGCGGCGGCCTCAAAGCGGTAAGGCGGACAGATGCGGGTGCCGAGGGATTTGCCGTCGAGGGTGACGGTTGCGGTCTCAAAGACCTCGCCAAGGTCGATGACGGTGCGGGTGGCCGCTTCGCCCAGGACAAAGGAGGCCCGGTAGCGGAATGTGCCGGCCTTGCCGGGGAACTCGGCCGAGGAAAGGTCGTGCAGGTCTGCAAGCTCAACAGACTCGCCAAAGGCATCGGTGCCAGGGGCAGAGAAGGCAACCGCCCAGGGCCCGTCGACGCATGTGGCTTCGTCTTCGGCGGTTGCCACAGCAACGGAACCTGTAGCCCCAAGGACCACGATGCAGCTCTCGTAGGGGGCCAGCTCGAGCGTGCCGTCAAAGGCGGCGGGCTCGGTGCCGTTGAGCAGGTCGAGGCGCGCGCCTGCAACGGGTGTGCCGTCGGCAAGCGCAATCTGAGTGGAGATACCCTGCTTGGGATGCTCGTTGACGAGCATCAGATAGCTCTCGCCCGCCCGCTCGTAGCGCAGTGCGCGCAGCCAGGGCTGGGGCTCGGCGCAAACCACGGTCTGCATGCCGGTGTTGGCAAGTGTGTCTGCGAGCTCGGTGGTCGCCAGGAGCTTGATGCCGGCGACCGCGGCTGCATCCAGGGAGGCAAAGCCCTCGCGGCCTGCAGTGTCACCGTCGTAGCGCTTGTTCGGCAACTCATCCAGCGCGTACACGGCAACATCTGCGGCTGCGGCACGCGCGGCAAAGTCGAGCACGGCTCCGCCGACAAACTCGGCTCCGGGCATCACCAGGCAGCGGTATGCCTGGCCGTTCACGCCAAAGCCGCTACCGTCTGCGGCAATTTCAACGGCATAGCGCCCTGCGTCCTCAAATGCCTCTGCCGGCACGATGTCAAAGTCGACCTGCGCGCGCATAAGCTCGGAGGCGGCATGCTGCATAAAGTTCGCCTCGCCTGCCCACTCGGCGTCCGCATGGTAGAGAAGCGCCACCGGGGTCGTTGCGCGCCCGCCGCTCAGCAGGCTCGCCGTACGGTTCATGTAGCTCATAAGCTGCCCAAAGTGTGCAAACTGGGGGTTTTGGCCATGCGCATAGAAATGCGGCGGGCAGTCCCAGTCGGGGAAGGCGGCCATGCTAAAGGCATGCGGCACAAACCAATTGACGCCGCGCACCAAAAAATGATCGGCGATCCACTTCATCTCGCGTAGGCCTTCGTGCCATCCAAATGCGCCAAAGACCTCGGCCATGCAGCGCCCCTGCTTTTTGGGGTCGAGGTGTGCTGCCGAGGAGCCCAGCTTGGGCAGCACGTAGTTATAGAACTCGAGGTCCCACACGCCGCGTCCGTAGCTGTGAAGGCCGCGGTCCATGCCGGGTACCAGCTGGTTGATCACGATGTCGACGCCCGCCATGTCCTGACCGCCCACGGCGCGGAAGTAGTGCCCGGCGCCCACGCCCAGGCGCGCGTGGCAGTCCTTGTCCTCGATAACGTGGCCGATGTACTGCACGCCGCGCGCGCGGCACCAGTCTCCGAGCTGGTCGCAGAAGCACTCCTTATAGAGGGTGCTCGCGATGTCCATATAGACGTGGCGTACGTGCGCGCCGGCCGGCTCGCGGTCCCACAGGTGCGGGAGCTCGGCCAGGTAGCGCTCGCCCAGTGCCGCGCGCAGGCGACGCTCAAGCTCGGCCGACCAGGGTAGGGGCGCGGTGGCCTTGCCGATGAGCGTGTCCGAGATGCCATCGGGGCCCGTGGTGCCCTTCTCGTTGGCAAATCCGGGCTCATCGGAGAAAAAGCCCAAGATGGTCTTGCCAAACTCATCGCCCAGATGCTCAAAATGCGGCTCGTAGACAGCATCGATGAGCTGCGCCACCGAGGCGCGGTCGACCATATTGATGTAGTCCTCGTTGTAGGAGGTCTTGCCGCTCGTGAACATCACGCATGCCTGCGTGAGGCCCGCAGGTGCATCGAAGACCAGGCGGCTGGGGTTGCCGTCTGCATCGTCGATTACTCGGTAAGCGACGTCGACGGGGCTGCCGTCCTGCATAAATGTCACGCCGTAGAAGCGCTCCGTTTTGTCGAGCATGTTGGCGAGCGCGATGCTCGCGGCGGACGTGGGGCCCACGATGTCGAACGTGCGGTGCGTGAGCACGATCTTGCGGAGCTCGGGCACGGCCTCCTTGACGGCGCCGTTGGCAAAGCCCGTGGGGAAGTGCGCGTCGTCCAAGATCCAGAGCTTAAGGCCCAGCTGCCTGCACTCGTCAATGACAAAGCGCAAGTCGCGCCACCAGCCCTCGCCGCAAAAATCGGGGTGTGGGCGGCTTTCGAGACAGACCTCGTGGATGTCGGCGCCGGCGATCTTTTCCAGATACTCGGCAATGGTCTTATGGCTCTCGCCCTTCATCCACAAAAACGGAAGCACGTGGTTGTCGTATGTGCCCTCGAGCACCTGCTGATAGTACGCGGTCATGGATCCTCCTTGGCTCGATCGATCTGCTGCATAGCACAGATTATGGACGCGTCGGCGCGTTCTGCTAATATCTGAATCACGACGAACTATGACCAAATCAACGATTGGCAAGCCATGGAGATCGACGAGCTCGAGCGTAGGCTCAACGAACTGAGCGCCAGTGAGATCGCTTATAAAGACGGCATGGCATTTGATTGGTCGATTATGACCGAGCATGTCGAAATCGACGGATGCCCAGTGCGCAAGATTGGCCAGCCAGGGTTTGCCTATGCCCAGCCCGGCATGCCGCGTGGCCTGACGATAAGGAAAAACTCGCGCTTTAATGCAGTTCCCGAGCACGTGCATGATTACGTGGAGCTGAGCTATGTGTATCGCGGACGCTGCCCGCAGACGGTGGCGGGGGAGAGGCTCGAGCTGGGCCGCAACGAGGTGCTTTTGCTCGACGCCCTCTGCCCGCATGCCGTGGCGGCGCTCGGCGAGGACGACATCATGCTGAGCATGACCGTTTCACGCTCTTTTTTGCGCCGGAGTCTCGAGTCGAGCCTCTCGCGCGAGAGCGCGGTCTCGCGGTTTTTGTTCAACGCGCTCAACAGCGAGACGGACCATCGGGGCCATGTCCGTTTTCATTGCGGCGAGAGCCGTCGGATTCGGCGCTACATGCAGGAGATGCTCTGCGAGCTGTACGACCCGAGCCCCAACGGTCCCGAGATCGTCTTGCGTCTGTTTCAGCTGTTTTTGGCCGAGCTCATGGATTGCTACGAGCGCGAGCTGGTGCGCGGCGCGGCGGACGGCGCAGCGGGGCCCACTGCCCTGGTGACGGGAATGCTTGGCTATATCGATCGCGAATTCGCTGCATGCTCCCTCGAGGGGATGGCGGCGGAGTTTGGCTTGAGCCCTAATTATGCGACGGCGCTCCTCAAGCGGCATGTGGGCAAGACCTTTAGGCAGCTTGTGCAGGAGCGACGCCTGGTACGTGCGGCCGAGCTTCTGCGCGGCGGCGCCACGGCCGGGGCGGCTGCGCATGCGGTGGGCTATGAAAACATGAGCTTCTTCTACCGTAAGTTTCACGACAAGTATGGCTGCACCCCCGCGGCATACCGCCGGTAAGCGCGGGGCGGATTGTCTTCGCTCCTTCGGTGTCAAAAAGTTTCAGCTGCAGCGCTGTTGCAGCGCGCGTCTGCGAAAAGAAGTGTCCAAATCGGCGCCTTCGCCCTGGCCTGGAGCGACTCGGCGGCATACTCGTTTCATCAGCAACACGCATGAGCGAGGAGGCACTTATGGGATTCCCCGAGGGTTTCTATTGGGGCGGCGCCACGGCCGCCAATCAGTTTGAGGGCGCTTGGAACGTGGACGGCCGCGGTCCGTCGGTCGACGACCACTTCTTGGGTGGCAGCTACAAGGAGCCGCGCCAGATTACGATCGACATCGACCCTAACCGCTTCTACCCCAACCATGACGGCATCGATTTCTACCATCACTACGAGGAGGACATCGCGCTGTTCGCCGAGATGGGCTTCAACATGTTCCGCATGTCCATCTCTTGGAGCCGCATCTTCCCCAACGGCGACGACGCCGAGCCCAACGAGGCCGGCCTCGCCTTTTACGACCGCGTCTTCGACTGCCTGCGCGCTCACAATATCGAGCCGCTCGTGACCCTGTCGCACTACGAGATGCCTTATCACCTGGTCGAGAAATACAACGGCTGGGCGAGCCGCGAGCTCATCGGCTTCTTTGAGAAGTACTGCCAGACCGTCTTCGACCGCTACCAGGACAAGGTCAAGTTCTGGCTCACCTTCAACGAGATCAACTGCGGCACCATGGACATAGGTGCCATGATGGAGACCGGTCTGATCCAGGGCTTTGAGGGTCCGGCAAGCGCCATCAAGACCACCGCTCAGCAGCGCTACCAGGCCCTGCACCACCAGTTTGTCGCCAGCGGCCGCGTCGTGCGCTATGCCCACGAGCACTATCCGCAGTTTAAGATGGGCAACATGGACTGCTTCGTCCTCTCCTATGCCGCCACGTGCGATCCGGCCGACGTGTTCGCCACGCAGCAGGAGATGAATACCATGAACTGGTACTGCTCCGACGTGCAGGTGCGCGGCAAGTATCCGTTCTATGCCAAGCGCTTCTGGGCCGAGAACGATGTCGAGCTCGTGATGGAGGACGGCGACCTGCAGGATATCGCCGACGGCAAGGTCGATTTCTACACCTTTAGCTACTACATGTCCGGCACCGTGGGCACCCACAAGGATCACGAGATGACCGAGGGCAACATGACCTTTGGCGGCAAGAACCCCTATCTGGAGTCCACCGATTGGGGCTGGCAGATCGATCCGCTGGGCCTGCGCATCGCCCTCAACGAGATTTACGCCCGCTACGAGATTCCGCTGATGGTGGTCGAGAACGGCATGGGCGCCTACGACGAGGTCGAGGAGGACGGCTCCATCCACGATCCGTACCGCATCGCCTACTTGCAGAGCCACGTCAAGGCCATGGGCGAGGCCATTGCCGACGGCGTCGACCTGATCGCCTACACCTGGTGGGGCCCCATCGACCTGGTTTCCGCCGGCACGGGCGAGATGCGCAAGCGCTACGGCTTTATCCACGTCGATAAGTACGACGACGGCACCGGTACCTACGAGCGACGCCGCAAAGACAGCTTCTACGCCTACCAGAAGATCATCAAGTCCAACGGTGCCGAGGGCCTGGATTAATCGACAATATGAGTGCCACCGGGGAAAAGCGTTGGGATGGGCTCGCGATTCGAGTCCCCACCTTAGCATTTGAACCTTTTGGCACTATAATCACCATAGGCATGCGCACAACGTTGCGCTTAATCAAGAGGAGAAAACGTATGGGTCTGTTTGACATGTTCAAGAAGAAGGCTGAGCCCGCGACTGCCGCTGCTCCGTCCTCCATCTCTGCTTCTGCCGGCGCCGACGTGCTGTGCTCGCCCGTCAAGGGCAAGGTCATCAAGATGGCCGACGTGCCCGATCCCGTCTTTGGTGGCGAGGTTCTGGGCAAGGGCTGCGCCGTGTGGCCCGAGGACGACCTGGTCTACGCTCCCTGCGACGGCAAGGTGACCGTCACCATGGGTCACGCCGTGGGCCTGCAGTCCGATAGCGGCATCGAGGTTCTGGTGCACGTTGGCGTCGATACCGTCAACATGAACGGCGACGGCTTCGAGGGCTTCGTCAAGGCCGATGACGTCGTAAAGGCTGGCCAGCCCATGCTCAAGATCGACCGCGCCAAGATCGCCGCTGCCGGCTACAAGGACTGCGTCGTCGTGGCCGTGTCCAACACCGCCGAGTTCGCCGACGTCGAGCTCGCCGTCGAGGCTGACTCCGCTGTCTCCGCTGGCGATGCCATCGTCAAGGTCGTCCGCAAGTAGTCTGCGGCAACATAAGGGTGTTTTGGGGTGGTCGAATTGTCCGACCACCCTTTTTTATTGGCTCTGTTAGACCAAGGTTGACATAAAAACGATGTCACCGCGAGGCGGTACC
>URFP01000064.1:0-9649 GCA_900547235.1 uncultured Collinsella sp. | reverse complement strand
GCTGAAGACTTTGCTAATGCGATAAGCGATGACATGAAAAGCCCCGGTATCCAGTCAGAGGATAACGCGCTCGAATACGCAGGCGATGGCTCGGGCGTTAACTCCCCCTACCTAGTAAAGAAATACGCAACGTGGCAGACGGGCTACATCTGCACCGCGCAGGTCTCGGGAATGGATTTGCAGTTCGTGAACACGGACAAGGACATTGATTATGACATGACGCCTTACGGTACGGGTTACACGGGTCTCTCGGGACGTTACTACTCAAACGCGTGTGCATCCGCCAATGGCGCCGACCGAGATCGCATCGTGCCGCTTGTCGCGTGCATCAACGGCAACGGCGCAACTATCAAAGTGGGCAGTAATGGAAGCGATGGCAGCGATAAGAATCCGTATGACATCACGGAGTACACCGACGACAATTACAAACTCACCGGAGTGGGTGCTCTCTTTGGCACCGTAACGTACACCTCGACCAACGTGTCGGAGAGCATCGGCACTCCGGCAGCAGACGGCACTGACGCTACGGGCAACGGCGGCTATGCCGTCCAGAACCTAAAGTTCGACGACTGCAACATTTCCTTTAGATATGTAACGTACAGCCCGGCTGCAACAGGCGAGAATAAGAATCTCCCGTCGCTTACGACGCCGGATTTTGCTGGGCAGATTGGTGTCGGCCTGCTCGCGGGCACCACGGCAAACGCGAACTCGCTCGAGGGTTACGGAAAATACGGCACGGTCGAGATGACGAAATGCGGCGTGAACGGGCCCACCAATGTCGGCGGCCTAATTGGTGCGTCGGGCTATGGAGCTCGCAGCACTGACAAGAGCGATATCACCTGGATGGTCAATCGAACGGGCGGACAGCCGTCCCCGGTTAAACTCTACGATTGTTCGTATGACGGAATGACTGTCAATGGCGGGCAAAACACCGGCGGCTTCGTTGGCAAACTCAACGAGGGCTCGCAGGGTGGTGTTTGGACGACGAGCGATAAGGATATTGCAAGAGATTCTACGATTGAGTCGATGTCAACCGATCCAAGGGCGGGCGGCGTAATTGGTGTTAGCGGTGGCGCGGTGTATGTGAATGCGGATCCGACCACCACAGATTCGATTGCCGGTGGGAAGGCAACCATTAAGAACGTCTCGGTAAAGGTACCCTCGAATGCTGGCAAAACGAGTGGGGTTGGTGGCTTCATCGGTGAGGCAAAGGGCAACGTATGTGCCTACAAGCTTGTTGTGACGAGCGATACGACGATAAAGCCGGTGCTTGGTGCGGCAAACGCGGACCCTCTTAAGAACGTTGGCGGCATCGTGGGCTATGTAACAGGCGGTAATGAGTTCAAGTTCGACTCTTGCGAAGTGAGCAACATCGACATTGAGTCCCGAGAAGTGTCCGGAGGAATCTCCGGCAGCATATCCAATTCGCCTTCAGTGGTCTGCAACAACGTTGTGATTAGCGGCAATACTTTTAGTAGTTCATATGCTGGCGGCATCAACGGCTCTCTGGGCGGTGCGCCGACGTTCAGCATCACAAACACGGTGATCATGAACAACGTGTTTATAAACCGCAGGAATGCATGGGAGAGTTCACAAGGCAGCAACAACAAAAGCCGTTCTGGCGGGCTTGGTGGCGACGGAAGGGGCGTCTTCAATCTTGCAAACGTTCTCTTCGATAGCAATGACTTCCAAGGCAAAAACGGCCAAGGCGTTTTCTTTGGCGATGCTAAGAGCGGTCTTAAAATATATGCGGCGGGTATTGATATTAAGCCGGGCAACGAGAAGGCTCGGGATGACCTTCCGCCGCTGCTATTCGATACGTCTGCGGACCAAAGCACGGTTAAACAAATCAATATGGTTTCCTACGTTGCGTTTGGTGACTACAAAGACGCGCTTGCCGCGCCCGACAAAAATGTCACGCTTTACAGTGACGACGATGCCTCCGGCAATGAGACGGTTGCCGCGTCTCCCTATGTCACTACGAGTCCTACAAGCAAAATAGCGGTACGCGTGTCCGAATTCGACACCACTGACCGCTACCTCTTTGGCGACGGCGCGAATGTGGGACTGGTTGAGACTATCAAGAGCGAGGCTAAGGCCGGCAAGAGCGAGTCCGGCAGCTATGCCTATACCAACATCGGTGGCAGCAACGACTCTGGTGAATACCAGAACGATGCGAGCGGCTTTGATGAGAGATCATGCATTGGATCATTCAACGGTAACAATGAAAGCAAGAAGGTAGATAAAGACAAGAACTTCGACGTCCTCGTCCTCTCCGGCGGTGACACCACGACGGTGGAGAGCTATCTCAATATTGTGACGAACGGTGGCTATTCGGATGCGAAGCGCCTAAACAGCACAGCGGCGAAGCACGTGACCGCAAATCTGGAGACGTTTGTGCTCGACGAGAATGGGCACTTCGTGAGGGATAAGGACTCCATTCCTACAGTTTCAATTGAAAATCAGGGCTCCTCAAAGATGAAATTCCGCACGAGCGGATCCACGTGGGACAACGAGAAGGGCCGCTTTACCCTGTTGACCGTTACCTTTACCGAGGCTGGACAGAGCTATAAAGTGCAGGTTCCAATCATCGTCAAGCGCATGCTCGAGGTTGACTTTACGGCCACCTTTGTTGAGGGGTCTAACTTCAAATCGAGCAACTATACCGGGCGTGGTGCCAACGCGCACGTGCTGATCGGTAGCGGCGAAACCATGACGGGGTATCTCACTTGGACCTACGGCCAAGCGTACGGCAAGACGACCAACTACGGTTGGAATACCTACCTTGCGAGCGGCGGTTCCATGAGGCCGCTGCAGAAGAAAATCAAGTTCTTGGGCGATGGCGCCAAGGGGACAATGCCGGCTGGTACCCAGCTTACGCTGGTGGACACGGCAAATAACAACAAGGAATATCACTATACGGTCGGTGCGGGTGGAACAGATTCGGTGAGTTTGTCCGATTTTGCAGATGCCGGTAATAAGAAATACATTGAGCCTTGGTTGAGCGAGGAAGTCGGTGTAACGGCGAGCCAAGATAACATCAACGGTTCATGGGTCGAGACGACCGTTGACGACGCCACCGCTAAGATTGGCGACAAATACTATCGCCCCAAAACAGCCGCCGACGTTAATGCTAAGAAGACGCTGTATAAGTTGAGTGTTCCCAACGAGAGCCCGGTGACTGAGAACTTCTATCTGGTAGTTCGAACTCCGAGTAACTCTGCCAGCGTAAACGGCTACACCGCCACGGAGATTGGAAACACGAGCGTCAACACTCGCATTAACTACACGTTGCGAACGGGCGACAATGGGCTGGACGAAGACGATCACCATAACACCGCTTCGACGTACAGCGTGGCGTCGAACTATACGCATAGCTTGGAGGATCAGGAGTCCGGCACTAAGCAGATGACGATGATCGACACGACCTATCCGCTCAATATGAAAGTGAGAGACACCATCAAATTTGGCGATCAGGAGTACACGGATTCCGATACGGTTTACTACCAGCTGGATTCCTCGCTGGTGAACTATGAAAAGGGCAATGCCGCGGGCGCGCATGGCTACCCGACTGGAACCCAGGGCACGTATTCGTTCTACGTGCAGGTAGGGAATACCTACTACAAGTGGAATCGCGCTAATGGATGGAAGCCCGCCGATGCAGAGGAGCCGGCGGTTGAGGCCAAGTCTTGGTCTTCAAAGACCGGCAGCGACATGTCGCTTGTGCTTGCCGATGGCAGCGGCGCCATCGACCTCTCTGGCATTCGCGAGGCTGCCAAGAGCCATGGCTACCACGAGTTCACCATCACTATGAAGGCGAATCTCACCATGACGGAGCCCGCGTGCCAGGCCGGTATTGTCGCTTCGCAGGATAGTGGCAAAGACAAGTACACCAAGCCCAACTACCGCGCGTACCTTTCAACGCATGCCGACACGCTCAGCACCAGTAGCAACTCGGCATACACCGATGGTCGCGCTGGATACTATCGCATGGATGTGGGCTCATCGACTATTGCGCTCGAGGCTTCAAAGAAGTCGCAGTTGGGCATCAACATCGATGACCTCAAGTCCGCCGACGGCGAGATCGCTCTGGTGGGGACATACGACTTATCCAAGCTCGCGGGTGCCGAGGCCATGATCTCCAATGCCGACACGGTGACGTACACGCTGAGCTTGCAGCAACGCCAGGACACGGGCAAGTATGCTGAGGTGAGCGATATCTCGAAATATATTACGGTGCTCGGTAGCGACAAGCTGGGCGCGGGTTCTTTGAGCGGTAACAGCTACGTTTTTACCGACAACAAGACTGGCGGTAAGTTCGCCACGCTCGACGACAACAGCCTTGCCTTTGCGCATGCCTTCCGCGTTAAGGTGAACACCGATGTTGAGGGTAAGAGCCAAACTGAGGGTAAAAGCCAAAAAACCTATGCCAACTACCGTTTGGTGCTTACGGCCAATATGACCGGCGGCGGTGTCAACGACACGCCGGTCAACGTCAGCAACCTCGCCGACTATGCGCACTCTGACTGTGTGACGTACACGCTGGCACGCATCAACACGGAGGGCATTCAGCACGGCTCCGGGACCAACTGACCTCGAGAAAGCGGGGCGGCAACCATCCAGTTGCCGCTCTCTTTATTGCTTTCCACTTAACTTTCCAACTTTCCACTTAACTTACCACCTAAGGTGGAAAGCTGGAAAGTTAAGTGGAAAGCTGACATGTTAGATGCGGGCTGACGAGGGGTTAATAATTGCACAAACCATACCAGCCAAACAAAAAGATACCAATCTGGTTGGTAAAACACCGTCAATGAGCCGCGAGCCAACTAGCTGCGTAAATAAAACCTAAAGAACTGTTACAAATTAATGGCAAATGTCCAGATGCCACCGTTGCAATTTTCAATTAACTGCTACGCGCAAACAGCAAAATGCTACTATCTAACATGCACGTAAGAAAACAGGTAAACGTTTAGGGCTAAGAAGTGGCAGGTATGTCAGAAGCAACAAGGACTCGCACGCATGCGCCCGAGGTTAGGCAGCGCGCCGTCGAGATCCTCCAAGAGGGGGTCGGTCATCGCGCCCTCGCCGCGGAGCTTGGCATTCCCCAGGCCACGGCTCGTCAGTGGGCCCGCGCGTATGCCGTGGGCGGTGCCGACGCCGTTCTCAACGCCGGTTCGCATCATCACACCTATTCGTACGAAGTTAAGCTCGCCGTGGTCAAGGACCGCTTGGAAAACGGCTTAACGGTTCGCGAGGCCATGATCAAGCACAAGATTCCCAGCGAGTCTTCGGTCAAGGCTTGGTGCCGCCAGTATCGCGAGAGCGGTGAGTCCGCGCTGGTTGATAAGCCGCGCGGTCGCAAGCCGCGCGTTAAAAAGGCGGAATAGCGAACGGGATGGTGCGCCCACAGGGGCGCATTTTTCTTGCCGCGCCAACTTTTTGGACCGTCGTGAGCCTACTGGAACATCCTCCAAAGTGGTTAATAAACCGCGCGCAGTGGCCCGTGCGCCCGCCGCCGCGATAGGGGGAGCGTCGCCTCTCTGCTCCAAAGCGGACAGACTCGTTACCCCGTACGCCTAAAACTCCTCAGTTGACCGAAAACCCGCCGCCGCTACTCCTCAACTGAGCTATAACGTTAAACAATTGCAGCGTTTTTGCATGGGGGAGTGATGGTATGACGCTACTGTATTTCCTTACCCTGTTTCCGCTGGTACCGGCGCTGGGCATGCTGCTCGCGCGCGGTGACCGCGCCCGCGATGCGCTAGGGCTTGTAGGCTCTGGCATCATTATGGCGGTGACGGTTGTAGTCGCCGTCATGTTTTTTGGCACGGGCCCGCAGAGCTTCGAGGTGGCACCGGGCACCTCGCACATGCTCTCCGTCATCAGCTCCGTCATCGACGTCATCCTGTGCGCCGTCATCCTGTACAACGCGTACAAATATAGGAACGCGCTCACCACGGTGCTCGGCATAATCCAGCTGGTGGGCTCGCTCGCCTTTGCAGCCATGACGCTGCCCGCGGCCGAAGCCGTCACGGCGACGCCGCTCTACCTAGACTACATGAGCGTGATTATGGTCCTCGCCGTCGGCATCGTCGGCAGTCTGATCTGCGTGTATGCCTTGGGCTACATGAAGGACTTCCAGGCGCACGACGAGCACGAGGCAGCGCTGCGCGGGCAGACCGCGCCCGACCGTCGCCCGCAGTTCCTGGCGCTTATGTTCCTGTTCCTCTCGGCCATGTTTGTCATCGTGACGAGCGATAACCTGGAGTGGCTGTTCTGCGGCTGGGAAATCACCACCGTGTGCTCGTTTCTTATGATTGGCTATACGCGCACGCCCGAGGCCATTAAAAACGCCTTCACCCAGATCATCCTCAACATGCTGGGCGGTATCGCGTTTTTGGCGGGCCTCATGTATCTGCACGTTAGCGGCATGCCGCTGACCATCTCGGGCATGATCGAGCTTTCCGGCGCCGGCACCGCGCAGTCCGCGTTACTGGTGATGCCGGTCGTCCTGCTATCGCTCGCCGCCCTTACCAAGGCCGCGCAGATGCCGTTCCATACCTGGCTGCTCGGTGCTATGGTTGCCCCCACTCCTACGAGCGCCCTGCTGCACTCGTCCACCATGGTCAAAGCCGGCGTGTTTTTGATGGTCAAGCTCAGCCCGCTCTATGCCATCTATCCCGTGACGGGCTTTATGGTCACGAGTGTGGGCGCCATCACGTTTTTGCTGGCAGCCCTCATGGCCATCTCGCAGAGCAACGCCAAACGCGTGCTCGCGTACTCCACCATTTCCAACTTGGGCCTCATCAGCGCCTGCCTGGGCGTCGGCGCGCCCGAGGCCGTATGGGCGGCCATCTTCCTGATCCTGTTCCATACGGTGGCCAAGTCGCTGCTGTTCCTGTGCGTGGGCACGGCCGAGCATCATATCGGCAGCCGCAATATCGAGGACATGGACGGTATGTTCAGCCGCATGCCGCGCCTGACGCGCCTGATGATGCTGGGCATCATGGGCATGTTTGTGGCGCCGTTTGGCATGCTCGTGTCCAAGTGGGGCGCCCTGGTGGCGTTTGCGCAGACCGGCAACGTGCTCATGATCATGGTGCTGGCCTTTGGCTCGGCCGCGACGTTCTTCTTCTGGGGTAAGTGGCTTGCCAAGCTTTCGGGCGTCGACCCCACGGCTCAAAACGTTGAGGTCAATGTCCATAAGACCGAATGGATGGCCCTCAACACCATCGCCGCGCTGCTGATTCTGTGCTGCGTGGCGTTCCCGGTTATCTCGAGCGGCCTGGTGTCGCCTTACTTGGCCATGGTGTTTGGCCGCGTGCCGTACGTTATTGGCAAGGACGCCATGTATCTGATGGTGGTTATCGTGGCGTTTATCGCCGTGGTGCTGCTGACTTCATTCCGCGTGAGCAACAAACCGCACGTAAACGTATATCTTTCGGGTGTGGGAACCGATAATTACCGTCATTTCCGCGGCTCGATGGGACGCGAGGTGAAGGCCGAAAAGCGCAATTGGTACTCGGTGGACGCCCTTGGCGAGAAGCGTATTGGCCCCGCGGGTAGCGTCGTGTGCTGCAGCATTATCTTGTTTGCGCTGCTGTGCTGCGCATGGATTGGGCCCGAGCGGCTTGCCATGAGCGCGCCCTCGGTGCTGCGCGGTAAGTATTTCGAAGGCTCGGGTGTCGTGGGTATTTTTATTGGCACCGTGGTGTTTGCCCTGCTGGCGCCGCTTGTGGGCGGCCTGATCGACGGTCTTGACCGTAAGCTTTCGGCTCGCATGCAGGGCCGCGTGGGCCCGCGCCTGCTGCAGCCCTTCTACGACGTTGCCAAGCTGCTGCGCAAGGCCCCTGCCAGCGTAAACACCATGGACGACACCTATATGGCATGCGCGCTCATCTTTACCGTCGTGGGTGGCGGCATCTTTGTGTCGGGCTCCAACACGCTGCTGTGCGCCTTTATGGTGACGCTCGCCGCGATCTTTGTGGTGCTGGCGTCCGCCTCGACGCAAAGCCCGTTTGCCCAGGTCGGCGCCGACCGCGAGCTGCTGCAGGTCATGAGTTACGAGCCCGCCGTTCTGCTGATGAGCGTGGGCCTGTACCTTGCCACCGATAGCTTTGATTCCATCGCCGTAACGGGGCAGTCAGCCCCCATCATCGTGTACAGCGCGCCCATTTTCCTCGCGCTGCTCGCGGTACTCACCATCAAGCTGCGCAAGTCGCCGTTTGACCTTTCGTACTCGCATCACGCGCATCAGGAGATTGTCCAGGGCGTCGCCACCGAGATGAGCGGCGGCACGCTGGCCAAGATGACCCTTATGCACTGGTGCGAGACCGTGCTGTTTTTGATGTGGGTGGGCATGTTCTTTGTTTGGGACAACCCGGTGAGCTGGCTGGTCGCCCTGGTCGTGATGGCCGCGACGTATTTTGTCGAGGTGCTGATTGATAACACCTTTGCCCGCAGCACCTGGCGCAGCTGCTTTAAGCTCGGCTGGGGTGTGGCGCTGGTGTTTGGCCTGCTCAACCTTATGCCCATCCTCGTCGACGTGTTTATTTAGGAGGCGGCATCCATGGATCATAAAATGTCGCGCTCGCCGTGGGTTATTCATTACGACGGCTCGAGCTGCAACGGATGCGATATCGAGGTGCTGGCCTCGCTCACGCCGCTGTTCGATGCGGAGCGCTTTGGCGTGGTCAACACCGGCAACCCCAAGCATGCGGATATCTTTTTGGTGACGGGCTCGGTCAATGCCCAGAACCTGCCCGTCGTGCGCCAGATCTACAACCAGATGCTCGAGCCCAAGTGCGTGGTGGCCTGCGGTATCTGCGCATGCTCGGGCGGCGTATTCCGCGATGCCTATAACGTGATCGGCGGCGTGGACCGCGCAATTCCCGTGGACGTGTACGCGCCCGGATGTGCCATTCGTCCCGAGACGGTGATTGACGCCATTGTGGAGGCGTGCGGCATCCTGGATCAGAAGGAGGCCGTGATGCGTGCTGGCGGCGATCCGCTTACCGTGGGCGGCGCCGCAACCTGGGACGGTGGCGTTGAGCTGGGCGAGGACGGGTTTGTGGCCGCGGGGGCCGGGACTGATGGTGCCGGTGACGCGCCTGTCGGGAAGCCCGCCGCGCCCGCCGCTGCGAAGGAGGCCGAGTAATGCAAAAGGCAATCTATACCACCGTCGGGATCGACGAGCTCCTGGCGCATGTGCAGGCGCTCAAGGGCGCCGGCGCGCGCTTTGTGCAGATGCATGCCGAGCGCTGTGTGGACGACGGATCGTATCGCCTGGTCTATACGTTTATCAACGTCCGCGCTGCGCAAGAGCAGATCGCGCGGGACGGAAACTATGCGATTGAGAACCTGGTGGTCGAGGGTATCGACCAGTACCAGGAGATTCCGTCCATCAGCTCGTATTACCCCGCGGTGTTCCCGTTTGAGAACGAGGCCCACGACCTGTTTGGTCTTGCCGTCACCGACATGCAGATCGACTTTAAGGGCTTTTTCTACCAGGTTTCGACTGCCGAGCCCATGAGCGTTATCACGCCCGAGGTGAAGGCCGCGCGCGAGAAGGCCATGAAGGTCCGTGCCGCCGCCGAGGCCAAGGCGCGCAAGGCCGCTGCCGAGAAGGCCGCCGCTGCTGCGGGGGAGG
>URFP01000063.1:0-9815 GCA_900547235.1 uncultured Collinsella sp. | reverse complement strand
GTTACAGATCGAGACGTTTTGGGACCGCGGCTGAGCCATTGCGGCAAAACCACCATAAAGGTGCTTGTCCCCTTTGTGGTGGTTTAGGGCTCCCAGGGGCAGGGAGCTTCGATGTGGATGTGCTCGCCGGTTACGGGATGCGTGAAGGACACGCTGTGGGCATGGAGCATGAGGCCGCAAGGAAGCGGCGTGCCGTACAGGTCGTCGCCTACCAGGGGATGACGCTCGCTCGCCAGATGCACACGGATTTGGTGCTTGCGGCCGGTGAGCAGCTCGACATCGATATACGAGCGCGTGGGCAGACCTCGGCGGCTCTTGAGGCGCTTGAGCACCTTCACGCGCGTTTGAGACGGCTTGCCGCTGGCGCCGACGCGCATCTTTCGACTGTCGTGTCGGTCGCGGGCGATGGGCTTGTCGATGAGCTTCTCGTTCCAGTCGATTTTGCCCTCGGCGAGCGCCAGGTAGTGCTTTTCGAAAGCGTGGTCGATCACCATCTGGTCAAAGGCGGGCTGCGTCTGCTTGTCGAGCGAGAACAGCACCACGCCGGTGGTGTCGCGGTCCAGGCGGTTGAGCGGCTGCATGTCGGTCGCGGCAAAGCCGTCGCCCATCGCCAGCAGCAGGTCGCTGGCGAAGTCGGTGAGCGTGCGCTCGCCGGTGCCGTCACCGTGGACGATCATGCCGGCGGGCTTGTCGATGGCCATGAGCCAGGCGTCGCAGTAGAGGACTTGAGGTTCTTCGTTCACGTGTAAGCCTTTCGGTTAGCTAATTCCCACAAACATGCAGCCCGAGGTCGCCCCGCGTAGGCGGGCGGCGGGCTTGCGGCCGGCCTGCGCTGCTTCGACGGCGCGACGGACGCGGGCGACGGCACGGCCCACCTCATCCGTCTCGAGCAGCGTTCCGTCCACCATAAGACGACGCACGCCGGCATCGAGCAGCTGAGGAACCTGCGGCGTGGGGTCGATGGGGTAGGCATCGTACAGGCGAGAGCGGCCGTGGATGTCGGTGCGGACGGGCATGACCTTTCCGTCGATATTCTTGAGCGACAGCTTGCGGGCACGCAGACGGCAGTTGGCGCAATCGTGGATGCAGCCGTTGGCCACCTGCAGGATGCAGTGCTCGCTTGTCATGACGCGCGGCCGGCCAAAGACGGTGATGCCCAGAGCCGCGGGCGCGTCGGCGCCGAGTGAGACGATCTCGTCGAGCGTGATCTCGGGCGAGAGCCAAAACGCACCGGCTCCGCGCTTGGCAAGTGCCTCCATGCAAGGCGTGTTGTGCACGGGCAGGCAAGAGCGAATCTCGGCCGTGGCGCCAACCTGGGCGGCCAGGGCAAGCTCGGAGATATTGCCAATAGCGACCGTGGCGCCGGCAACAACCCATGGGTCAAAGCGGACGTGGTCAACGGCGCGGCAGACCTCATCGAGCACGGGTACGATGCCCTGCTCAAACGTATCGGCGGGGGAGAGCTTGGCCGCATCGAGCGCGTCGGTGGTCATGTAGATGCGCGTTGCACCCTCCGCCCGCGCTGCCTCGGCGGCCTCGAGCGAGGTGACGGTGGCGCAGATCTGCGGCTCGTCGCGGTAGTGCTCGGGCGCGGGGCGGGAATCACTGGTGACAATCGCCGGCAGCTCGAGCGTTTTCGCGCGCTCCGCGTACGGCGCCAGAATGGCCTCTTCCAGCGCCTTGCAAGCGGCGGCGCGCACCTTATGTACGGCGGAGAAACCCATGCCACAGCCCTCATCGAGCGCCACCTCAAAGCTCGCAGCCTCAAAGGGAGAGGAGCCCATGCGGCCGACGTGCTCAACCAGATCGGACGCCTCGACCGCACGGGTCTTGGCGGCTTCGACGGTAAAGCCCGTGGCCGTGGCCGTAAGCGAAGGGTCGTCGCAGCAGGTGAGCGTAACGGTAAACGGCTCGCCCAGACGCGCCACGACGGACACATCAACAGCTCGGCGGCGCAGCACATCGCGCTTGAGCGCGGCGCCGGCGGCGTCGATGGCACGCTGACTGCGAATCACGCGGACGCGGCAGCCCTCGGGCATGCTGCGGGGTACGCGACATTCGATGACTTCACCGGCTGCGGCATCATCGGCGGCAATGGTGGTCAGGAACTGGTCAAACTCGTTATCGTGGCGAAGCTCCAGCAGGTCGCCCTTGCCCACGGGCTCAAACAGCTCAATGCGGGCGATGGCGGCGCGGCGACGGCGGTCGTCGGGCTTGAGGCCGCGCACATCGCGGTTGGCCGGGCGGCTGCCCAGCACCGTGCCCACGATCTGGCCGCGGTTGTTGGAACGCTCATAGCTCATCATCTCGTCGCCCGAGGTGCCGTCCTGATAGGCGTGCGTAAAGTCGCGGTTAAAGCAGCGCTTGAGCTGGCGCTGGCGGGCGGCTTTCTCGTCCTTGGCAACGGTGGTTCCGGCCAGCATGTCATCAATCTGATGACGATACACGTCGACGATGGAATACACGTAATCGGGCGCCTTCATGCGGCCCTCGAGCTTGAGCGATGCGGCGCCGGCGTCATACAGACGGCGAACAAGCTGCGAAGTGTTGGTGTCGCGCGGGCACAGCGCGCGCTCGCGACCGGCGGGGGAGAGCGTGCGGCCGTTCTCGTCGATTAGCTCGTAGGGCAGGCGGCAGGGCTGGGCGCACATGCCGCGGTTGGCCGAGCGGCCCGCCATGGCAAAGCTCGACAGCAGGCACAGACCCGAGTAGCAAAAGCAGATGGCACCGTGGCTAAAGACCTCGAGGTCGACATCGGGCGCGGCGTCGTGGATGGCGGCGATCTCGTCGATGGAGAGCTCGCGCGAGAGGGTCACGCGGTCGGCGCCCTGCTCGCGGCACCAGATGGTTCCGCGGTCGTCATGGATGTTCGCCTGGGTCGAGATATGCGTCTCGATGCCGGGCATCGTGCGCTTGACCTCAAAGAACAGACCCCAGTCCTGGATGATGAAGGCATCGGCGCCCAGCGTGGAGCAGCGATGGATGAGTTGCAACGCATCGGCCATCTCGGACTGCTTGATGACGATGTTGACCGTGACGTAGACGCGCGAGCCGGCCAGGTGTGCAGCGCGGCAGGCCTGCTCAAAGGCCTTGTCGGTAAAGTTCGTTGCCTTGCGGCGGGCGTTGAAGCTGCCCATGCCACAGTAGATGGCGTCTGCCCCGGCAGCGAGTGCGGCGGCGAAGGGCTCCGGGCCTCCGGCGGGGGCCAAGAGCTCGGGTCTACGGTTGGTGGTTCGACTGGCGGTTGCGGTCATATCCTGCCTTTCAAAATGCTCAGATAATCAAAAGTATAGTGGTGCCATTGCGGCAGGCGATGCCCGTGCTCTAAGCGGGATAAAGTCTTCAGCAGCTTGGACTGGCTGCTTCATATGAGAACCGTTCAGCGGTCCGGGGAAACCGTTGGGCGATAAAATATTCTCGAAGGCTGATAATTATCTTGCATCGGGCAAACTCATCCCCTACTATCCCAATCAAGCGCGGTGTTCAGACCGAACTGTGCCTCCCGGTGTGAACGCCGCGCTCCCGTTCCCTTTTACTTGTAAGGAGAAAAACATGAGCAAGACCGTCGTGTCTTCCGATAACGCACCCGCAGCCATCGGCCCGTATTCCCCCGGTATCCAGACTGGCAACATGGTGTTTCTGTCCGGCCAGCTGGGCATCGATCCCGCGACCGGCAAGCTGCCCGAGGGTGTCGAGGCCCAGGCCAAGCAGTCCCTCGCCAACGTCGAGGCTCTGCTGACCGCTGCCGGCGCCACGTTTGCCGATGTCGTCAAGACCACGGTCTACCTGGCCGACATCGCCGACTTTGCCGCCGTGAACGAGATTTACGCCTCCAAGTTCGAGGCTCCGTTCCCCGCGCGCAGCGCTTTCCAGGTTGCCGCCCTTCCGGCTGGCGGTCTGGTCGAGATCGAGGTTGTCGCCGCTCTCTAAGGTGTTGGTAACAACTAAACATGACATGCAAAAAGACCCTGCAGCGCGTGCGAGCTGCAGGGTCTTTTGTCAAGCGATGCGACAAAAATGATCCGTTTCCCTTCGTCCCCAAGGGATCACGTTTAGCCCTCCTTGCGGACTTTTTGCAGGTAGCGGTAGACGCTGGGCTCCGAGATGCCCAGCGAGGTGGCGGCGCAGGCCACGGCGCCCTTGAGCATAAATACACCGTTGCCGTTAAGGTGGCGAATGACGTCCACGCGGTCGCTCTGACCAAGCGACGCTACATCCAGCCCGCGCGCGCTCAGCAACTCGGCAATGCTGCGGTCGATGAGCTCCTGGGTGGACTCCGAAAGGCTTTCGACCTCGATAGACGCGGGCTCTGTGCGCGTCGGCGCCGCGTCGAAGCATGTCATGAGCTGCTGCGCCATGGCGTTGATGGAGCGCACGGTCGAGAGGTCGGTGTTGACGCAGAGCATACCGACGATCTCGTCATTTTCGCGGATAAAGAACGTCGCGGACTCCAGCGTCTTGCCACCGGCACCGCGCCCCTCGTAGCCCGTAATAAACGGCAGGTCGCGATACTTGGGGTCGTGCATGATCTTGAGCGCCAGATCGGTGGCGGGACCGCCGACTTTACGGCCGCTCACGATGCCGTTGCGAATATCGACGATGGCGTGGTCGGGATCCGAGAAATCGTGCAGGACGATCTCGCTGTTCTTACCGAGTATCTGCTCCAGGAAATCGACCATCGGCAAAAAGCGACGTACGGTCTCGTTCACGGGCAACTCCTTTGGGTGAAATCGGAAGGTTCATAACAATTTTTTCTCATGGTAACACGCTACTCTTCATCTCGTATATCCGCAGGTACATTGCGTAATACAGACGAACGGTAGGAATTTGGCGGTAAACGGTTGACCAAAAGAAAAGTTAGATGTTATTTTGACCAGACACTTTCCTGACCTGCGGAAATGCATTATCTCAGCTAAAGAATAGTCTGATAACAAAAAATTATTATTGAGAATGAGAATCATCTTTAATACGATATGCAACGAAGGCACAACCTCAACCCCGCACTGCGTCACAATAGAGCGTTAGATGCGAAACAACTATTTCGAGGATTGGTGGTCAAATGACCCAGGAGACGGTTACGAACGGCACTGAAGCCCTGTTCACTCGTGAAGGCATGCCTCCCGTTAAGGAAATGATCCCGTGTGCCCTTCAGCACGTACTGGCTTCGTTTGCCGGTATCATCACCCCGGCTGTCATCATGGCCGGCGTCTACGGCTTTAATAGCCAGCAGAGCACCGACATCATTCAGGTTGCGCTCATTCTTTCGGCAATCGACACGGCCCTTCAGGCCTTCGCTCCCTTCCGCCGCATCGGCGGCGGCCTGCCCATCGTCATGGGCGTCTCGTTCGCGTTCCTGCCGGCCCTGCAGGCCATGGGTGCCTCGGGCTTTAGCTTTGGTGCGCTGCTGGGCGGCGAGATTGTCGGCGGTGCCGTCGCGGTCCTCTTTGGTCTGGCCTACAGCAAGATTAAGTGGCTGTTCCCGCCCGTCGTGACCGGTACGGTCATCTTCTCCATTGGCGTCTCACTCTATCCCACGGCCGTCAAGTATATGGCCGGCGGTATGGGCACGCCGCTGTGGGGCACTCCGCAGGCCTGGTGCGTCGCTCTTATCACCTTCGCCGTGGTCTTTGCGCTCGCCAACTTTGGCAAGGGCACGCTCAAGCTGGGATCCGTGTTCTTTGGCATGATCGTTGGCATGATCGTTTCGATCCCCTTTGGCATGATCGACTTCTCCAGCGTCGCCACCGCTCAAGTCTTTGCCCTCCCCAAGCTCATGCCCTACGCGCTCGAGTTTGATCCCGAGGTCTGCATTACCCTCGCCGTCGTGTTCCCCATGGTTGCCATCCAGGTTATCGGTGACGTCTCCGCCGCCTGCCTGGGCTCCATCGACCGTATGCCCACCGAGCGCGAGCTCTCCGGCGCTATCGTGTCCCAGGGCCTCACCTCTATGGTCGGCGGCCTGCTGGGCGGTCTTCCCACCAGCGCCCTTGGCCAGAACGTGGGCATCATCTGCTCCAACAAGGTCGTCAACAAGTGGGTCTTTGTGATCATCGCGGCCGTCTTTGCCATCGCCGGCCTGTTCCCGCAGCTCTCTGCCGTCCTTTCCGCTATCCCGCAGCCCGTCATCGGCGGCGCGACCGTCGGCGTCTTTGGCACCATCACCATGAACGGCGTGCGCATGTTCACCCGCGAGGGCCTCACGCAGCGCACTACCACCATCGTCGGTACCTCCGTCGTCTTTGGCCTGGGTATCTGGATGGCCAGCGGCTGCCTTGCCGGCGAGGGTATGCCCACCTGGGTGTCCACCGTCATCGGCTCCAACGCCGTGACCCCCACCGCCATCATGGCCATCGTGCTCAATCTGATCCTTCCGCAGACGCCGGTCGTGGCTCAGCACATCGATGCTGCCAAGGACGCTGCCGTGGATCTGGTCTTGCCCGAGAGCAAGAAGTAACCAATTCGGTGCTATTCGTCGGCGGACGCATCGCCTCGTCCGCCGACGCTATGCGGCGCCAAGCCGCACTTCAAAGGGTTTGTCCCTTTGGTGAAGCGTTGACGGGAGAGGGCCCGTTTCCGGTGTAGGCCGGCGCTTCGCACTCCGCCATGTCAGAGGTGTCAAACCCCGCCTCTGATGTCGAAGGGAGCATCCATGCTTCTGGTCGCTAACGGTTCCGTCTTTACCCGCAACGCTCAGGCCCCGTTCATCCCCAACGGTGCAGTCGCCATTGACGGAGATACGATCGTCGAAGTGGGCCCCGAGTGCGAGCTCAAGGCCAAGTACCCGGATGCCGAGTACGTCGACGCCCAGGGCAACCTCATCATGCCCGGACTCATCAACTGCCACACCCACATCTACTCGGGTCTGGCCCGCGGCCTTGCCATTAAGGGCTGCAACCCCACCAACTTCCTGGAGAATCTTGAGCAGCAGTGGTGGAAGATCGACGACAACCTGACGCTCGACGGCACCAAGGCCAGCGCCTATGCCACGATCCTGGACTCCATCCGCGATGGCGTCACCACGATCTTCGATCACCATGCGAGCTTCTGCGAGATCCCGGGAAGCCTCTTTACCATTAAGGATGCCGCTCAGGAGCTGGGCATGCGTTCGTGCCTGTGCTACGAGGTCTCCGATCGCCGCGGCCAGGAAAAATGCGACCAGGCCATTGCCGAGAACGCCGAGTTTGCCCAGTGGGCCGCCAAGGAGCGTCGCGATAACGACAACCACATGATCGCCGCCATGTTTGGCGGACATGCCACCTTCACGCTTTCGGACGAGACCATGGACAAGATGGCCGAGGCCAACAACGGCCTGACCGGCTTCCACATCCATGTGTGCGAGGGCATGAACGATGTGTGGGACTCCCGCCTCAACCGCGGCGGCATCAGCCCCGTCGAGCGCCTGCTGCAGCACAACCTGCTGGGTCCCGATACCATGCTGGGCCACTGCATCCATGTGACGCCCGCCGAGATGGATATCGTCAAGGAGTCCGGCACCTGGCTGGTTAACAACCCCGAATCCAATATGGGCAACGCCGTGGGCTGCGCCCCCGTGCTCGAGTTCTTCCGCCGCGGCATTCCCGTGTGCATGGGCACCGACGCCTACACCCACGATATGCTCGAGAGCCTCAAGGTCTTCCTGATCATTCAGCGCCACAACGCCGCCATGCCCAACGTGGGCTGGTGCGAGGCCATGACGATGCTGTTCGAGAACAACGCCAAGATGGCGAGCAAGTACTTCGATCGCAAGCTCGGCGTGCTCGAGGCCGGCGCTGCCGCCGACGTCATCGTCATGGACTACAAGCCCTTTACGCCGCTGAGCGAGGAGAACATCGACGGCCACATGCTCTTTGGCATGATGGGCAAAAACTGCCGTACCACCATCATCAACGGCCGCGTCCTGTACAAGGATCGCGAGTTCGTTGGCATTGATGAGGAAAAGATCAACGCGTGGACCATGGCTGAGTCCAAGAAGCTCTGGAGCACGCTCAACGATCGCGTGTATTAATTCCAATTGGAGATTCGCGCGCGTCGGATGTTTCGCCGCATCCGACGCGCGCATAGGCGGCCTCCGCGGGGTCGCCGGCGCTGTGCTAGCGCTACACCGTATTTGCGCCCGCCGCGCGGTCTCGCCGGGCGTTACAGAGAGGAGCTCACTATGAGCGACATCATGAGGCCGATCCCGTTTTCGCAGCTGATGAACTGGATCATCGAGGAGCACAAGACCCAGGACGCCATCTTTGGCGTACGCAAGATGGTCGCGACCAACCAGGAGGGCGCGCTTCCCATTTTTGACGAGCGCATCGAGACTCCGTTTGGCCCGGCCGCCGGTCCCAATACGCAGCTTGCCCAGAACATCGTGGCATCCTATGTGGCCGGTTCTCGCTTCTTTGAGCTCAAGACCGTCCAGGTTATGGACGGCGAGGAGCTCTCCAAGTGCGTCAACAAGCCCTGCATCGTGGCTCAGGACGAGTGCTACAACTGCGAGTGGTCGACCGAGCTCGAGGTTCCGCAGGCCTTTGCCGAGTACGTGAAGGCATGGTTTGCCTGCCACCTGATCGCTCGCGAGTACGGTCTGGGCAGCCCGGACGGCTTTGTCTTCAACATGTCGGTGGGCTATGACCTGGAGGGCATTAAGAGCCCCAAGGTCGACGCCTACATCGAGGGCATGAAGGACGCCAGCGGCTCCGACGTCTGGAACGAGTGCCGTGCCTGGGCTCTCGCTAACCTGGACAAGTTTGAGCATGTTGACGCCGCGTTTGTCGAGTCCATCCCGGCGCGCGTCTCCAACTCCATCACCGAGTCTACCCTGCACGGCTGCCCGCCGGCGGAGATCGAGCGCATCGCGACCTATCTGATCACCGAGAAGGGCCTCAACACCTACATCAAGTGCAACCCCACGCTGTTGGGCTATGAGTTTGCCCGCCAGCGCCTCAACGAGCTGGGCTTTGACTACATCGTCTTCGATGACACGCACTTCCGCGAGGACCTGCAGTGGGCCGATGCCGTGCCTATGTTCGAGCGCCTGATTGCCCTGTGCGCCGAGCGCGGCCTGGAGTTTGGCGTCAAGCTCACCAACACCTTCCCCGTCGACGTGACGAGGAACGAGCTGCCTTCCACCGAGATGTATATGTCCGGCCGTTCGCTGTTCTCGCTGACCATCGAGGCTGCCCGCCGCATTACCGAGCAGTTCGATGGCAAGCTGCGCATCAGCTACTCCGGCGGCGCCACGGTCTACAACATCCGCGCCCTGTACGATGCCGGCATTTGGCCCGTCACCCTGGCGACCGACGTGCTCAAGCCTGGTGGCTACGAGCGCTTTAGCCAGATGGCCGGCGAGTTTACCGACCTGGATGGCAAGCCGTTTGCGGGCGTCTCTCTCGAGGCCGTGGCTGCGATCCAGACCGACTCGCTCACCAATCCGCTCTACAAGAAGCCGTTGCGCCCGCTGCCCGACCGCAAGGTCGCCGGCAAGAGCCCGCTTTCCGACTGCTTTACCACGCCGTGCCGCACGAGCTGCCCCATCCAGCAGGATATCCCTGCCTATCTGGCGGCTGTTGACGAGGGCCGCTACGAGGACGCGCTCAACATCATCATCGAGCGCAACGCCCTGCCGTTTATCACCGGCACCATCTGCCCGCATCCCTGCGGCCGTGCTTGCGAGCGTGCGTTCTACGAGCCCGAGGGTGCCCAGATCCGCGCCAGCAAGCTCAAGGCCGCCCGCGAGGCCATGACTGCCGTGCTGCCCAAGCTGCGCGCCCAGGCTATCGCCAACGACGGCGAGCGCAACGTTGCCGTTATCGGCGGCGGCCCTGCGG
>URFP01000062.1:0-10025 GCA_900547235.1 uncultured Collinsella sp. | reverse complement strand
ATCGCAGAAAAATGTTTCCGCAGGGTTAAAGCGTATCAAGCGCTCAAAAAACGTGCGCGAACAGGCTGTCTGACTTACGCGCGATCATAAAGGATCACTCCTTCGCGCTCGATTACCGCGGCAAGATCGTCATCAAGATGATCACTCGAGACGAGATCAACCTGCCTCCCGGTTTCCTTGCGCACTGCCTCGCCAAACGCCGACAACGCAAAAAGACCAAAGCCCTGCTCGCGATCGACTTCGAGGCGCAAGTCGATATCACTATCTGCACGCGCCTCGCCACGGGCATACGATCCAAATAGGATCACGGTTTTGATGGCGGGAATCGGGCTGGCTGCCTCGCGGACGGCGGACTCAATCTGAGCGGTATCCAAAATGCCCGCTGTGGCGCTTTCGCTCGCAGAGCTTTTACCGAGTGAAGGCACAAACGGCAGCGAGCGCTCGCGCAACATCTGCCTCATGAACATATTGACCGCAACGGACGAAGTCATGCCGAGTTCTTCGCACAGCTCGGCAAATGAATCTTTAATTGACGAGTCCACTCGAACACTCAGCACAGACGCAGCCATGGATACCTCCTGTATGACATTGTCTATATAATATCACACAGACTAGCGCGAGGTCGAAGCGCGGTGTTCGATGTGACCGGGGATCTCGATGCGCTTGGGGGCGAGCTTTGCGGCATCGCCCACCGTAGTGGTAACGACGTCGATGCGCTCGGACAGGCGCTCGACTACGCGCTCGGCAATGGTGAGAGTGTCTTGCGCGGCCGTGGTCACACCGCCAAAGAGCACGTGGTTCCAGGGGTAATCGTCAAACGTCGCAATCTTGAGGCCAGCCGGCAACGAAGGTCCCAACTGTGCCAGCGCCTCGGTCAGGCGCAGGAAGACCAGACCGTTGACGGCAATGAGGCCGAGCTTTTTACCCGCATAGTCACGGATAGCTCCGTCCAGACGGCTGACACCCGTGGCACCACCGTCGGCCAGGGTGACGACCTCACCCGCAAGGCCGCGGCGCGAGAGCTCGTCGGCAAAGGCCTCGGCGCGCTCGCGACGCACGGGGCTGTCATCGCTTGCCTCGGTGAGCAGGCACAGGCGCTCGCTGCCAGCAGCGGCCAAGGCGTCTACCAGGCCGGCAACCAGCTCGCGGTTGTTAGAGGTCACCAGATCGATGCCACCGTCGGCAACATCGCGGTCGAGCAGCACGACGGGCAAGCGTCTCGCTGCCGCGGCGATCGCCTTGTCGTTGCCTCCGCAGGTGTTGACGACCAGGCCGTCCACGCCGGCATCGATAAGTCTGGTGAGCGACTCTGCCTCCTTGGCGGGTTCGTTGCCGCTAATGGCCGTCATGAGCGAGCAGCCGCGCGCGGCGGCGCTGGCGGAAAGCCCTTCGAGCATGGCGCTGGAGAACGGGTTAGCGATGTCGGCCAGAATCACGCCGATGAGGTTGGTGCGCGAGCTGCGCAGGTTGCGCGCGGCGGCACGCGGGCGATAGCCGGTGCGCTCAATGACCTCAGCGATGCGAGCCCGGGTTTCCTCGGTCATCTGCCCGGGGCGGTTGTTGAGATAGCGCGAGACCGTGGCCGGGCTCACGCCCGCCTCGGCGGCAATGTCCTTGATTCTCATCTGCGCCATAGCGCACCCCGTTTCCCAATTGTCGGCAGTCTGAGCCATTTTAGGCATTTTTTAAAAATCTCGCTTGCAAAACGCTGTAGGTGAGTATACTACAACTCGAAACGAAACCGATTTCGTAAACCGATTTCGGCAAGCGTTGGCACGGAGGTGCAAAGATGTACCCTACCGTCTTGGCACCTCCGTGCCAACGCCATATCAAAGGTGTACGCACGAGTAAGAAGGAGCTGCGCGACCATGGGTAAAACGGTTCTTACCTTCGGCGAGATCATGATGAGGCTCTCGCCCAAAGACCATCTGCGCATTGAGCAGGCGACCGAGTTTGATGTCCGCTACGGCGGCGCCGAAGCCAACACCGCGCTTTCCCTGGCCTACCAGGGTGACAAAGCAGCTTACGTCTCCGTTGTCCCGGCCAACCGTCTGGGCGAGTGCGCCCTGCGTTCGCTGAAGGTCTACGACGTCGATACCTCGCGCGTCGTGCGCCAGGGCGACCGTCTTGGTTCCTATGTGTTTGAGGTCGGCGCCTCGCAGCGCGGCAACGGCTGCGTCTACGACCGCAAGTACTCTGCCATCAACATGGCCAAGCGCGACGTCTTTGACTGGGACGAGATCCTCAAGGGTGTCGATGTCTTCTACTTCTCCGGCGTGACGCCCGCCGTCTCCGACGAGATGGCCGCCGCCTGCAAGGATGCCCTCACCGCCTGCCGCGCCAAAGGCATCACCACCGTGTGCGACGTGAACTATCGCGGCAAGATGTGGTCGCCCGAGAAGTCGCAGGCCACCATGAAGGAACTCCTGCCGCTCGTTGACATCTGCATTGCCAACGACGAGGACGCTCCTGCCGGCCTCGGTATGACCTGCGTCTCTGGCTCCCTTGCCCACGGCATCGAGGAGCGCGACACCTACGTCGAGATGGCCCGTCAGATCTGCGCCGAGTACGGTTGCAAGAAGGTCGCCTCGGTCGTCCGCAACATCTCCTGCGTCGAGCGCTCCATCTGGATGGGCATGCTCTTTGACGCCGAGAGCGGCGAGCACTGGTTCTCCCCTGCTCACGATGTGCACGTGCTCGAGGGCGTTGCCGCCGGCGACGCTTTCAACGCCGGCCTCGTCCACGCCCTCATCAACGACTTTGACCCGCAGGACGCCGTCAATTACGCGATTGCGGCCTCGATCCTCAAGCTCACCATCAAGGGCGATTCCAACTTGGTAACCGCAGACGAGATCGCAGCCGTGGCATCCGCCGCCGACGGTGGCACCCGCGTCGCGCGCTAAACCGCCCCATTCCGTGGGCCGCAGTTCTCCATACCCATACCCCTGCGGCCCGATCCCCGATTTTTCCGGTCGGGCAAAACCACCAGTCCCATTCCGGTTTTGCCCGGCATTTCCTATACGACTGGTCGCGTAGCCGGTTTTGGAATTGCTTGTGACCCCAAGCAGTGCCTCCGATAACCAATCCAAAATCGGCTCTTGACCAGCGCATTTGGCAACTATGCGCCCACGCGCGCCACACATTCGAAAGGAACACCATGTTCGATCAGTTCTACACCACGCTTGAGTCCCTGGGCATCGTGCCGGTCGTCGTGCTCGATAAGGTCGAGGACGCCGCTCCGCTCGCCCACGCCCTTATGGCAGCTGGCATGAAGTCCGCCGAGGTCACCTTCCGCACCGCCTGCGCCGCCGAGTGCATCGCCGCTATGGCCGAGGCCGAGCCCGAGATGTGTGTTGGCGCCGGCACCGTCCTGACCGTCGAGCAGGTTGAGCAGGCCCGCGCCGCCGGCGCCAAGTTCATCGTCTCCCCGGGCTATAACGAGGACGTCGTGAAGCACTGCATCGACATCGACCTGCCCGTCCTTCCCGGCACCGTGACCCCCTCCGAGGTCACCGCCGCCGAGAACCTTGGCCTCAAGGTCACCAAGTTCTTCCCCGCGGCCCAGTATGGTGGCCTGAACACCATCAAGGCCCTCGCCGCCCCGTTTGTCGGCCATCGCTTTATGCCCACCGGCGGCGTGAGCACCGCTAACGTCGAGGAGTACCTGAGCTCGAGCGCCATCATCGCCTGCGGTGGCACCTGGATGGTCAAGCCGGCCCTGTTCGCCGATGGCGACTTCTCCAAGGTCGAGCAGATTGCCCGCGAGGCCATGGACGTCGTCAAGAAGGTCCGCGGCTAGGTTTAGCTCTCTATCGTGAAAGGGGGCGTGCCCTAGACCTCGCCCCCTTTCTTTTAAAGCGGCTCGGAAGCGCGCCGTTTCCGTCACGAACAAGAACCAAAACCGTCTTGTATGCTGATAGAACGCGACGGAAGCGACACGCGTCCGAGCCGCTTTGCCTACTCGGCTGGCAGTCGCGCCCAGCTGAGCCACTTCGACAAAAGCCGAGCCACCAAAACAGCTGCGGCGCCGTCTGGAGGAATGGACCCTTGCTTCCGGTTTTTTCCTCCAAGCGGCGCCGCAGCCTTTTCATGCCCCGATTGCGCCCCCGCACTTGCGGTGAAATACGGACTGCTTACGCCGCCAAAGCCGCAAAACAGTCCCTATTTAACCGCAACTAATGTAGGGAACGAGTTGGATGGCCGAGTCTTTGGACAGCTCGAAATAGTCGGGATGCAAGGCGATAACCGGGCCCTGCTCCTCGGGCATTAGATGCAAATGCGTCTCTGCCAGATAGCTCGCCGTGTCGGTATCGCCCTTCTTAATGGCCTCAAGAATCCGGCGATGTTGCCGACGAATCGGCTCCCAATCCAAATCCTGCGACACCATACGCAGCCAGTTGTATCGCTCAAAATGCGTGTTGACGCTCTTCATCCAATCCCACAACATGTGGCGGCCGGCAATCTCAAAACATGTCTCATGGAACAGGTTGTCCAGATCAAAAAAGCGACGCGTTTCGCTATGGTCGAGCGACTCGGACTCGGCAAGAATCTGCTCCAGCCGATGCTTTTGCTCGGACGTGGCGGCCGAGCAGCATTTGATGAGCACGCTTCTCTCGAGCTTCTCGCGCAAGAAGCAGGCGTTCTCGGCACGCTCCATGCTAATTCTTGAGACATAGGTGCCGCTTTTGGGGCGGGTTTCCACCAGCTCCTGCTCACGCAGACGCACAAAGGACTCGCGAATGGGAGTGCGCCCGATTCCCGTCTCCTTTTCCAGACCAATCGCCGAAAGACGTGTGCCGGGCTTGAGCTCGGCATAGATGATCTTAGAGCGCAATGCGTTGTATGCCTGGTCTTGCAGGCTCTGATAATGCTGGTGCTGTTCCATAAAGCCCTCGGATAAAGCCCACGGTTTGTCGAATAACTCCACGTAATACTATCGCATCCCCCATCCCACGGCGATGTTTGAGGGGTAGGGCCGGGATTCGGCTTTTGACCGATAAGTTGTTGCAATTAGGTGAACGTTCACCTAATTTCTTCTATTTCGCTTTGCAAATGGATTCCCATACGTATACTAAATCTCAACGAAACCGATTTCGTCAAGCCTGGGCAATAGGATGCTAAGACGCACCCTACCATCTTGGCATCCTATTGCCCATGCCATGCCATTTGCTTTCTTCCCGTCTCGTTGAGCCCTTCAGTCCCATTCTGGCACAACGAGACATTCCTAGACGACTGACCATGGGGCCGGCTTTTCTGCCGTTGAGGCAGTGCCTCCGATAACCCTCTTTTTGCCGGCCCAGGTCAGACATTTCTCTTTAAATATCCTTCAATCGAAAGGATGCAGCAGCATGCGACCGCTCATCATCATGCATGGCGAGAAGATCGACTGGCGTCATACCGTCATAAGAATGCTGATGTATCTGGCGGGCGTTGCCGTGCTGGCACTCGGTATGAGCCTCCAGACGGCATCTGGCCTGGGCGTCGCCGCGCTCACGTGCTTTGCCACGACCCTATCCATGCTCACGGGCAAGACGCTCGGCTTTTGGATTACAACTACCTATGTCGCTTACATCGCGGCGCAGCTCGCCATCTTGCGACGCGAATTTCAACCGCGCATTTTGCTCGAGCTTTGCTTTTCAACGCTAATGGGCGGCTTCACCGATCTGTTCATGGCGTTCAACCCGCTGCATCCCACGGCGCTCCCCGCGCAGGTTGCGACCATGCTGCTCTCCCTCGCTATCACCGCATTTGGCGTCAGTCTCGTCGTCAACATGGGCGTTGTCCCCAACGCACCCGACGGCTTGGTGCAGGTCATTGCGGAAAAGCTCAAGCGCCGTTTTGGAGACGTAAAGGTCATGTTCGATTGCTCGCATGTCGCCGCCTCGCTCACGCTGTCGCTGGTATGCATGCACAACTTAGGCGGCTTTGGCGTAACCACCGCCATCTCGGCACTGTTCTTGGGCCACATCATCAACTTCGCCAACAAGCTGTTTGCCCAGCGATTCGTCCGCATGGCGTTTGGCGCCAAATAGCGAACAGCCGCGGAGCAAACGAGGCTCGAGTGCCCGGCATATCGATGTCGCAAATAACGACGCACGCGCTATACGGACGATGAGGAATAGCCCGTCGCAAACCCCGCAAGCGGAGCTATATGTTGCTATAACTTGACATAAATTGGTCCATTGCCAGCCGGCATGCAAAAGGCCCCAAGCCATTCGCGGCTTGGGGCCTGCCTGGTAACACAGGTCTTTCGGACTACGCTCGCTCGTATTTCGTGGCGCGGCCTGTCCCCTGTTTCATGATCGCGTTTCGGCTGAGCAGAGATTCGAGCGCGGACAGTGTTCGCGCACGGCTCAGCCCCGTCTGTTTCTCAATCTCACTTCGCGACATAATTCGTCCGCCCGACAAGGCCTTAAGAACCTGAGCCTCTTCTCCAGACCCTTCAAAGGCATCGGTAACGGGCAACGCGACAGCTACCACGCCGCCACGAATATCAAAGACCGGCTGATTAATCGAATCGCGATAGGCACGCCTAATGCGCGCAATTCCCGTTCCAAACTTCTCGATATAGTCCAACTTTAAGAAGACCTCGGCAACGATGGGATTTCTGAGCACGGATATCTGTCCATACAGGTATTGCTCCGTCGTCAAGCCAGCGGGCAACGACCCGGGTGAAGTCACAACGACGCGATCATCATACAGAGCAACCTGAACATTCGCTTGCACGTCCCACGTCCGATGCACTAGAGCGTTTGCAACTGCCTCGCGGAATGCCTCGAGGGGAATCCGGTCGGTCTGAACACGCTCGACACCTTCGATGCGCTCATAACGATAGTAGCGCGCGAACATGGCAACTGCTCTATCAACCTGCTCAATTGCAGACAGGCCCGTCGTCGTCTCACGATCTAAAAGCACGTCCTCGGTGTCGCCAAAACGAACGCAGTCGATGCCCGGAAATTCGTTGTTATCCGCCAATATCGCCGCGGCATTGGTATAGCCATCCTTGCCGAGCAGGCGAAGCGTTCGCATGATATCCGACGTGAGCTCAGAAATGCCTAGATGCTCGATGCACTTGTGTTCGAGCGTATGAAAACTCAGGTCCTGGCGAGCCGAGGTGAGCGCATCGAACGTCAGATTGCTGCCTTCGAGCGTCAGCCTGCCGTACTCAAAACGGTCGACCTCTACCGTCGCCGAATCATTTCGCCTGTAGGCCTTCCCCTTGCTTCGATAGGGCTTGTCCTGCCCCTCGTAAACCGTAAGCGTTACAGTTCCGCGATTCTCGTCGAGCTCGAGCGTGTAACGAGGCGCAGGATCCAGACTGTCATTAATCATGTTCTCGATGCGCAGACACTCCGCAACCGGGTCAGAAAGACCGACTGCAACACCACCGTCGTCAACGCCAAACTCTATCTTGCCCGTCCCGTAGTTTGCATAGGCGCTCACCGTTTTAAGAAACGTCGGCGTTACGCTTTCCTTGTATTCGACGGTAGGACTCTCTCTGACAACCATACGTACGGTCCTTCTCCTTTTCATGCTCATCTGAACCGTATTATAAGACGAAAAACATTTGCGTACGGCTTAGAACCAGACGCAAACTGTTTTCGTCTTATTTGCGTACGGAAACTAGATACAAATTTCACGTTCATACGACTATTTACCAAACGCATAGTGTTTTCGTCCGGCAATGCGTCCGTAATCCAAACAAAAAGGCCCCGAGCTCGTGTTGAACTCGGGACCTCTTGCGCCGCGCATCTATGAGAGGAGAAATGCGATGCGCACGGGCGCTACTCCATGTAGCAGATATCGCGACGAGCGGCTACAACCGTTCACCTTTTAAAAGTGAACGTTCACCTGATTCTAGTAAAACCTGACTTTTAATTCCTCCGCTTCTCCTATACTGAACTTGTAATAGAAGCAAGACTTATATAGATGAACGTTTCTTTTGGAAGGATTGTAATGTCTAACCTTATGGACAGCTTCCGCCTAGACGGCAAGGTCGCGCTCGTGACCGGCGCCACCTATGGCATCGGCATGGCCATGGCCGAGGCACTCGGCGAAGCCGGCGCCAGGATCGCCTTTAACGCCCGTCACGCCGACAAGGTCGCCGAGGCCGAGAAGCACTACCGCGAGCTGGGCTTTGATGCTCACGGCTATGTTGCCGACGTCACCGACGAGGCCGTCGTCGCCGAGCTCATCGCCAAGATCGAGGCCGATTTTGGCACCACGCCCGACATTCTGGTCAACAACGCAGGCGTCATCCAGCGCACCCCGATGCTCGACATGAGCGCCGAGGACTTCCGTCGCGTCGTCGACATCGACCTCAATGCCCCGTTTATCGTGTCCAAGGCCTGCCTGCCGGGCATGATCGCCAAGGGTCACGGCAAGATTATCAACATCTGCTCCATGATGAGCGAGCTCGGCCGCGAGACCATCGCCGGCTATGCCGCCGCCAAGGGCGGACTCAAGATGCTCACCAAGAACATCTGCTCCGAGTTTGGCGAGGCCAATATCCAGTGCAACGGCATTGGGCCGGGCTACATCGCCACCCCGCAGACCGCGCCGCTGCGCGAGACGCAGCCTGACGGCAGCCGCCATCCGTTTGACCAGTTCATCATCGCCAAGACGCCGGCAGCCCGTTGGGGCACGCCCGAGGACCTTAAGGGTCCCGCCGTGTTCCTGGCTTCCGACGCTTCGAACTTCGTCAACGGGCACATTCTGTACGTGGACGGCGGCATACTCGCCTACATCGGCAAGCAACCCCAGTAAGACGTTCGGGCGAGGCGGTCGGCAGTTAAGTCTGCTGCTCGGACAGTCCTGCGCAAGACGGAAAGCACATTAAGTGCTTTCCTTTGCGTGCGGAACTCGCGACAGACTTAACTGCCGACCGCCCGCACAACTCATTACGGGTCGGAGTAGCCGCCGCCCGCATACAGAAACAAAAAGGGAAACACTTGGTAGAAAGGTTATTCAGGATGAAGATCGCACTTATCAATGAGAACTCTCAGAACTCTAAGAACCCCATGATCGAGGCTGCCCTTAAGAAGGTTGTCGAGCCCATGGGCCACACTGTCTTTAACTATGGCATGTATGCCGCCGCCGACTCCAAGCCCCTCACCTACGTGCAGAATGGCATCCTTGCCGCCGTGCTGCTCAACTCCGGCGCTGCCGACTACGTCGTGACCGGCTGCGGCACCGGCGAGGGCGCCATGCTTGCCTGCAACTCCTTCCCCGGCGTGCTGTGCGGCCACGTTGCCGACCCGCTCGATGCCTACACCTTTGCCCAGGTCAACGATGGCAATGCCGTCGCCATGCCCTTCGCTCTCAAGAACGGCTGGGGCCAGGAGCTCAACCTCGAGTACACCTTCGAGAAGCTCTTTGGCTTTGGTTCGGGCAACGGCTACCCCGCCGAGCGCGTTGAGCCCGAGCAGCGCAACAAGAAGATCCTCGATGGCGTGCGCGCTGTAACCATGCGTCCGCTCGTCGACGTCCTGGGCGAGATCGACCAGGACCTGGTGAAGGGCGCACTTGCCGGCGAGCACTTCCAGGAGTACTTCTTTGCCAACGCCACCGACGAGGCCATCATCGCCAAGGTCAAAGAGATCTTGGGCCTCTAATCGCACGACTCATCGCAGCCAACGCAAGCGGCGGCCGTCCCGAAATCCGGGGCGGCCGCCGCTTTTTGCCATCGAATGGTGCAAAGGGGGTCAGGTTCAGATGCACCAAGTTGGTGCAAAGTAACCCGTCCCCCATGCACCAAGGGGTTAACTAGAGCTCGCAGGCAACCTTGTATCCGTCGCCGATGGCATCACGAATGTTGCCGCACTTCTGGGCATCGCCCAGCACGTGGGTGGAGACACCGGCAGCGGCAAGGTCGTCGGCAAGCTTGGTATTGGGACGATAGCCCATGGCAAGCACCAGCGTATCGGCATCGGCGATGGTGTGGATCTGGCCATCCTTTTCGTACGAGATGGTGTCCTCGGTGATCTCGGTCACCTTGGCCTCGGTCAGCACGTGAACGCCCTTGG
>URFP01000061.1:0-10098 GCA_900547235.1 uncultured Collinsella sp. | reverse complement strand
ATTTTTTGCGAACTCGCCGGCAAACGCGCAAACGCCAAGGCTGGCATCGCCCAGATAGCACGTGCTTAAAAGCCCCTGCTTTGAAATGCTACCTGCGTAGATAAATAATCCCCAGCTGAGGATTATTGTCTAAAATATCCCGATGTGCCAAACTGCTCTTGTATGTATAAAGACGGCATAAAGTTTTTTGTCCTAGACAGATAACCGGATGTCTAAGGGAGTCCTCGTGGCACACAACAAACTGGAGGCAAACCTCCAAGACCAGCGCGGGCAAGGCGGGCACGGAGCCATCCCCCTCTCCGCTGGCATGCTGCTCGTAACGCTCGGCGTCGTCTATGGCGACATCGGCACGAGCCCCATGTACACCATGAAATCAATCGTCGCCAACAACGGCGGCATCGGTACCGTCAGCGAGGACATGATCCTGGGCGCGCTTTCGCTCGTCATCTGGACCATGACGCTCGTGACCACGGTCAAGTACGTGGTAATCGCCATGAAGGCCGACAACCACAACGAAGGCGGCATCTTCGCCCTGTTCAGCCTCGTACGCAAGGTGGCACCATGGCTGATTCTGCCCGCCATGATCGGCGGCGCGGCGCTGCTCGCCGACGGCATCCTCACCCCCGCCGTCACGGTCACCACAGCCATCGAGGGTCTGCGCACCATCGAATGGGGCCATGCGCTGCTGGGCGACGGCCAGACCAACGTCATCATCATCACCATCATCATTATCTGCGGCCTATTTGCCATGCAGCGCGCCGGCACCTCGTCAATCGGCAAGCTCTTCGGCCCGCTCATGACGCTGTGGTTCCTGTTCCTGGCAGGCGCCGGTCTGTTCAACATGCTCGGCAACCTGTCCATCTTGCGCGCGCTCAACCCCATCCGCGGCATTATGTTCCTGTTCTCGCCCATCAACCATTCGGGCATTATGGTGCTCGGCTTTGTCTTCCTATCGACAACCGGTGCCGAGGCGCTCTATTCGGACATGGGTCACGTGGGCAAGGCAAACATCTATGCATCCTGGCCGTTTGTTAAGGCGGCCCTTATCCTCAACTATCTGGGTCAGGGAGCTTGGCTGCTCGCCAATAACTCCAACCCCCAGATGCTTGCGATGGATATCGTCAACCCGTTCTATATGATGCTCCCCGAGCCCCTGCGCCCCATTGCCATCGTGCTTTCGGCCGTAGCGGCCATCATCGCCTCGCAGGCGCTCATCACCGGCTCGTTCTCGCTGGTATCCGAGGCAACCCGTCTCAATCTCATGCCGCACCTGCGCATCCACTACCCCAGCGACACCAAGGGCCAGCTCTATATTCCGCTCGTCAATAACATCATGTGGGTCGGCTGCATCTTCATCGTGCTGCTGTTCCAAAACTCCGAGCGCATGGAGAGTGCCTACGGCCTCGCCATTACCGTGACCATGCTTATGACCACCACGCTTTTGACGAGCTATATCGCCGGCATTCTCAAGCACAAGCTGGGCGCCTGCGTCTTCGCCCTGCTCTTCGGCGCCATTGAGCTGTGCTTTTTCGCCTCGTGCCTCACCATGTTCTTTGACGGCGGCTATGTGATGATCTTCTTGGCCGCACTGCTGTTTGGCCTTATGTATGTGTGGCGTCGCGGCACCGCCATCGAGCGCACGCAGACGATTCTGCTGCCCGTCTCCAAGTACATCGACCAGCTCAACCGCCTGCGCAATGACGAGACCTATCCCGTGCTCGCCGACAATCTGGTATTTCTCACTAACAGCCCCGACCCGCTCACACTCGACCGCGACGTGCTCTATTCCATCCTGGACAAGCACCCCAAGCGCGCCAAGGCATATTGGTTCATCAACGTGCACGTTACCGACGAACCCTATACGCACGAGTATTCCGTCGAGACCTTTGGCACGGACTTTTTGTTCCGCGTGCGCCTGGACCTGGGCTTTAAGGTCAACCAGCGCGTCAACGCCTATCTGCGTCAGATCGTCGGCGACTTGATGGCATCGGGCGAGCTGCCGCCGCAACATCACACCTACTCCATCTACGAGACGCGCGGCAACGTAGGTGACTTCCGCTTTTGCATGCTGCGCAAGATGCTTGCCCCCGAAACGGACATCAACCGCAATGACCACCGCGTGATGGCCATCAAGTACGCCGTCCGCCGCGCCTGCGGAAGCCCGGCACGCTGGTACGGTCTCGAGAACTCGGCCATCATCATTGAGTACGTACCGCTCTTTGCCCGCATGCGCCCGGCCGTCAAACTTGTGCGCACCCAGGTGCCGCTCGAGGTTCAGATCGAAGAGGCCGAGGAAATGGAGGTCGACATCTTCTCGGACGACTTGGTCAACGGCAACGAGGCCGGCAAGAGCATGAACGTCGATCCCACCGAGCTGCTCGAGAGCGTCGCCGATACGCCCGAACAGCAACTCGACGGACTCGAGAGCACCCAGTTCAACGACGCCAACTTCTAACACGCCACCAGCCATTGACGACAACGGCCTCGCATCTCATAAGAGGTGCGAGGCCGTTTTATGTCGCAACGGACCAGTGAGCTACGAACGGCGCGGCTCGGGAACCACGAGCCTATCGGGGCTCGCGCCCTCGGCATCCATCAGGCTCACGTAGCGAATCGACGGATCCCCATACATCGCGTAGTAATAATTGCCCGTGCGCGCGCTAAAGCATCCGGTGTAGATAGTCTTCTCGAACTTGCCATCGCCCATCCTGGACGCTCCCTCGATCATCACCACGCCCTCGAGTGAACGGAACATGCGGACGACGTTTTCGGTCTCGCTCTCCTTTTGCGGGTAATTGGCATTGAGGTACGCCGCCTTTACAAAACGGCTCGGCGAATAGCAATCGCCCGGAATGCCGCGCATGCCGGCACCGGCTCCATAGGGCTTAAGCTCGGCGCCACGCCATGTCGCCGTCTGCGGAAAATCGCTTGTGGCGGTGATATAGGTGCGCAGGTTTTCCATGTGCCACGGGAAGGTCGGCTGGTTGGCAAGGGTGTCGACCGGATCGTCGTATACATGCAGGCCGTCAGCCATCATCTCGACCACGATGCTGCGCTGGCTGTCGCCGATAATCCAATGGAGCAGCGACACGCCCAGCCCCTCTCCGGCAGATTTGGCGACAATCACCGTGTCGCGCAGCGCGGCCTCGACCTCATCGACCGTCGAGAACGTCGCTGCCACCCACAGGGGAAACTCATAGGCCGCGATATTGTTCTTGCCGTCGACAGGGCCCTCGGCATACTCGGCATAGCCGGGAAAGTTGAGCCCCGCCACAGCCAGACCCGCATCGTTACCACAGTCGAAAAACATGGGATAGTTCTTGTAATCGATGCACATGCCGATTACCGCGTGTGCCGCCGACGCATCGTCGATAAACGAATACGGAATGTGGAACCCGCGCGGCATCACGCGAACCTGTTGGCCGTAGTCAAAGCTCCAGTCGAGGTTGCGGCCCAGATACATGTGGCCAGAATTATCGGTAAATCGAATGCTCGTGCACATAGCGCCTCCTAGCTTTACGGTCCTGCTAAGGTTATTGTCACCAAACAAAAAGGCGCTAAACACAAAAGCCCGGACATGACAACAATGTCACGCCCGGACCAAAAGAGACGAAGTGCGGTGCTTTGGTCCCCTTAGACCAACTTTCCAAGACAGTGGTCGATCATATGCTGGACCATCTGCGCCTCGAAGCCCACAAAGTCCTGCTTGCGCTCGCGCATCTTGCCATCGACGATCTGGTCAAAGGCAACCTTGCACTTGATATAGCGCGTGGACTTGGTGACCTCCTCGTGCGTCAGGCAGCTCTCCTCCATCTTGCTGGCGCCCAGGCCAAACACCAGACGGGGGTTGTAGAGCACGTGGGGCTCGCCGGCGTCGTCCAGGTAGACGCAGACCTTCTTGGTAACGCCAATCTGGTTAGCGGCAAGGCAGCCGGCATCGTCGAGCGACTTGATGGTATCGATCAGGTCCTGAGCAACCGACTCGTCCTCGACGGTCGCAACCTCGCAACGCTGGGACAGGATAGCCTCGTCGTGGCAAAGCTCTTTAATCATACGTTCCTCCATAGGGGTCGTTGTAACCGCTTAAGTATACGGTACCCACACATTTTCATGCGATAAATACCGTCCGTCTGTTACAAAGCGCCGAACATCAACATGCGAGGAACAGCAAGGTTGTAAAGACGATATAGTAAGTGAGTTCGTGTCAATCGGCCTAAACTCGGGGCTGAACAAGGAAAGGGTATGCATGGACGAACTTTTTCACGTCAGTGAGCGCAAGTCCACAATCGGGACCGAACTTCGCGCTGGACTGACAACATTCCTGGCGATGGCCTACATCATCGCCGTCAACCCCGCGGTACTCTCGGGCGCTGGCATCGATGCGGGAGCGCTCGCCTGCGCCACCTGCCTGGGCGCCGGCATCATGACCATCTGCATGGGCATCTTCGCAAACCGCCCGCTCGCCTGCGCGTCGGGCCTGGGCATCAACGCCATGATCGCGGGCATCGCCACCACCATGTGCGGCGGCGACTGGCACGTGGCCATGAGCGTTATCTTCCTCGAGGGCATCGTCATCTTGCTGCTCGTCCTGTGCGGCCTGCGCGAGGCCATCATGGACGCCATCCCCGTGGTCCTGCGCCACGCCATCTCGGTGGGTCTGGGCCTGTTTATCGCCATGATCGGCCTGTGCGACGCCGGCATCATCACCGCTGGCGCCGGTACGCTTGTCGGCCTGGGCGACATCACCTCCCCCACCTTTATCGTCGGCATCATCTCCATCGTCGTGACGGTCGCCCTGGCTTCCCGCAACGTGCCGGGCTCGCTGCTCATCGGCATCATCGTCGCCGTTATCGCCGGTATCCCGCTGGGCGTCACTCATGCGCCCGAGGGCCTCATCGCACCGCTCGACTTCTCGACCTTTGGCGCCCCGTTTGCCAGCACCGCCGATGGCAACATGGCCATCGTGAAGGTTCTGACCGACCCGATGCTGCTCGTCGTGGCCTTCTCGCTGCTCATGAGTGACTTCTTCGACACCATGGGCACCGCGATGGCCGTCGCCAAGCAGGGCGAGTTCCTGACCGAGGACGGCAATGTCGAGGACATCCGTCCCATCCTGGTCGTCGACTCCGTGGCCGCTGCTGCCGGTGGCTTTATGGGCGTCTCCTCCATCACCACTTTCGTCGAGTCCACGTCCGGCGCTGCCGACGGTGGCCGCACGGGTCTCACCTCCGTCACCACCGGCGTGCTGTTCATCCTCGCCGCGTTCTTCTCCCCCATCGTCACCATCGTTTCCAGCGCCGCCACCTGCGGTGCTCTGGTCTACGTCGGCTACCTCATGATGAGCGAGGCCTCCGAGATCGACTGGTCCGACGTGTCGCAAGGTTTCCCGGCGTTCATGATTGTCGCCGGCGTGCCCTTCACTTACTCCATCTCTGCCGGCATTGGCCTGGGCTTTATCGCCTACGTGATCGTCGCGCTCTTTAAGGGCGAGGCCTCCAAGATCAAGCCGCTCATGTGGATCGCAGCCCTTGCCTTCCTCGTCTACTTCTTCGTAGCGTAACGGCAACGCTGCCAAAGCAGAACACCAAAGCGCGGAGTCGCATCGAGCGGCTCCGCGCTTTTCTTTTAAGCCCAGGCAACGCACGGATGCGCGATGTATTGCTTCCCAAGTTTTGGACATTTTGCCCTCCAAACGGCACTACCGCCGGCTACATCCTGCAGATATGCTGGGCGTAATCGCATAGGCCCTATGAGGATGGGAGTAACCATGGCCGCCTTGTTCACGACCCCCAAGCGCAATGACAAAACCTCTGGAGCCCATTTTGTCGAGCCCGACGTGCGCCGTCGCACGCTGCTCGCACACGGCAGCTGGCGCCGCGTGACACGCCGCATCGTTGTAGGCGCCGTATGCGCGCTCACGGTAAGTTCGCTGCTCATGCCGAGCGTCTCGCTCGCGGCCGAGTGGGTGGACGTCGGCGGCACCCAATACAACGCCGGCACCGCGGCGGGCGACGCCGCCGGCACCTGGAGCTGGGACGGCGCCGACGACATGAAGCTCAACGGCTATAACGGCGGCGCGATCGAGGCAGCGGGCAAGCTCAACGTGAGCTACGAGGGCAACAACACCGTCACTAACGACAACGGCCGCGGCATCAAGGTTAAGGATGGCGCGAACGAGAACGCCGAGCTTAATATTCAGGGCGACGCGTCCAGCACGCTCAACGTGACATCTTCTCGTGACGCCATCACTTCCGTCGGCAACATCAACATCGACGGCGCTGGCACTGTCAACGCCACGAGCACCGAGCACGATGCCATCGATGCCGGGGGCGATGTCACCATCAAGGGCTCGGGAAACGTTAACGCCACGGGCGATTCGGATGGCATCAGGGCCGACGGCAACATCACGATCGACAACAGCGGAACCGTCACCGCCAAGGCCACCGAGGATCAGGGTATCGATGCTAACGAGAACCTCATCATAAAGGGCGGCGGCAAGGTAGAGGCAAGCTCTATCAAAGACAATGCGATTTGGGCCGACGGCAACATCGAGATCTCGGGTGGCAGCCAGGTCAAGGCAAGCTCCGAGGAAGACGCCGCCATCGACGGTAAAAACAGCCTCACGGTCACGAACGCTTCCCTCAACGCAAGTGGCGTTGGGTATGGCATCTATGTCTACAAGGGCATCACGCTCGATGGCGCGACCGTGACGGTCCGCGCAAGCTCAGATGGCGGGGAAGCCAGCGCACTCTTCACCGATGAGGACGACATCGTCATCAAGAACGGCTCGACTGTGGATGCGCTCGCAGAAGGCAGGTTCTCGGTTGCAATCTCCACCAGTAATTTCTACTCCGACGAAGCGGGTGGCCATATCTACATCAGCGACTCCGTTGTCAAGGCCATAGCCCGCTATGCCGAGACCGGCGGCGACGGCCCCGACCACTACAGTGAAGACCAAAACGACGAAATCATCCCTGAGTCCGAGGGCCTGAACATCGGCATCTTCGCGCAGACCGAGAAGGGCATCACGCCCGCGACCATCTCGATCGTCCGCAGCAAGGTCACGGCCGAGGGAGACACGGCGGCTATCTTCGCCCTTGCCATGAGCGCGGACGGCAAGGCGATCGGCACCATCGAAATCGAAGGAGCCACCATCCAGACGCCTGAAGGCGGCAAGGTCATTGACTATCGCAACAAGGAAGAACTCAGCGACGGCATCGTCTACGAGGCGGGTCAAACCATCGGCACGGGCGACGCCGTGATCGACTCCCCCTACAACGAAGCAGTCGCCAAGAGCACGGTCATCGTGCCTCCCGAGGAGACCAAGCCCGAGGAAAAGCACGGCAAGACCAAGCCCGAGGGTTCCAAGTCCGAGGGCACGAAGACAACCAAGACCGTTGCAGTTGCAGCCAAGGGAGCCAAGACCGTCGGCAAGCTCGCGGCAACCGGCGACACCTCGAACGCAGCCATCGTGGCAGCCGCCCTTGCGGGAACAGCCGCCATCGCCGCAGGCGCCCTGGCGAGTCGCAAACGCTCGTAAACACTTTTTCGCACAGGACGGGTGGATCGCAGCCCTTGCCTTCCCCGTCTACTTCTTCGTAGCGTAAGGGCAAGGCTGCAAAAGCTGAACAATAAAGCGCGGAGTCGCCATGCGGCCCCGCGCTTTTCTTTTAGCGTCGGTCCCTGCGCCGGCGTGCGGCCTATTTCTCCCCCATTTTGGCCATTTTGCCCTCCAAACGGCACTACCGCCGGCAACATCCAGCAGATACGCTGAATCTAGCCGTATAGGCCCTATGAGAACGGGAGCAACCATGGCAGCCTTGTTCACGACCCCCAAACGCAATGACACTACCGCCGGAACCCATGTTGCCGAACCCGACGTTCGCCGTCGCATAGGACTCGCGCACGGCAGCTGGCGCCGCGTGACGCGCCGCATCGTCGTAGGCGCCGTGTGCGCGCTCACGGTGAGCTCGCTGCTCATGCCGAGCGTCTCGCTCGCGGCGGAATGGGTCAAGGTCGGCGAAACCAAATACAACGCCGGCACTGCGGCGGGCGACGAGACCGGCACCTGGTCGTGGGACGGCGCCGACGACTTGAAGCTCAACAACTATAACGGCGGCGAGATCCAGGCCGCAGGCAAGCTCAACGTGAATTACTCGGGAAACAACATCGTCACTGCCGACTGGACCGAAGGCATCAAGGCTTCTCATGGCAAGAATGAGAACGCCGAGCTCAATATCCAAGGCGACGCGGGCAGCACGCTCAGCGTGACATCTACTGAGGACGCTATCCTCTCCACGGGTAATATCAACATCGACGGAGTCGGATCCGTCAACGCCACGAGCGCTGGGTTTGATGCCATCGACGCCGAGGGCGATCTCGCTATCAAAGGTTCGGGCAACGTCAACGCCACGGGCGTATCGGATGGCATCAGGGCAAACGGCAATATCACGATTGACGACAGCGGGGCCGTCACCGCCAGGGCTACCAAGGACAAGGGTATCGGAACCGACAAGAACCTCACCATCAAGGGTGGCGGCACAGTCGAGGCAAGCTCAGCCGATGGTGAGGCCATTTGGAGCGGCGGCAACATCAATATCTCGGACGGCAGCCAGGTCAAGGCGAGCTCCGAGAAAGACGCCGCCGTCGAGGCCAAGGGCAGCCTCGCAGCCACAAACGCCTCCCTCAACGCAAACGGTGTTGAATATGGCGTCTATGCCCACAAGGGCATCACACTCGATCATGCAAACGTGACAGTCCGCGCAAGTAAAGGCAGATACGGTGACGCCATTGCCCTCTTCACCTACCAAGACGATATCGTCGTCAAGAACGGCTCCACCGTGGACGCGTTTGCGGAAGGCGAGGTTTCGGCTGCATTCTCCACCAGAAACGATCGACCCAACGAGGAGAGTGGCCACATCTACATCAGCGACTCCGTTGTCAAGGCCATAGCCCGCTATGTCGAGAACGGCGACGGCCCCATCCCCTACAGCGAAAACCAAGATGGTGAGACGAGCCCCGAGCCCCAAGGCGAGAACATCGGTATCATCGCCCAGACCAGCGAGGGCGTCACACCCGCAGTCATCTCGATCATCCGCAGCAAGGTAACGGCCGAAGGAGATACAGCGGCAATCTTTGCCCGTGCCATGAGCGCTGACGGCAAGACAATCGGCACCATCAAGATTGAGAACGCCGCCATCCAGACGCCCGAAGGCGGCAAGGTCATTGACTATCGCAAGCTCCGTGACGGCATCTACGAGGCAGGCCAAGCCATCGGCACAGGCGACGCTGTGATCGACTCCCCCTATAACGAAGCTGTCGCCAAGAGCATGGTCATCGCACCTCCCGAGGTAGCCAAGCCGGAAGACCCCAAGCCCGACGAGACCAAGCCCGCAGAAAGCAAGCCCGCGGAGTCCAAGCAGAGCCCCAGGCCTGAGGGCTCAAAGCCGACCAAGGCCGTTGCGGCTTCAATCACGAAAGCCAAGACTACCGGCGTGCTCGCGGCAACCGGCGACACCTCGGGTGCGGCCATCGTGGCAACCGTCCTTGCGGGAACAGCCGCTATCGCCGCAGGCACCATGGCGAGCCGCAAGCGCTCTTAGACGCCTCTGCGCACATGGCAGCTCCCGCGAAGGCCCCGAGTCCCAGCACCGTTTAACAACGCCACCGCCGAGCTCCCCTCCGGCGGTGGCGTTTTCCATATGCGTCCGCAGGGTATGCACGAGATTGTCTTTGGTCTAGCCCAACCTGCATGAGCCGGCGTGCGACAATGGGGGCCGTCGATATCACAACGCCGAGAGAAGCCCGTCATGGAAGCGCATCAAAAGCAGATAACCGTTCATGCACAGCATGCCGAAAGCGCACCAGTCATCTATCTTCCCGTGGTCATGGGCGACGGCACGGAGGTTTATGAACGCTGCCGAGAGCTCGACTGCCCGCCGTTCACCCTTGTCGCCATTGGAGGGCTCGATTGGAATCACGAGCTGAGCCCCTGGGAATGCGACGGAACTATACGAGATGCCGAGCCCTTTGGCGGACAGGCTGCTGGTTTTCTTGACGAGTTGTTGAAGCAGATAATCCCAGAGGCCGAATCATCGC
>URFP01000060.1:0-10436 GCA_900547235.1 uncultured Collinsella sp. | reverse complement strand
CCCGCAGTCCGCTCCGGCTGCGGGGCTTTTGCTATTCACCTAGTCATTGGGGACAAACCCGGCACTTGGGGACGGTCCTTTCCTGCCGGCAGCTTGGGACAGTCCTTAATAGCCATTGGGGACGTTCTTAAACGACTAGTCAAACAACAACGTTCACAACGACTACTCATTTAAGTCTGTCCCCAATGACTGCCCAATGGCTGGGAAGGCGCATCCCACACCGACGCATTGCCTTCGGGCCCTCTCCCCAGGCTCTCCATAGCTCAGCTGGACTCCCCGCAACCTGTTCCGAGTTGGCGGAACGAGCGCGACGTGGAGTGTCATTCTTTACCGCGTTAGACTAGACGCAGGGAAAGGAGGAGGACATGGATGCTCGCGTCAAGCAGCTTGTAAATATGATCGAGGACGCTCAGCCTGTCGCTGTCGCGGTACTTGCCAAGCGTCTCGAGGTAAGCGAGCGCGCCGTGAGAAACTATATCCATCGCGCAAACGACAACCTTGCAGGGGTTGCACGCATCGTTGGCAGCAAGGGGCAGTATCGTATCGATGTTGCACGTGCAGATGAGCTTGCTCGCTTGCTAGACGGTGCGGCTCTGGCCCATCCGGGCATTCCTGATACGCGCGACGGCCGTGTGTCCTTCCTTCTTAACGACCTCCTCATGCGGTCCCAGTGGGTGACGATTGAGGAGTATGCGGATTTACTCTACGTTTCGGCGCGAACTCTGTCCAATGACATGCGTCTGGTAGAGCAGAAACTCGCCCAATTTGACTTAACGCTCGAAAAGCGCCCACGCTACGGAATCCGCGTTGCGGGCGGGGAGTCACAACGGCGCCTGTGCCTGGCCTCGCTGGTGAGGCCCGTGTTGCCCGACACCGACGATGCAAAGCTCGCCGAGCGCCTGCGGGCCATCGCCGCATGTGTGGACGATGCCCTGACGGCCTCGCCCGTCACGGTGAGCTCGCTGGCATCCCGCAATCTCATCATGCATCTTTACATTGCTCTTTGCCGCATCGAGCAGGGCTGCTATGTCCCAGCTGCAGAATCGGACGTTCAAAAACTGGAGGGAACGCGCGAATACGCCGCGGCTTTCCAGATTGCCGCAAACATCAAGGATGCCCTGGGCGCGAGCATGCCCCGAGAAGAGGTTGCCTTTATCGCAATCCATTTGCTCGGCAGGGGCACGGGCGTGCCCGAGAAGGGCTCTGCCGTTATCTCGGACGAGATGTGGGAGATTGCTTCCGAGATGGTACGTGCGGTCAACGATGAGTTTAGGTTTGACTTTAGCGGCGATCTTGAACTTCGCATGAACCTTGCTCGGCATATCGGCCCTCTGGGCTATCGCCTTGAATATCACATGCATATGGATAACCCCATGCTGCCCGATATCAAGACGAGGTTTCCGTTGGCCTATTCGATGGCAGCTGGCACCTCGCAGGTACTCGAGCGTCATTTTGGCAGCCAGCCCTCTGATGAAGAGCTCGGCTACATCGCCATGGCATTTGCCCTGGCCCTCGAGCAGCAAGCCGACCAGCCGCGTCGCAAGCGCATCCTGATCGTGTGCGCCTCGGGAGCGGGAAGCGCCCGTATGCTCGAGCACCAGTACCGCAAGCAGTTTGGCATGTATATCGATTCGATTGAGACATGCGATGTCGCCCGCGTGGGAACGTTCGATTTTTCGCACATCGACTACGTGTTCACAACGGTGCCGCTCAACGTCAAGTTGCCCGTGCCCGTCCGCGAGGCCGATTTCTTCTTGGAGACGAGCGATGTCAACGCTATCCGCAAGGTGCTGAGCGACGACACTGCGCAATCGGACTCCGTAAGCTCTTTCTTTAGCCGTGCCCTGTTCTTCAACCGCGTTGAGGCGCCGTCGAAGCAGGCCGTTCTCCGATATCTCTCCGAGCGCGCCGTCGAGAGCGGCCGTGTCGATGCCCAGTTTGCCCAAGAGGTCGCCGAGCGCGAGAGCGCGAGTGCCACCTCGTTTGGCAATGGGGTAGCCATGCCCCATGGGATGCATCCCTTGAGCGCCGAGGCCTTTGTTACCGTGGGCCTGCTCGAACATCCCATTCTTTGGGACGAATACGGCCATGAGGTCGATATCGTCTTTATGGTGTCGTTTGCCCGGTCGGGCGGCGATGAGGCGCGGATCTTGAGCTCACTGCTCGCCGAGATCTTTATGGACCGCCAGGGGGTCGAGCGCCTACGCGAGCGCCGGTCCTGGCATGAGCTGATGGCGCTTGTGCAAGCGCATACGGCTTAAGACTTCTTTTGTCGATAACCCTGTCTGTCTACCTGCAATAAACCTCGAGGATTGCGGGCGGGAGATAGGCGTTTCGAATATTCAAGTACAAACCAAACATCACGGGAGAGGAGACCGTTATGGACGATCAGGGAACCGAGATGGTTTCGTTTCAGCTGGTCGCTGCAGCGGGAGAGGCACGCAGCCTTGCCTTCGAAGCCCTTGAAAAGGCAAAAGCGGGGGATTTTGACGCCGCCGCCAAACTCATGAAGCAGTCAAAGGATGCGGGAATCAAGGCTCACCACATCCAAACGCAGCTGCTTTCGACTGAGGCAGCGGGCGAGCATCTGTCGGTGGATGTGTTGCTGGTCCATGCTCAGGACCACCTCATGTGCTCCATGCTTGCTCAGGAGCTCGTGCAGGAGCTGATCTGCCTGTATGAGTGCACTGCAACCAAGAACGCCTAGCGGCGTGCGGTGACTATCCAACCAATCAATGCGAAGGGAATCCCTTATGAAGATCCTTCTTGTTTGCGCAGCTGGTCTGTCTACAAGCATTCTGATGAAGAAACTCGAGAAATATGCGGAGCAAAACGGCATCGAGCTCGATATCGATGCGGTGGGTATCGGCGAGTATCAGGAGACGTGCGCCAATTATGACGTGCTGCTCTTGGGGCCGCAGGTGTCCTACCAGCTCAACACCGTCAAGCAGGGGAGCGGTAAGCCGACCGCGGTCATCCCCGCACAGGACTACGGCATGGGCAACGCCGCCAACGTGCTGGCACTCGCCCAGTCGCTGTTGGGTTAGGAGGCAACCATGGAGAAGTTCATGACCCTGCTTCAGGAAAAACTGACCCCTATCGCCAATTTCTGCGGCACCGAGCGCCACTTTGCCTCCATGCAAAAGGGCTTTATGAGCGCGATCAGCTTCATCTTGGTATCTGCCGTCTTTATGATCCTCGCCAACCCGCCGGTCACGGCCGACCTGGTGGCGCAGGGCGGGTTCTGGTCCGTCTTTGGCCCTTGGCTCGATTTTGCGACGGCCAATAAGCTCACGCTGCTCATCCCCTTCAATATGACGATGGGCATACTGTCGGTGATCGTGACGTTCGCAATCGCCTATAACCTGGCGGGCACCTACAAGATGCCCAAGCTTAACGCCGGCATGACCTCGCTGGTGATGTTCCTGATCGCCGCGGCGCCGTCGTCCTACTACCAGCTTGCTGACGAGTCCGTGCTCCAGGCGGTCCCCTGCACCTATCTGGGTGCGCAGGGCCTGTTTACCGCCATCATCGTTGCCTTGGTCTCCGTCGAGGTCACGCGCTTCTGCCAGACCAAGGGCATCACCATCAAGATGCCCGATGGCGTGCCGCCGTTTTTGTCCGAAACCTTTGGCGCCATCGTACCTATGCTCGCCAACATCCTCATCTTCTTTGGCGGCAACCTGCTGATCCAGATGATCGATCCCGCGCTGTCCATCCCCTCGGTTATCGAGAAGCTGCTCGCTGCCCCGCTTTCCGTCGCAGTTGACTCTGTGCCCGGCGCACTGCTTATCTGCTTCATGACGCTGCTGTTTTGGTGCTTTGGCGTCCACGGCAACATGATCGTAATGCCCATCACCGCCCCGGTCTCGCTTGCCGCCTTTGCCGCCAACGCCTCGCTCTATGCTGCCGGGCAGCCGCTTGAGTTCCACCCGGTGCTCATGTCGTTGGCCATCAACCTCATCGGCGGCACGGGTAATACGTTCTCTTTTGTGGCGCTCTGCGCGTTTAGGGCAAAGTCGCAGCAGCTCAAGGCATTTGGCAGGGCATCGATCGTGCCGAGCTTCTTCCGTATCTCCGAGCCCGCGATCTTCGGCGCGCCCATCATCTTCAACCCGATCCTCATGATTCCGTTTGTGCTAGGCGGCATGATCTCGGCCCTGCTGTATTGGGGTGCGGTCTCACTGGGTCTTGTCTCTAACTTCTACATCTTGGTGAGCGGCACGTTCCCCATCTTCGTTCAGGGCTTTGTCCAGTGCCTCGACCCGCGCATCTGGGTGTTTACGATCGTTTTGATCGTGGTCATGGCTGTGGTCTGGTACCCGTTCTTTAAGGTGTACGATAACCAGCTCCTGGCTCAGGAGCAGGAGAACGCCGCGGCAGCTTCTGCCGAGGATGCTGAGTAGCATGAGTTACTTTGACAGAACGTCTGCCGCCGGTATGCCCGAGGGCTTTTTGTGGGGTGGTGCCCTCGCCGCCAACCAGGCCGAAGGGGGCTGGAACGAGGGCGGCCGCGGCATGTCGCACTCCGACCTGATCCCACAGGGTTCCGACCGCTGGGATGTAATGTTTGGCAGGCAAAAGCCCGTGGACGATCCGGACAGGCTGTATCCATGCCGCTGGGGCAACGACTTCTTCCATCATTGGCACGAGGATGTCGAGCTCTTTGCCGAGATGGGCTTTAAGTGCCTGCGTCTTTCAATTTGCTGGAGCCGTATTTTTCCCACAGGGATGGAGACCGAGCCCAACGGCGAGGGCTTGGAGTTTTACCGTCAGGTATTCGAGGCGCTGCGCGAGCATGGAATCGAGCCGCTTGTGACGCTGTCGCACTACGACTATCCGTTGGCTCTGGTCGAGCGCTATGGTGGCTGGCAAAGCCGAGAGATGATCGAGCGGTATGCGCACTACGTCGAGACCGTCGGACGCGCGTACCAGGGCCTCGTGCGTTATTGGCTTACGTTCAACGAGATCAACAGCGTGGCGCTGTCCTATCTCAACGCGGGTGTCACGCTCGAGGATGAGCGTGACCGTGCAGCCGTGACCGCGGCGTTCTCGCACCATATGTTTATGGCGAGCGCTCGCGCTGTCGAGATTCTGCACAAGATCGATCCCGCAAACAAGGTGGGTTGCATGGTCGCTGCCGGTGCGACCTATCCGTACCGTTGTGCGCCCGAGGACGTATGGCTTGCGTATGAGGAGGACCGCGGCCGCTACTTCTACACAGACGTGATGGCTGCGGGCGCCTATCCTGCTTGGAAGCTGCGTGCACTCGAGAAAGAGGGTGTTCACGTGCCCTTTGAGCCGGGCGATACGGAGTATCTGGCAGAGCATACGGTCGACTTCATCTCGTTCTCGTACTATTGCTCGCGCTTGGTGTGCGCCGATGATCAGGTGATCGCCGAGAAGGCGGAGGGCAACGTGTTCCCGACGTTGCGCAATCCGTACCTCAAGGATAAAGAGACTGCCTGGAAGTGGCAGATCGATGCGCTGGGTTTGCGCGTGACGCTTGCCGGCTACCACGATCGTTACCATCTTCCGCTCTTTATCGCCGAGAACGGTGTGGGCGGACTCGATGCGCTGGAAGACGGCAAAGTCCACGATGCGTATCATATTGATTACCTGCGAAGGCATATTCTTGCGCTGCGCGATGCAATTGTCGAGGACGGTGTTGACCTGATGGGATACACGCCGTGGGGCTGTATCGATTTGGTGTCGGCCTCGACGGGGCAGATGAAGAAGCGCTATGGCTTTGTTTATGTCGATGCCGATGATACGGGCAAAGGCACGTTCGATCGCTACCGAAAGGACAGCTTCTGCTGGTATCAAAAGGTCATTGCATCAAATGGCGAGGACTTGAGTTAACCCTTGCAAGCCTGCTGCCCCCGTGGCCCGTTTCGGCCGCGGGGGCTTTTGCTATTTACCTAGTCCCCGATGAGACCCTCATTCTGTGGGTAGTCATTGGGGACGTTCTTAAAAGACTAGTCATTTAAGTCTGTCCCCAATGACTGCGGAAACCCGGCACTTGGGGACGTTCCTTTTCTGCTGGCAGCTTGGAACAGTCCTTAAAGCCCGCATCAATCAACTGCGGAAAGCGCATCCCAGAATGAGCGTCCAACATGGGACATAGTTTCCCTTGAGGCCCCCAATCGGAAAATGCATCCCGGAATGTTGCCGGAAAGTGGAACGTAGTTTCCCAAACGGGCCGCTAACGGAAAGTGCATCCCGCTATTGAGCTCCAAAATGGGATGCGCTTTCCGTGTCGGCAGTTCCTGGCAGCCTGGGGCTACTCATTTAAGTCTGTCCCCAATGAGTGCAATGAGTGCCCAATGACTAGTAGTAGGCCCACATGGCTTCGACTTCGTTGAGGACCTCTACGACGCCCCAGCGGCGGGCGCTGCGGCTGGTCGAGTTGGGATCGAAGACTTCAATCTGGTCGGCGTCGTCAATACCGTAAAGCACAATGTAGTGGCCCACGTTGGTAAAGGTGCCCGGCCGAACGGCGGCGATGACGGGCGCTCCCGAACGCAGCACCTGAGTCATCGAGTCGCGATCGTTATGAAGCTCCGTTCCGTTAAGTCCCAACTGCCACGCACCGCTCGTCATAAACGACCATTCGGTTGCACCGGTGGGGGCGTAATTGCCTGCCTCGGAAAGCGCGCACATATCGACGGGAGTCATATCGGTGCGTCCCGTCTTAAAGATATAGACCATGGTGAGGCACGTAGGCCCGCAAGCATTTTGGCGGATGGTACCGCCGGCGTAAGGCAGCTCCGACCATGCAGGGTCGATCTGATAGATATGCGGCATCGTGCCGGCTTGCCATTGCGAGCGCGGGGTCGAAAAGGCGAAAGAATAACCGGGCGCGACGGGGGCCTTGAGCAGCTTGTCCTCGGCGGTGGGCTCGAGACCGGCCGAGCCGTGGGACATACAGGAGCTCATAAGCACAAAGACCAGACAGATGAGGATAGAGCACAGTGCGAGGCAAAGCCGACGAGCCGGCAGGGCGGGGGCATTCACGTACGATGTCGAGCGGTAGGGCTTGCCGTCGCGTCCGCCTTGGGGATGCGAAAAGAAGCGGTTGATATGGCTGCCGGGCTGACGTGCGCCGTTGCGGCGCAGTTGCGGAACCTCGGCTTGGCGCTGTCGAGTGCGCGCGCCCAAGCGGCTATCTTGCTGTGCGCTTGTGCCCGTGCTCGGACGGCCACTCTGCCGTGTTCTGTTTGTCTGCTGCCGAGACGAAGGCCTGGGCTGCTCTTGAGGGCGTTGCGGATTGCTGCTCGTGGCACTTCTGGGCGTCGGCGTGGTGCGGCCAGCAAGGCGAACGCTTTGTCGCCGTTGATCACCGTCGTTGTATCCGTATGCCATTCGTACCGCCTTGTCTCATGTATAACCTGTCTATCCTACAAAAAAGATGTGCAACAAATGGGTCCGCGCGTCAAAAGCTCGGTAAACGGTACGAAAGGCGCAAAACACACGGCCTCAAAAACATCTCTATATGCGTCCGATGAGCGTACGCCCGTCGGACGGGCGACAACAATGAGCGGCAAACCGTGCCGTTCGTCCCAAAAACGGCGCCGCTCGTTTTGCAGTTCTGCCTTCGGTCGAGCCACAAGCGGCGCTGCTGTGCCAAGGCCGTATCTTAAAGCCATGAAATAAAAGCGCGCGGCAAAACAGGCCGCGCAAGGGGTGACGCCAAAGAGGCGTCAATAAGGAAAGGAGGGGAACAATGGCGGACAAGAACGCAGAAGTTGCAGTCGAAGGTAACGGCGGCATGAAGAAAACGCTTTCGCTCTGGAACTTCTTCACCATCGGTTTCGGTGCCATCATCGGAACTGGCTGGGTTCTGCAGGTCGGCGACTGGATGGTCGTGGGCGGCGGTCCCGTTCCCGCTATGATCGCATTCCTCTTGGGTGCAATCTTCCTCGTGCCCGTCGGAGCTGTTTTCGGTGAGCTCACGGCTGCTATCCCCATCTCGGGCGGCATCGTCGAGTATGTCGATCGTAGCTTTGGCCGTACGATGAGCTACATCACCGGCTGGCTCCTGGCCCTGGGCAACGGCATCCTGTGCCCGTGGGAGGCCATCGCCATCTCGACCCTCGTGTCCGAGATGTTCGGCAGCCTGCCCGGCCTTGAGTGGCTGCGAGCCGTCAAGCTCTACACCATCCTGGGCGCCGACGTTTACCTGTTCCCGACGCTGATCGCGCTCGGCTTTGCAACCTACGTCATCTTCCTCAACTTCCGCGGTGCCAGCTCGGCCGCCAAGCTGCAGGCCTTCCTGACCAAGGCCCTGCTCTGCGGCATGCTGCTCGCCATGGGCGTCTCGCTGTTCACCGGCTCGCCGGACAACGCCATGCCCGTGTTCTCCCAGGTCACCGGTGCTGGCGGCGGCAAGCCTGCTACCGAGGGCACCAGCCTGTTCGCAGGCATCGTTTCGGTCCTGGTTCTGACCCCGTTCTTCTATGCCGGCTTCGACACCATTCCTCAGCAGGCTGAGGAAGCAGCCGAGGGCCTCAACTGGAACAAGTTCGGCAAGATCATCTCCCTGGCCCTGCTGGCCGCCGGCGGCTTCTACATGGTCTGCATCTACTCGTTCGGCACCATCCTCGACTGGCATGAGTTTGTTAAGAGCCCGGTTCCCGCGCTTGCCTGCCTCAAGGGCATCAACATGCTCCTGTATCTGGCCATGCTCGTCATCGCCACGCTTGGACCCATGGGCCCGATGAACTCCTTCTACGGCGCCACGAGCCGCATCATGCTCGCCATGGGCCGCAAGGGCCAGCTGCCCGAGAAGTTCGCCGAGGTCGATCCCAAGTCCGGCGCTCCCAAGCTCGCCTGCGTCGTCCTGGGCGTCATCACCGTCATCGGTCCGTTCCTGGGCAAGAACATGCTCATTCCTCTGACCAACGTGTCGGCCCTCGCCTTCATCTTCTCCTGCGGCATGGTCGCCCTCGCTTGCCTGCGCATGCGCTTCACCGAGCCCGACCTGCCTCGTCCCTACGAGGTGCCCGGCGGCAAGTTTGGCATCTGCCTCGCTGTCGCTGCCTGCGCCGTCATCATCGGCCTGCTCGTGATCCCGTTCTCTCCCGCCTCCCTCAACATGGTGGAGTGGAGCATCGTGATCGGCTGGCTGGCCATTGGCCTGGCCCTCATGGCCTTCACCAATTCCCGCAAAAAATAACGCCTAGCCGGGGCGGATCGGGTGCGCGGAACCCTCTCTCCCGCGCACCGAACCCGGCACCACTTGGGTAGCTTTGTGAGGCCTTAACCCAACATGGCCTCGCCCACTATATGGATCCATAAGGAGGAACCATGTCTACTAAGTACGCAATCGTTGGCGGCAAGCTCATCGACGGTACCGGTGCCGAGCCGGTCGAGAACTCCCTCGTTCTCGTCGACGACAACGGCAAGATCGAGTATGCCGGTGCTATGCAGGACCTTCCCGAGGGCGTTGAGGTTATCGACGCCGCCGGCAAGACCGTCCTTCCCGGCCTGATCGACACCCACCTGCACTTCTCGGGCAACCTGACCGACGATGACACCGATTGGGTTATGCAGCCGCTCCTCGAGAAGCAGGCCGTCGCCGTCAAGCAGGCCTACGACTGCCTCACCCACGGCCTCACCACCGTCTGCGAGATCGGCCGCTTTGGTATCCAGATCCGCGACTGCATCGACAAGGGCGTCTTTAAGGGTCCGCGCGTTCTGGCCACCGGTCTGGGCTTCTGCCGTGTTGCCGGTCACGGTGACTCCCACCACTGCAGCCAGGAGCTCAACAAGGAATCGCATCCCTGGGGCGACCAGGTCGACGGTCCTTGGGATCTGCGCAAGGCCGTCCGTCGTCGCCTGCGCGAGAACCCCGATGCCATCAAGATCTGGGCTACCGGTGGCGGTATCTGGCGTTGGGACTCCGGTCGCGACCAGCACTACTGCTCCGAGGAGATCCAGGCCGTGGTCGAAGAGGCCAAGATGGTCGGCATCCCCGTGTGGAGCCACTGCTACAACAACCACGCCGCTGCCTACGATTCTGTCCGCTTTGGCTGCGAACAGCTGATCCACGGCTTCGATATCGATGAGCGCACCATGGACCTCATGGCCGAGCAGGGTACCTTCTTCACCCCGACGATCGCCTTCCTGCCCACCTGGTACGCCACCTATCCGCCCGTCTACGTCCCCGAGCTGCACGACAAGTACGAGGGTACCCTGGTCGAGAAGGAGCTGCAGCGCAACTACGACTGCCTGCGCGAGGCCAAGAAGCGCGGCGTCGTCATGACGATCGGCTCCGACTCCTTCTCCTTCGTCACCCCGTACGGCACCTGCTCCATCGAGGAGATGTACGAGTTTGTCGACAAGATCGGCTTCACCCCGGTCGAGACCATCACCTGCGCCACCCTTAACGGTGCCAAGATGTGCCACATCGAGGACGAGACCGGTTCCATCGA
>URFP01000059.1:0-10727 GCA_900547235.1 uncultured Collinsella sp. | reverse complement strand
TATCGCCCAAAATACGTGTGTGATCGAGCCCAATGCCCGTAATGGCAACGGCAACGGGATCGGTCGCGCTCGTGGCGTCCCAACGCCCGCCCATGCCAACCTCGAGCACGGCAACATCCACCGCGGCCTCGGCAAACACCACAAGTGCAGCAGCCGTCAAAAGGTCAAACGGCGTGATGGTATAGGCGCGCTCCCCCGCCGCCACACGACGGGCATTCACTCGATGCCCCGCCTCAACAGCGGCCGAAACGCCACGGGCGAATGCCTCATCGCTCACGACGCATCCATCGACTTCCATGCGCTCGGGATAGCGTACCAGCTGTGGCGACGTATACAGCGCGGTCTTGAGCCCCTCACCATGAAGAATGGCAGCCGAAAAACGCGTAGTCGAAGTCTTGCCATTGGTACCGGCGACCTGAATGCAATCGAAATACTCGTCCGGACGTCCCAGCTCATCAAGCATATCGACAACTGTCTCAAGCAGAGGACCAGCATCCCCAGAAATCCGCCCCGCATCGGCAGCCAGCCCAACAGCCTCATCAAACGAAAGCAACTCAAACGAGAAAGGAACGACATACGACCCAGAACGCTTAGCCATAACCCAAAGTCCCCCATTACATAAAAAGAGGCCCGTAATAAACAACGAGCCCATCCCATTCAAAATATCAGCCAAACACCGCTTTGCAGCGAGCTAAAGGCCACAACCAAGTGGCCCTAACCCACCAGCTGCAAACAACCACGTAACCGCTATGGGAGCGGTTTGGGGCTTTGCTCGATACAAGTTCCGCACGAGCCGAAGGCCACTTAATGTGGCCTTCGTGCGAGCAGGACTGTCCGCAGTAGCGAGTAAAGCCCCAAAACCGCGTCCCCCAGTAACGCCTACGAGAAGTCAGCAACCTGAGCAGTCAGCGCCGCCAGGATCTCCTTGAGCTCAGCTGCACGGTCCCTCTTCTTCTGGACCACCGCGGGTGCGGCCTTGGCCACAAAGCCCTCGTTGGCAAGGGTCTTCTCGCAGCCAGCAAGCTCCTTCTGGGCCGCGGCGATCTCCTTCTCCAGGCGTGCCTTCTCGGCCGAAAGGTCAACCTTGCCCTCGAGCACCACAAAGACCTCGACACCGCTATCGACCACGGCAATGCTCGCAGCCGGCTTCTCAACATCGGTGCCCATGACCAGCGAAGCGGTGTTCGCCAGCGGCTCAATCGTGGAGCGCAGGCTCTCGAGCTTCTCGATGTCCTCGGCACCGGCGCGCACGACCACGTCGAGCTCCGCCTTGGGGCTTAAGCGATAACGCGAACGGGTGGCACGGGCGGCGGAAACGACGGCACGGCACAGCTCAAACGCGCGCTCGGCGGGCTCGTCGACGTACTTGGCGTAGTCGGCGGGCTCGGGCCACTTGGCGATCATGAGCGCCTCGGCGCGGTTCACGTTGCCCTCGGCGTCCAGGTCGAGCACGCTCGCCGGCATGTTGTCCCAGATCTCCTCGGTGACAAACGGCATAAGCGGGTGCATCAGGCGAATGGAGGTGTCGAGCACAAAGATCAGGTTGCGCTGCGCCTGTAGACGGCCCTCGCCCTTCAGACGGGCCTTGGTGACCTCGACGTACCAGTCGCAGACCTCGTTCCAGAAGAACTGCTGCACGCCGCGGGCCATGTCGCCAAAGGTGTAGTTCTCAATACCCTCGGTGACCATCTTCACGGCCTTGGCCAGGCGGCTGAACATCCAAGCGTCGGCCGGCGTCTCCACGACAGGCTCGCCGGGCGTGTAGCCCTCCATGTTCATGAGCAGGAAGCGGCTGGCGTTCCAGATCTTGGTCACAAAGCTCTTGGCCTGGTCGGTACGCGGGCTGTCGATGAGCTTCTTGGTCTTCTTGTCGATGTTCGCGTCAAACTTGACGTCCTGGTTGTTGGTGCACAGCGTGAGCAAGTTGAAGCGCATGGCGTCGGCGCCGTACATGCCAATGAGGTCCATGGGGTCAACGCCGTTGCCCTTGGACTTGGACATGCGGCTGCCGTCCTTGGCCAAGATCGTCGGGTATATGACGACGTCCTTAAACGGCACCTCGTCCAAGAAATACAGCGAACTCATGACCATGCGGGCGACCCACAGCGCGATGATGTCGCGTGCGGTGACGAGCGCCGTCGTGGGGTGATGGCCCTCGAGCAGCTCCGGCTTTTGCGGCCAGCCCTGCGTGGCGAAGGTCCACAGCTGCGAGCTGAACCAGGTGTCCAGCACGTTCTCGTCCTGATGCACGTGATGGCCGCCGCACTTGGGACACACATCGGTGTCCTCGGTGAGGGCGTCCTCCCAGCCGCAGTCCTCGCAGTAGAACACGGGAATGCGATGGCCCCACCACAGCTGGCGCGAGATGCACCAGTCCTTGAGGTTTTCCATCCAGGTGGTGTAGGTCTGCGTCCAGCGCGCGGGGTGGAAAGTGACCTTGCCGGAGTTGACGGCGTCGAGCGCCGGTCCCTTGAGCTTGTCGACGGCCACAAACCACTGCTCGGACAGCCACGGCTCCAGCGCGGAGTCGCAACGGTAGCAGTGCATGACGGAGTGGTCGAGGTCCTCGACGTGATCGAGCAGGCCGTGCTCCTCAAACCACTTGATGACGGCCTCGCGGCACTCCTCGCGGTTCATGCCGGTGAACTCGCCGTAACCCTCGACGACCACCGCGTGCTCGTCGAAGATATTGATCTGCGGCAGGTCGTGGGCCTGACCCATGGCGTAGTCGTTGGGGTCGTGGGCCGGGGTGACCTTGACGAAGCCGGAGCCAAAGTTGGCATCGACGTGCCAATCCTCAAAGATGGGAATCTCGCGGTCGACGATGGGGAGCTTGACGGTCTTACCCACGAAGGCGGCCTTCTCGGGATCCTTCGGGGAGACGGCGACGCCCGTGTCGCCGAGCATGGTCTCGGGGCGCGTGGTGGCGACGACGATGTAGTCCTGGCCGTTGACCGGCTCGGTCAACGGGTAGCGCAGGTGCCACAGGTGGCCCTTCTCGTCCTTATACTCGGCCTCGTCGTCCGAGATGGCGGTGGTGCAGTTGGGGCACCAGTTGACGATGCGCTTGCCACGGTAGATCAGACCGTCGTGATACCAGTCGCAGAAGACCTTGCGCACGGCCTGCGCGTAGTCCTCGTCCATGGTAAAGCGCTCGTTATCGAAGTCGACGGAGCAGCCCATGCGCTTGATCTGCTCGACGATGATGCCGCCGTACTCGTGGGTCCAATCCCAGCAAGCGTCGACAAACTTGTCGCGACCGATCTCCAGGCGGCTGATGCCCTCGCTCTTGAGCTTCTTGTCGACCTTGGTCTGCGTGGCGATACCGGCGTGGTCGGTGCCGAGCACCCAGCGCGTGGACTTGCCGCGCATGCGGGCCATACGGATGATGGCGTCCTGGATGGAGTCGTCGGTGGCGTGACCCATGTGGAGCTTGCCGGTCACGTTGGGAGGCGGAATGGTGACGGTGCAGTCGCCCACGCCCTCGCGGCGCTTGTAGTAGCCGCCGTCGAGCCACTTCTGCAGGATCGCCGGCTCGTTGGTCGACGGATCGTAGTTCTTGGGCATTTCTTCCATATATCTCTCCCTGTCCCGCCGGCGTGTCCGCCTGCTTGGTTTTCGCTCGGTCAGGTCCTGGCTCGCACGAAGAGCACATTAAGTGCTCTTCGGCTCGTGCGGAATCTACGAAAACCAAGCAGGCGGACGCGCCTTAGGTATCGATTACTTCAGTCTGAAGGTACTAGCTAAACAATCTCACAGAATAGCACAGGCATACCTACCAAAAAGGGACAGGTTTATTTTGGCAGGTTTTATCAGGCAGAATGACGTTTGCCCATATAAAACCGACCAAAATAAACCTGTCCCTAAAAGGCAGGTCCCGCAGTGGTTGCCGCGGGACCTAAACGGGCGCTATTTACCCATAGATGCGCTGGGGCTGTTCTTCGCCCTTTACGGAGGCTTCGGTCACGATGACCTTGGTGACGCCCTCCTCACTGGGAAGGTCGAACATCGTCTGCTGCAGTACGTCCTCGCAGATGGAGCGCAGGCCGCGGGCTCCGGTCTTGCGGGCGAGCGCCATGCGGGCGATCTCGTGCAGGGCGGCGTCCTCAAACTCAAGCTCGACGTCCTCGAGCTGGAACATCTTGCGGTACTGGCGCACGACGGCGTTCTTGGGCTCGGTCAGGATCGACACCAGGTCGTCCTCGTCGAGCGCCTGCGTCTGGGTGACGACGGGCGTACGACCCACGAACTCGGGGATCATGCCAAAGGCGTTGAGGTCCTGCGGGAGCACCTGACGCAGCAGGTCGTTCTCGTCGACCGAGGTGGGACCGGCGATCTCGGAGTTAAAGCCCACGCCCTTGTTGCCCACGCGGTCGGCGATGATCTTATCCAGGCCCACAAAGGCACCGCCGCAGATGAACAGGATGTTGGTCGTATCGATCTGCAGCAGCTCCTGCTGAGGATGCTTGCGGCCGCCGGTGGGCGGAACACTTGCCACCGTGCCCTCAAGAATCTTAAGCAGCGCCTGCTGAACGCCCTCGCCCGAGACATCGCGAGTGATGGACAGGTTCTCGGCCTTGCGGGCGATCTTGTCGATCTCGTCAACGTAGATGATGCCAACCTGTGCGCGCTCAATATCGCCATCGGCGGCGTTGATGAGCTTGAGCAGGATGTTCTCCACGTCCTCGCCAACGTAACCAGCCTCGGTGAGCGCGGTGGCGTCGGCGATGGCAAACGGCACCTCGAGGATGCGCGCAAGCGTCTGGGCCAGCAGGGTCTTACCGGTACCGGTGGGACCGAGCAGCAGGATGTTGGACTTGGCGAGCTCTACCTCGTCCATATCGTCGTTGAACTGCGAGCCCATGCCGTCGTCAAAGGCAGACACCGCGGCGCCGCCCTCGATCACGCGGCGATAGTGGTTGTACACGGCAACCGACATGGCGCGCTTGGCGTCCTCCTGACCCATAACATAGGCCGAAAGCTCGTCATAGATCTCGTGCGGCGTCGGCACGTGCGTGATGACCTGGCGGTCGTCCTCGAGCTCAAAGCCCTCGGCCTCGGGGTCCACGGCGGGCTGGGATGCAGCCTGGCCGTGGTCGTTGAGAAAGCCCGGCAGCTTGCCGTTGCGAGCGGCGTCCATAAAGTCCGAAGCCAGCGACTCCTCCAGAATCTCAGAACAGGCGGCGACGCACTCGTCACAGATAAAGATGTTGGTCGGACCCTTTACGAGGCGACGGACCTGGCCCTGCTCTTTTCCGCAAAAGGAGCAGCGGATGGGGTTGCCGTTCTCGTCAAAGTTGTCCTGCATGTTTCCTGCCATCCTAGGCATCCTTCGCGGCAAGATCGCGCGAGGTGACGATACGGTCGATCAGGCCGTAGTCGAGGGCCTCGGCGGCGGTCAGGTAGTTGTCGCGCTCGGTATCGGCCTGGACCTTCTCGATGGGCTGGCCCGAGGCATCGGACAAGATCTGGTTGAGCTCGCGGCGGGTCTTCTTGATCTCCTCGGCCACAATCTCAATCTCGGTCTGCTGACCCTGGGCACCGCCGCTGGGCTGGTGAATCATGACCTTGGAGTGCGGCAGGCAGAAGCGCTTGCCCTTGGCGCCGGCCGAAAGCAGCACGGCAGCCATAGACGCGGCCATACCGACGCAGATGGTGGAGACCTGCGGCTTGATGAAGTTCATGGTGTCAAGAATCGCCAGGCCAGAGTAAACCTCGCCACCGGGCGAATTGATGTAGAGCGAGATATCCTTCTCGGCATCCTGGCTCTCAAGATGCAGCAGCTGGGCAACGACCAGGTTGGCGCTGACGGAGTTGATCTCCTCGCCCAAGAAGATGATGCGGTCGTTGAGCAGGCGCGAATAGATATCGTAGCTGCGCTCGCCGCGCGGCGTCTGCTCGATAACGTATGGCACGAGGGCGGAATCGAACTTAGCGATCATACGCATCTCCATTTCTCTTACGGACCAATAGTGGTTCTAGACAAACGTACGGTGCCCGCATGCTATGCATTGGCTGGCACCGTACGAAGCAACCGGATAACCGGCTTATAACTTTACCCCATCACGGGCACATACATGCGCTCGCGTGCAAGGTGGCGAGAATTACTCGGCGTCCTTGGCGGTCTCGTCGACCTCAGTCACCTTGGCGTTCTCGACCAGGTGATCGACGGCCTTGGAGCGACGGATGGACTCGCGGACGGCAGGCATGCGGCCATCGGCGATGAACTCGGCCTTGGAAGCCTCGACGTCCTTGACGCCAGCCTTCTCGAACTCGGCGTTGATGTCGTCCTCGGTGACCTCAATCTTGAGCTCACGGGCGAGAGCGTCGAGCGCCAGGGACTCACGGGCAACGTCGTTGGCCTGCTTGTGCAGGTCGCCGATGAACTGCTCCATGGTCAGGCCGGAAGCGGGCAGCCAGGTGTCCAGCGTCATGCCGCGGGCAGCGAGGTTGGACAGGAAGTTCTGGCCAAGCTCCTCAAAGACGGACTGCTCGTAGTCGGCGTCCATCTCGTCGAGCTGCAGGCGCTCGGCGAGAGCGGAGACGCAACGGTTCTCCTTCTCGGCCGGGAGGCGGGAAGCCTTGTCCTGCTCGATCTCGATCTTGATGGCGTCGCGCATAGCGTCGATGCTGTCGAAGCCAAAGTCAGACTTGACGAGCTCGTCGGTGAGCTCGGGGGTGTTGCGGACCTTGATGCCCTTGACGGTGACCTCGACGGTGTGGGTCTCGGCCTCCTCGCCCTCCTCGGCCTCGTCGGTCCAGGTGACGGACTTGACGTCGTCAACGTTGGCGCCGATCAGAGCCTCGTTGAACTCGGCGGGGTTGCTGTCGCTACCGGCGATGAGCATACGGCCCTCGGCGGCAAAGTTGTCGGCGTTCTCGACGGCCTTGAGGTCGACGGTAACGTAGTCCTCGGACTCGACAGCGCGGCCCTCGACGTCCTCGAAGGTGGCACGGTAGTTGAGGAGCATCTCGACCTGGTTGTTGATCTCGGACTCGGTGACCTCCGCAGGGGGCATCTCGATCTCGACAGCGTCGAAGGAGGAGAGCTCAGCGGCGGGACGCAGGGAAAACTCGACGGTGTAGGTGTAGTCCTCGTGATCCTTGGCGAGGTCGAGCTCCTTGTAGTCACCGCTCTTGGTGGGGACGATGTCCAGCTCGTTGAGGACGGCGGGCTCGTTGGCGGCGATCAGGTCGTTGGTGGCCTGAGCGAGGGTAGCCTCGGCGCCAAGAGCGGAATCGATGACCGGACGGGGAGCCTTGCCGGCACGGAAGCCCGGGAAGCGGTACTTCTTGGCGGTGTCCTTGTAGGCCTTCTTGATCGCGGCGTCGACGTCGGCGGCCGGGATGGTGACCGTAGCGGTGAGCTTGGCGTCCTTGACGTCAGAAGCGGTGATGTTCAACACGTTCCTCCTCATACTGCCCAGCTTATCTGAGGTGCTGGTACCTTTATGCAACAAAGAGTCGCGACGGCCGAAGCCGACGCAGATGCGTTGGTGCGGGCGAAAGGACTCGAACCTTCACGGGAATCCCACCAGAACCTAAATCTGGCGCGTCTACCAATTCCGCCACGCCCGCATGAGCGCACAGACTAGGAATGATAGCAGATACGAACGACAAGCGCACGCACACGTTTTACAGGCTCACGACCTCACCACGAGTGCGAAAGGCGGGGCGAGTTGCCCCGCCCCGCCCATTACGACTTGTTCGCCGACCCGCTACTCCCCCAGCAGGGCCTTCTCGGGCGTGATCGGCAGCGAGCGCACCTGGTGGCCGGTGGCGTGTGCCACGGCCGAGGCCACGGCGGCGAGCGGCGTGTTGATGACGACCTCGCCGATCGACTTGGCGCCAAACGGGCCCGTAGGCTCGTAGCTCGGCTCAAAGGCCACGCGAATACTGCCGATATCCAGGCGCGTGGGCAGCTTGTAGCTCATAAAGTTGCCGGTGCGCAGGCGGCCGCGGTCGTCGTGCTCGACAATCTCGTAGAGCGCGTGGCCGATGCCCTGGGCAATGCCGCCCTCGGCCTGGACGCGCGCGAGCGCCTCGTTGATCACGGTGCCGCAGTCGACGGCCGCCGCATAGTCCACCACAGTCACCTTGCCGGTGGCCTTGTCGACCTCGACCTCGGCAATGCCGGCCATAAACGGCGGAGGCGAAACGGGCAGGCAGGCAGAGGCATGCGAGGTCAGCGCGTCGCCTCCCGCGATGTTCTTGACGCACAGGTTGGCAAAGTCACGCAGCGTGAGGTAGCGGTTCTGCTCGCGCGCGGCACGCTCGTCGGACAGGCGCACGTACTGGCCATCAAAGACCACGTCGGCGGCGTCCACGTCCCACATCTGGGCGGCCTTAGCGCAGATCTTCTCGCGCAGCTCGGTCGCGGCGTTCTTGGCTGCCAGGCCCGTCACGTACGTACCCGAGCTCGCGTACGAGCCGGCATCGAACGGCGACACGTCGGTGTCCACGCCGCGCACCACAATGAGCGAGCTCTCCACGCCCAGCTCCTCGGCGGCAATCTGCGCCAGGATCGTGTCGACGCCCATGCCGTTATCGGTGGCGCCGGTGCCGATGGAAATGAAGCCGTCCTCTTCCAGGCGCATGTCGATGCCGGCGATATCCACGTTGGAAATGCCCGAGCCCTGCATGGTGAGCGCACAGCCCAGAGCACGCACGCGGTCGCCCAGGTCGACGGCCAGCGGCTTGTCGCGCCAACCGATCATGTCCATCGCGCGCAGCAGGCAGCGGTCGAGTGCGCAGGCGTTGAGCTTTTCGTTGTAGTACTGCGGCATGATCTCGCCCTCGCGCACGATGTTCTTAAGGCGCAGGTCGGCGGGGTCCATGTGCAGCATGTCAGCGAGCTCGTTGACGGCACTCTCCACGGCAAACTGGCCCTGGGTGGCACCGTAGCCGCGATACGCGCCGCCGCGGTTGGTATTGGTGTAGACAGCGTCCCAGCTAAAGCGGCTCGCCTTTACATGGTTGTAAATCGGCAGGCTCTTGTGGCCCGAAAGGCCGATCGTCGTGGTGACGTGCTCGCCGTACGCTCCGGCGTTGGACAGCGTGTGCAGGTCGATGGCCGTGATGGTGCCGTCGTTCATGGCGCCCAGCTTAACGGTCATCTGCATCTGGTGGCGCGAGTTGCCCGCAGTGATGGTCTCCTCGCGGGTGTAGCAGCAGTAGCTCGGACGGCCAGTCTGCTGGGTGACGAACGCCACGAAGATCTCGCAGCAGCCCGTCTGCTTGGAGCCAAAGCCGCCGCCGATGCGCGGCTTAATGACCTGCACCTGCGACTGCGGAATGTCGAGCGACTGCGCGACCATGCGGCGCACGTGGAAGGGCACCTGCGTAGAGGTGGTCACCGAGATGCGGCCGAACGCGTCGGTCGTCGCGAAGGCGCGGAAGGTCTCCATGGGCGCGGTCTGCGTGGCCTGGCTGGTGTAGGTGCGCTCAAAGACGATGTCGCTCTGGGCGAAGGCCTCGTCCAGATCGCCGTAATCACTGGTACCGCTGCACACCAGGTTGCGCGGGACGTCGCCGCCCTGCGGGAACATAAAGGTCACGTCGCCCTCGGGGTGGACCACGATGTCGTTATCGAGTGCCTGGGTAAAGTCGAGCAGCGGCTCGAGCACCTCGTAGTCGACCTTGATGAGCTTGAGCGCCTTGTCGGCGGCCTCCTCGGTCTCGGCGGCGACAATCGCCACCTCCTCGTTTTGGTAACGGACGAGGTTCTCGAGGATCAAGCGGTCGTAGGGACTCGGCTGCGGATAGCTCTGACCGGCGATGGTAAAGCGGCGCTTGGGCACATCCTCATAGGTGTAAACGCCCACCACGCCGGGCACCTTCAGGGCGCGCGACGTATCAATGGAGCGGATCTTGGCGCGGGCATAGGGGCTGCGCTTGAGTTTGACGATGAGCGCGCCGGCGGGCACCATATCGCCCGTGTAGACGGGACGGCCCTCGAGCAGCGCCTTCGAGTCCTTCTTGGGCTGCTTGTGGGTAATCTGCTTGTAGACGACACCGTCGGAGCTCGTGTCGTTGACCGGCAGCTTGGGCATCTCAAAGCCCACCTGCACGCCGGACTCGTTGAGGAAGCGGACGATGGCGCGCAGCTGACTCTCGTAGCCGCTGCAGCGGCAGAGGTTGCCGGCCAGCTGGCGCGAGAGCTCCTCGCGCGTGGCGACGAGGCTCGGGTCCTCCTTGGCGGCGCGGGCGAGCGCCAGCACGTTCATGATGAGGCCGGGGGCGCAAAAACCGCACTGCTCGGCGCCTTCGGCAGCCATCGCACGGGCAAGCGCCTCGGACTCGGCCTTGAGGCCCTCGAGCGTGGTGACGGTGTGGCCCTCTACACGGGCGGCGGGAACCGAGCAGCTCAGCACCGGGTCGCCGTCGAGCCACACCGTGCACAGACCGCAGTTGGTGGTCTCGCAGGCGCAGCGCACCGACGCGCAGCCCTGCTCACGCAAAAGCGCAAAGAGCATGGTGTCGGGGGCAATCTGAACCTTGACCTTGCGGCCGTTGAGCGTAAAGGAAAGATCGATGAGTTTGGCAGCCATTAGCGCACCTCGCTAGAATCGACGCCGGGCACGCGGCGGCAGGAATACTCGTCCGTGGCAAACTTAGGCACTTGCACGGTCTCGAGCTCGCGGGCAAGCGCGGCCGAAAGCTCGATGCCGGCGGCAGATCATCAGGATACATTGTTCGGAATGTACGAGATGATTCGAAGCAAAGTG
>URFP01000058.1:0-10760 GCA_900547235.1 uncultured Collinsella sp. | reverse complement strand
CGTGACATCGCGCAGCTCGACGCCGCCAATGCGCACGCTGCCGCGGTAGGCGTCCTTGCGGCCCGCGATAATCCCCGCGAGCGTGGACTTGCCGCCGCCGCTTTCGCCCACGAGTGCCACGAGCGAGCCGTGCGCAATGGTCGCGCTGGCGCTGTCCAGCACGGTGCGGTCGCCGTAGGCATAGCTCACGCCTGCGAGCTCGATATCGCCGCGACCATCAAGCTCAACATCGCCGCGCTCGGGCTCGGGCGTATCCAAAATGCCAAACATGCGGCGCGAGGCGGCCATGCCGTTCATGGCCGTGTGGAACAGCGATCCCAGGCGGCGCATAGGCAAAAAGAACTCCTGTGACAGAAAGACGATGAGGAAGGCAGCCTCAAAGCCGATCTTGCCCGTGGCGAGCTGCAGTGCGGCCACGATAATGCCGAGCACGGCGCCCATATAGACGACCAGGTCCATAACGCAAATGGAGCGCAGCTGCATCACCAGCAGGTGCATGGTCGCTGTGCGGAAACGCTCGGACTCGGCGTTGATGCGCTCGTGCCAGCTTCGATCGGCCTGGTAGACCTTAAGGGTGGTGAGACCCTGCACGGCCTCCAGGAACATGCCGCCAAGATCGACATAGCTGCCCCAGTACTCGGCACCGATCTTTTTGGCGTTGCGCATGACCATCATAATGGAGACGGGGATGATCGGAACGCAGGCGAGCAGCAGCGCGGCGGGAAGACCCGCCTGGCCCACGAGCAGTACAAACAGCGTGATGGGTGCCAAGCCGGCAAAGAAGAGCTGCGGCAGGTAGCCGCCAAAGTACACCTGGAGTTGCGTGGCGCCCTCGACGCTGGTCTGGACGGCCTCGGCGGTGGGGACGGTCTCGGTGTAGGAGGGGCCGAGTGCGGTGAGCTTGTCGTAGACGAACGAGCGCACGCGGCGGACGGCCTCGAACGCGGCCTTGTCGCCGGCGCGTTGGGCCAGGTAGATGGAGGCGGCGCGCACGATGATGGCGGCGGCGAGCGGCAGGGCCGCCTGTGCGAGGGCATCGACGGCGAGCGCGGCGGAAAGGCCGTCCGTGACGATGCCGCCCAAGATGCGCGCAAGCACCCACATCACCGTGATGTTTGCCATGAGCGCGATCCACTTAAACAGGACGCTTGCCATAATGTAGGGCGTTGCCTGCGGAACCAGGGAGAAGAGCCGCTTCTCGAACATGAAACCTCCTATGCCGTAACGGTGCCGGGCGGGGTCCTCGGCAGCCGCTTAGTTAGCCAAATGCAACTAGAGTAACATCGTGCAGCGGGTAAGTATGCCGAGGGTAATTTTTGGTCGATGAACTGCGTAGAAAGTCCAAAATTGTTGAGTGCGGCGAACTTTGTGGTGGACGGAGTGCGGGCGCAATTCTGATCGTGTGCGGCCCCGCTCCAAAACGTGTACGTCAGCCTCCGAAAGCTGCAAAAAATGACATGTTTGGAGGCTGATGTACATGTTTGGATAGGGGCGAGGGCGGCGACGGACGAAAGTCACGCCTGTGCCACGTCCGATGTGCTAGCGTTTGGGTGAACAAAACGAGCCCGTGCGGAAAGGATCCGGACCGTATGCAACGTGGAAGTACATCTCCGCTGTCCCGCGAGACCGATGCGCCCGAAACCATCGTCAAGCTGGAGTGCGACATCGACGATGCATCGCCCGAGGTACTCGCCTATGCCGCCGACCGCCTGCGCGAGGCAGGTGCGCGCGAGGTGCACTGGCTGCCTCTCTACTGCAAAAAAGGTCGCCCCGGCTGGCAGCTGCAGGTGATTTGCTCGCACGAGGATATCGAGCGCCTACAGACGATTATCTTTTTGGAGACCACGACCAACGCCGTTCGTCGCCAGGTGATGGAACGCGTCTGCCTGCCGCGTCGTTTTGAGCAGGTAGCGACGCCTTGGGGCGAGGTGGCCGTCAAAGTAGCCACCCTGCCCGACGGCAGCGAGCGCGCGGCACCCGAGTACGAGGATTGTGCCCGTCTTGCCCGCGAGCACAACGCGCCGCTCCAGCGCGTGATGCAGGCGGCTCAGAGCGCGGCGCTGCGATTTGAGTGATGCGGGCGAGTGACGTGCCGCGCCAATCCAATTAACCCCACCGAAAGGACCACCCATGAAATACCTCATCGCCTCCGACATCCACGGCTCGGCATACTGGACCGAGCGCCTGGTCGCCGCTATCGAATCCGAGCAGCCCGACCGCATCGTTCTGCTGGGCGACCTGCTCTACCACGGCCCGCGCAACGACCTGCCGCGCGACTATGCCCCCAAGCGTGTGATTCCGCTGCTCAACGCCCTGGCCGACCGCATCATCGCGGTGCGCGGCAACTGCGACGCCGAGGTCGACCAGATGGTCCTCGACTTCCCCGTCATGGCCGACTACGCCACGCTGTTCGACGAGACCGGCCGCGAGCTGTTCCTGACGCATGGCCACGTCTTTGGCGCTGGCATGCATAACAGCGTTGATCACGCGCCCGCGCTGCCCGAGGGCTCCGCGCTCGTCTACGGCCACACGCACATCAAGGTTAACGAGGCAAGCGAGGCGCACCCGGGCCTGTGGCTCTTCAACCCCGGCAGCGTGAGCATTCCCAAGGACGGTACGCACAGCTATGGCATCTACGAGGACGGCGCGTTCCGTCACGTGATCCTGGAGGAGGAATAACCATGGCAGAGCAGCTGGCTCAGCAAAATGCCGAGGGCTCGCGCGACCTGTCCACGCTGGTAGACGCGTCGGCCGAGCTGCAGCATCTGGTGCAGACCATCTGGCGCCTGCGTCAGCCCGACGGCTGCCCGTGGGACCGCGAGCAGACGCACCGCAGCATTGGCAAGAACATGATCGAGGAAGCCTACGAGGCGCTCGACTGCATCGAGGCCGACGACGCGGCACACCTGCGCGAGGAGTTGGGCGACGTGCTCATGCAGGTCGTACTGCATGCGCAGATTGCGGCGGATGCCGGCGAGTTTTCGCTGGCCGATGTGGCGCGCGATATCGACGCCAAGCTCATCCGTCGTCACCCGCACGTGTTTGGCGATGCGGATGCCGACAACTCCGACGAGGTGCTCAAGATTTGGGACGAGGTCAAGCTTGCCGAGAAGGCCGCCAAAGACCAGGCCGTGGCGGCAGTCGGGGCCGCACCCGAGGGTCTGCTCGACGGTGTGCCCACGCACCTGCCGGCGCTGATGCAGGCTCAGAAGGTGTCGCGCAAGGCGGCTGCCGTGGGCTTTGAGTGGGAGACGGTCCAGGACGTGTGGGACGAGGTCGCTGAGGAGCGTGCCGAGTTTGAGGCCGAGGCTCCCGGCTCGCCCGAGCGCGAGATGGAGTTTGGCGACCTGCTCTTTGCCCTGGTCAACGTTGCGCGCAAGGAGGGAATCGACGCCGAGAGCGCCCTGCGTGCCAGCACGGCAAAGTTCCGCCGCCGCTGGGCCGCGATGGAGCAGATGGCGGCCGACGCCCACGTGGATCTGGCCGAGCTTTCGACCCACGGCCTCAATGACCTCTGGGATGCCGCAAAGGCAGAGGAGTAAGACTGCGGGGGCGACGGGACGGACTTTCTCATCGCCCCCATTATTTTTCAAAAAGATTGTATCCCTTGGCTAACTTAGGGCATAATGCAAAAAGTGCGATAAGGCTAACTTATGAACCTGCGCGCCACTGTAGCGTGCAAGCCGTGTCGCCAAGCATTCAACCCGTTTCCAAGTGAGAGGGAGACAACATGAGCGATATTTTGGATGTCTACGGTCGCGAGGTACTCGACAGCCGCGGCAACCCCACCGTCGAGGTCGAGGTCGTGCTCGAGGACGGCAGCTTCGGCCGCGCGATGGTGCCTTCGGGCGCTTCGACCGGCGCCTTTGAGGCCTGCGAGCTGCGCGATGGCGACAAGGGTCGCTACCTGGGCAAGGGCGTCTCGCAGGCCGTCGAGCACGTCAATAACGAGTGCGCTAACGCCGTCGTGGGCCTCGACGCCTTCGACCAGCGCGCCGTCGATGCCGCGCTGATTGCCGCGGACGGTACCCCCAACAAGACCAATCTCGGCGCCAACGCCATTCTGGGCGTGTCGCTGGCAGTTGCCCGCGCCGCTGCCGAGTCGGCGGGTCTTTCGCTGTACCAGTACCTGGGTGGCGTCAACGCCCACCTGCTGCCCACGCCCATGATGAACATTCTCAACGGCGGCGTGCATGCCGACAATAACGTCGACTTCCAGGAGTTCATGATCATGCCGGTGGGCGCCCCGAGCTTTACCGAGGGCCTGCGTTGGTGCGCCGAGGTATACCACACCCTCAAGGGCGTGCTGCACGAGGCAGGCCTGGGCGGCGGCGTGGGCGACGAGGGTGGCTTTGCCCCCAACCTCAAGACCAACGCCGAGCCGTTCGAGTACATCACCAAGGCCGTGGAGAAGGCCGGCTTTAAGCCCGGCGTCGACTTCATGTACGCCATGGACCCGGCCTCGACCGAGTTCTACAACGCCGAGACCGGCATGTACGAACTCAAGGGCGAGGGCGTGGAGTACACGAGTGCCCAGATGGTCGATTACTGGGAGAAGCTCATCGACACCTATCCCATCATCTCCATCGAGGACGGCATGGCCGAGGAGGACTGGGACGGCTGGGTCGAGCTGACCCGCCGCATTGGCAACAAGGTGCAGCTGGTGGGCGACGACCTGTTCGTCACCAACACCGAGCGCCTCAAGAAGGGCATCAAGCTGGGCGCCGCCAACGCGATCCTGGTCAAGGTCAACCAGATCGGCACGCTCACCGAGTCGCTCGAGGCCATCGAGACCGCCAAGGAGGCCGGCTACGCCTGCATCGTGAGCCACCGCTCCGGCGAGACCGAGGATTCCACGATCGCCGACCTGGTCGTGGGCGTCAATGCCGGCCAGATCAAGTCGGGCGCCCCGTGCCGTAGCGACCGCATCGCCAAGTACAACCAGCTCATCCGTATCGAGGACGAGCTCGAGGGCAGCGCGCACTACGCCGGCAAGGCCGCGTTCTACAACATTCGCTAGGCAAGCGGCGTGTGCGGGTGCGGGGCTGACTCGGATTCACCTCGCTCCCGCCGGGCACTGTTGAGCACCATTGGGCGCTGGGCAATATGGCTCAGCGCCTTTTTTATGTCGAGCAAGGGCCGCCGAAGGCGGTGCGCGCACTCGTGCTATAACTAAAAGACTTAGCGCAAACAAACCTCAACCGCACAAGGCGCACATGGATCAGATTTACGACAACAGGTACTATTCCGCCGGTTCGCGTGAGCCGTCACCTCGCCGTGCGCATTCGGTGCAGCTTGGCGGGTCCGATTACGCCGGTGCCGACCGCTCCATGCAGCGACCGACAAGTGCCTCACACTCCCGTGCTCAAATGAATATGCTGACGGACCGTCCGCCACGTTCGGTGCGCCCGGCGCATTCGGAGCGTGCTCAGCGTTCCTCGGATCAAACGCACGAAAAGCCGAGTAGGCCCTCGAACCGTCTTTCGGGCTCGGACTTCATGCATTACGCCAACGATAACGCGGTGGTCAAGGCAATCTACGACTTTACCCACGGTCCCCAGCGAGGGCTGTTTGTTGGCATTGTCGTCGCCCTGGCGCTCGTGAGCCTGTACTTCCCCGTGCGCGACCTGTATGTGGCAAAACGCTCGAGCGACATCTTGGCCAAGCAGGTCGAGATTCGCGAGCAATATAACGACGACCTGCAAAAAAGCGTCGACAAGCTGCTCTCGGAGGAGGGTATCAAGGACGCGGCGTCCGAGGACCTGGGCCTGGTGATGCCCGGCGAGAAGAAGATTGACGTGCTAGGCTTGGACGACGATTCTGACTCGTCGTCGAGCAAAAAGTCCTCAAACGCCAAGAAGGCCAGCGAAGTGGCCAAGGAAATCGAAGAAGTCGGCAAGGACGCGCCGTGGTACATCCAGGCGCTCGACATGCTGTTTGGGTTTAACGGCGTCGAGGGTCAGACGGTCGTGTCCAACGGCAAATAGCGCCCGGAGGGGAGCCCGCAATGACAAATTGCAAACGCTATAAGGTAGCCGCGATCGACCTGGGAACGGTGTCGTCGCGACTGGTGTTGGCCCAGGTCGAGGCCGGGGCAATCGTGGAATCGTCCAAGCATACCGAGATTACCGACCTGGGCGAGGGCGTGGACGCGACGGGCCGCTTTTGCGAGGCGGCCGTTGAGCGTGTGCTCGCTGCGTGTCACATGTTTGTGGACGAGGCCCGTGCCTTTGGGGCCGTGTGCGTCTGCACCACGTGCACGAGTGCCGCGCGCGATGCGTCCAATGCCGCGCTGCTGCTGGACGGCCTGCGCGAGTTGGGGCTCAAACCACAGGTGATTCCGGGCGAGGTCGAGGCGCGCCTGACATTTTTTGGCGTGGCGCACGACTTTGCCGGCGAGCGCATCATCGTCGCGGATTCGGGCGGCGGCTCCACGGAGCTCGCGACGGGCGTATACGCTCCGGAGCGCAGCGTCTTTGCGCTGGAGGGAACGCGCTCGCTGGACATCGGTTGCCGTCGCGTGACGGAGCGCTTTTTCTCCGCGTTGCCGCCCGCGGATGGCGAGCTTGCTGCCGCTGCCGCGTGGGCAGGCGAGCAGTTCGCCGCCTATTTTGAGGGCCTGCCTGTCGACTTTGAGCGCGCCGAACGCTTAGTCGCGGTGGGCGGCACGGTGACTACGCTGGTGGCTCTGGTCCACGAGCTGGAACCGTACGATTCGAGCTTTGTGCACCTGCGCGAGCTTTCGATGGAGCAGGTTTCGGCTGCCATCGAGCGTATGTCCGCGCTGGATGTGGAGGGTATCGCCGCGCTACCGGGTGTACAGCCCAAACGCGCGGGCGTGATTCTGGCCGGCGCCGTGGTGATTCGCGAGCTCATGCGAGCCGGCGGCTACAAGACGCTCACCGTAAGTGAGAACAGCCTCCTCGCCGGCATGGCCGCCACCATCAACGAGGTTCTCGACGGCGCGACCCCCACCATCGCCTGGACCCCGAGCCTGAGCACCCTTTAAAAGTAGTCAAAAAAGCTCTGTCCCAAATGAGCTGCTCTGCAGTTGACGGCACCTAAAAGAAACGAGCCCGCATCCCTTGGGGACACGGGCTCGTAGACAATACGTGGTAGGGGCGGTGGGACGTCTGCGCATTTGCTGCGCAAATGCGCACCGGCTTCGGCCGCCTGTCGGCGCCCTCGCCGGCTCGCTACGGACGCTGCGCGTCCGCTTGACGCTCGCCCCCTCGCGGGTTCGAGCCCCACCGGCGTCCAAAAGAAACAAGCCCGCATCCCCATGGGGCACGGGCCCGTAAAAGCCAAATGGTAGGGGCGGTGGGACTCGAACCCACAATCCTTGCGGCGAGAGATTTTAAGTCTCCTGCGTATGCCAATTCCGCCACGCCCCCGTGAGACTAGAAGTCTAGCACAAGCCGTCCGTTACGCGTTGACGGCCATCGAGTGCTGCCCCGACTTCTCCAGGAACTCCTGGAACTTGGCTTCGTCGCCCTTGTTCTTGTACTGCAGGGCCAGCAGGTACTCCAGGCGGCAGCGCTTGACCGGGTCGTCGCCGACATCCTCGAGCATGCGCTCCAACTCGGGAATGTCGTTGTGGCGCTTGAGGATCATCGTGTCGTACATCAGCTGACACTCGTGTGCAACCGCCTCGGCTTGACCGCCCTCAAAGCCCTTGATCTCGCGCAACAGCTCTTTGGACTTTTTGCGGTCCTCCTGGCCAACATAGTAGTTAAAGGCCTTAATGACCAGGTCGACGCGCTGCATCTTGGGGAGGTTGAGTCCCAGCAGCAGGTCGAACATCTCGCTGGCGCGCTCGTGGTCCTCGCGCAGCAGATAGGAGTTCAGACGCAGGTAGTCGCGGTTGTAGCGCGGGTACAGCATGCTGGTGAGTTTGCCGTCGAGCAAACGATCGAACTCGTCCCACTGCTTGGCAGCCATAAGCTGCTGCAGGCGCTTAAACGTGGTGCGTTTTTTGATGCTAAAGAACACCGACACGGCGATACAGATGATAACGACGGCGGTCCAGAGTGTGCGGGAATCGGGCATATTAGGGTCCTTAGTCGCTCATAAAGCGAGCGGTATGACAACACGTACTGGATGTATTATACGCAGCGCGCAAGCAAACTGGCATAAAAGCTCATCGAGGCCGAGTGCCATCGCTCGCTGCGGTACACTTACCTAAAGTAAACCATGAAGGGAGACATTACCTATGAAGAAAATCGTTTTGGCTTGCGGTGCTGGCGCTGCTACTTCCACGCTCGTTGCCCAGAAAGTCGCCACCATGCTCGACGCCAACGGTTATGCCGGCAAGTATGAGATCGTGCAGTGCGCCATCTCCGAGGCCAAGGACGCTTGCGACGAGGGCGCCGACCTGCTGATCGCCACCACCGTTGCCCCTGAGGGCCTCACCTGCCCGTACGTGAGCGGCGTGCCCTTCATGACCGGCATGAACCGCGTCGCTGCTGAGAAGGCCGTCCTCGACGTTATGGCTCAGTAGGCGCTGACTGTATGAGTGAGCAGAACGCCAACCCGGTAGAGCTCTTTGGCATGCGCGTTGCCCATGTGGGCATTAACGCCACTGACCCGGCAGACGCCCTGGAGATCGCGGAGCTGTTCTCGACGATGATGGGCCTGCCCGTTATCGAGACCCCGGTTTCGTACTTTAACGATTCGCTGGTCGAGATCATGAAGCAGAACGGTCGTGGCGCCAAGGGCCACATTGGCTTTGCTGTCAACGACATCGATGCGGCCGAGAAGTGGTTTGCCGAGCGCGGGCTCGAGGTCAACGAGGAGTCGCGCGTGCTGCTGCCCGACGGCGGCACCAAGCTCGTGTACTTTAAGCGCGAGTTTGCCGGTTTCGCCGTGCACCTGTGCCGCGAGTAGCGCACAAGCTGCCATAGCTAACGAAAAATGGGGTAAGGCTACGTGGCCTTACCCCATTTTTAATGCCGAGAGGGTGACTGACGGGCTGCCGTAAAACGAAGGTGAATGGTTTCCCATGAAGTGAACGAGTGAAATCGGACCTCTGGAGCATCGACACTTTGGAGGCACCGTTTCCTGCGGTTTCGTAAGGTTTTTCCTGCAGTTTTGGCGTCAAAAAGTGTGGATGCTTCGGGGGTCCAAAATAGGTCGTTCACTTCGCGGAAAAGCATTCACCTTCGATTCGTGAGAGACGCCCCTACCGCGGCAGGCGAATCGTAAAGCGGCTGCCGACGCCCTCGACTGAGGTCACGCCAATGACACCACCATGGCTATCGACGATCCACTTGGCAATGGCAAGCCCCAGACCCGAGCCCTGCGCGCCGGCATCGCGTGCGTTGTCGGCGCGGTAGAACCGTTCAAACGCGTGAGCTGCGGATTCCTGGTTCATGCCGATACCCTCGTCCTCAACACTTATGTCGATCGTGCCTGCGCCCGCATCCGGCGCTACGCCAAACGAGATGGGCGTGCCCGCGTCCGAATACTTGGCGGCGTTTTGCACGATCACGCGCAGAGCCTGCTTCACGAGCGCCACGTCGACGGGCGCGTCGCAGCGCGGGTCGCTGGCAAGCAAGGCGTCAAAAGCCAGCCGATACGTGTGCTCGGCATCGATCATCTGCGACTCCTCGCATACCTCGCCGACCAGTGCGGCCAGGTTGGTATTCGCACGCCGCAGGACCGTGCGTCCGGCGTCGCCGCGTGCCAAAAACAGCAGCTGTTCCACGAGCTCTTGCATGTGCTCGCTTTCGGCCTTGAGGGACGCGATGGATTCTGCCAGCACGTCCGGGTCGTCTTTGCCCCAGCGGTCGAGCATGTTCACGTAGCCCTGAATCACCGCGATGGGCGTGCGCAGCTCGTGGCTCGCGTCGTTGACAAAGCGCATCTGCTGCAGCTTGGCCTCTTGCATCTGGCGCAGCAGGCGGTTGAGCGCGACCTCGATGCTTGCCAGGTCGGCGTCGCCGGTGGTGACGCTCGGCGAGTCGACGCTTGCGCGCTCGATGGCCTGCTCGAGCGTTTCCATCTTGCCGCCGGAGAGCTGCATGCGGCCGAGTTCGTCCACGCGCAGGGCCAGATTGTTGAGCGGCGCCATGGTGCGGCGCACGCGGCGGGCGCCGCCGAGCATGTTGAGCACGCTGATGACCTGCCAACCCACAACTACAAGGTAGAGAGGCCATAGCGTGACGAGGTCCTGCGCGAGGGGGAAAGTCTTGGTGGTACGCGCAAGCTCGACGGTATAGGTGAGCGTTGTCAGGTCCCAGCCGCGCGCGGGCGTCAGCGACATGCTGCGAACGGTGGCGCTGGGGATCCATCCTGCGGTAAACGCGCCGTTGGGCAGCGTCTGGTTGTATCCATAGACGAGGATCGCCACCGCAATAACCAACAGCAACAGATCGAGCCAGACGTAGCTCATCAGGCGGCGCCACATATAGCTCCAGTTGATGGCGCGGGCGATGGAGGTGACGCGCTTGGCCTCGGCATTACGCGCGGCAGACATAGCCCACCCCGCGCACGGTCTGGATGATGCGGGCACCGCCGGCGTCTTCGATCTTGGCGCGCAGGTGCGCGATGTGCACGTCGACGTTGTTGGTGTCGCCTACGTATTCGTAGCCCAGCGCCTCGTGCGCGATGCGCTCGCGCGTGAGCACGGTTTCGGCATGCGTCATAAGCAGGGCGAGGACGTCGAACTCGCGGGCCGTGAGCGCGATGGGCGAGCCGCCGACCGTGACTTCGCGGCGGTCGGGATCGAGCGCGACCGAACCCACGGCGAGTGCGGCGGG
>URFP01000057.1:0-10927 GCA_900547235.1 uncultured Collinsella sp. | reverse complement strand
TGCTCAGCACGATGAGGCTGCCGCCAAGGCCGCGCTCAAAGCCGCCGAGCTGGAGGCAAAGCTCGCCGCCATGGATCCCGAGAAGGCGGCCAAGGTCCGCGCGGCGCTTGCCGCCAAGGCCGCCCGCGACAAGCAGAAAAAGGAGGCGTAAGGTCCATGGCACGTCGCTCCGTTATTCCGTTTGGCCCGCAGCACCCGGTGCTGCCCGAGCCGCTTCACCTGGACCTGGTGCTCGAGGACGACCGCGTTATCGAGGCAATTCCGCAGATTGGCTTTGTGCACCGCGGACTCGAGAAGCTCACCGAAAAGCGCGATATGCATCAGTTTGGCTACATCGCCGAGCGCATCTGCGGCATCTGCGCCGTGGGCCACAGCTACGGCTATGCCAGCGCCTGCGAGCGCATGCTCAATATCGAGGTGCCCGGGCGTGTGCAGTATATCCGCACCATTCTGCACGAGCTTTCGCGCATTCACTCGCACCTGCTGTGGCTGGGCCTGCTCGCCGATGCCTTTGGCTTTGAGGCGCTGTTCTATCGTTCGTGGACCCTGCGCGAGCAGATTCTCAAGATCTTTGAGAGCACCTGCGGCGGCCGCGTGATTCTGTCGATCAACGAGATCGGCGGCCTTAAGCACGACATCGAGGACTCCGAGCTGGCGGGTATTGTTCAGACGCTCGATGCCATGCGTCCCGACTACGAGGCGCTCGTGCATACGTTTTTGGACGACGATAGCTGCGGCGAGCGCCTGCATGGCGTGGGTGTGATCAGCAAGAAGGACGCGCTTGATCTGTCGATGGTCGGCCCGTTCGGTCGCGCCTCGGGCGTGGACTATGACGTGCGCATGTTTGGCGACGGTGCCTATGCGGATCTGGCCGCGTTTGAGCCTATCGTTGCTAGCGATGGCGACTGCTATGCCCGCTGCCAGGTGCGTTGCGCCGAGGTCACGCAGGCCATGGACATCATCAAGGAGCTTGTGGGCAAGATTCCACACGACGGCATTGGCGGGCGCACCAAGCTCACGCCGGCCGACGGCGCGCGTGGCGAGGTTGTGATTGAGCAGCCGCGCGGCGAGGCGTACTACTATGTACGCGGCAACGGCACTAAGAACCTGGACCGCTTCCGCGTGCGCACGCCGACGTCGCAGAACCTGGCGGGTCTGACGCATGCGCTGCAGGGCGTGCTCCTTGCCAACGTGCCCATGATTATCCTGACCATCGACCCCTGCATTAGCTGCACGGAAAGGTAGGCGCGGCATGAGTTTACTGACATTTGCCAAGACGGCCTTGGGTTCTATGGTCAAGCAGCCGGTAACGGTGTGCTATCCGCAGGAGAAGCTGACGGCGCCCGAGCGCTTGCGCGGGCATATCGTCAATGACATGGACGTGTGCATTTGCTGCGGCATGTGCGCGCGCCGTTGCCCGGCGGGCGCGCTCGCGGTCGATCGCAAGGGCAGAACGTGGTCGATCGATCCGTACGCTTGCGTGGTGTGCGGCGAGTGCATCGAAAGCTGCCCTAAACATTGCCTGAGCATGGACACCGCCCGCACTCCAGTTGCGGCGGACAAGACCCCCACGGTAGAAACCAAGACGGAATAGCTCTGGAATAGAGCTGGAATAGGGGCCGGTGGGGCAAAAATGCCCCACCGGCCCCGCGCGTGAGCGCGCGGTTAGGCTGCCGCGATCAAAACTATGCCGGATTACGGGGCTGGATAGCGAACCTCCGACCATACAGAAAATCGCAAAAACAAAACCGCAGGTAGATAGCCTGCCGTTTTTCAAAAATAGGGGATATGGATGAGGGTTCCGACTTTAGCCCCGTAAACCGGCATAGTTTTGAAATGGCACCATATCAGTAACAGCCTTTGATCTCCCGTGGACAGAGGGAAACGGATCATTTTTGCCTTGCGAGGGCTGCCGCGTGACCCGTCTGCCACGAAATGGGCCGATCTACTATGTCTAGGCGGCAGCCCTCGACCACAGCAAGTAATGCGAAATGAGAACTGCAGGTAGAACGGCTGCGGTTTTTCATGAAACGCGGTTATGGTCGGGGGTATCGAGTCAAACGTAGTAGATGGGCCAGTTTTGTGCGGAGGGGCTATTAACTAACCCTCCCATGATGGAGGAAAACGCGCCATTTTGCCTGTCCGGCTTTGATCACACCCGTTTTCCTGCGAAAACCCTCGTGTCTCAACTTTGGTGAGACATTTGTCTCACGCTCAAAACTGAATCTGGAACGTGTGTCACCTGCCCAAATTGTGTCTCATTTCGTAACTTTAGGCTGATGCAAGGTCTGAGACCGCGAGAAGGGAGACGCGATGAGTAAGTACACGAGGGGTCTCTTGGCGGTGATACTGGCCGTGGTGCTGGTGTTGCCGGCTGCGGCATTTGCCATGCTGCCCGAGGCCAACGCCAGGTCCAGCACCGGAATGGACGGACCGACAATGAGCGGAAAGGTCGTCGACTACGACACCAGCAACCACTGGAAGTTCTGGGCCGGCGGCTATGACGGCAAAGAAGTAACAACTCAAAACGTCGGCCGAATTTGGACCGACAAGACGGTCAAGGCAGTCGAGAGCGGGGATTCGGATTTCCTGACCACGCTGTCTGCTATCTCTTCGACATCTGATACGACGGTTTCCGGCAAGCCGCTCGACATCGTGATGGTGCTGGATGCATCTGGCTCGATGAGTGATCCCATGGTTAGGGGCGACCGTACAAAGCGCATCGATGCGCTGAAGACGGCCGCCAATCGCTTTATTGACACCATCGCCACGCAAAACCAAAGCATCACAGATGAATCCAAACAGCATCAGGTTGCCATCGTTAAGTTTGCAGGCGATAAGACTACTGAGGTTGGCAACAAAAAATATCGCGATAGTTGGGGGGACACCTACAACTACTCGCAGACCATGAAGAATCTGACGCCCTGCAAGGACAAAGGTGCGGAGAGCCTAAAGAGCACGGTCAACTCTATCAGTCCTGACGGTTCCACGCGCGCCGACTATGGCTTGGAGCTGGCTGATGAGCAATTTTCGTTTGGTCGCGCCGACGCCAAGAAAATCGTCGTCTTCTTCACCGATGGCTCGCCTACGAGTTACAGCGACTTTGAGAACGAGGTGGCAAATAGCGCCGTCAACACCGCCAAGAAGATCAAGGGTAACGGCGCCGACATTTATGCAATCGGTATCTTTAGCGGCGCAAAACCCAGCGACGTTCCCACGGCTGAGGTCATAAGCAACGAGAATAAGTTTATGCATGCCGTGTCGAGCAACTATCCTGCCGCCTCATCCAGCATTTCTTTCTGGGGCGAATGGACCATCAACTTTGGTGCGCGCGCAGAAAACGCCAATTACTACAAGTCGGCAACTAGTGCCGACGAGCTCGAGAAAATCTTCGAAGAGATCTCGGGAAGCATTATCCAAACTGGTTACCCGACCGAAGTTCACGGCGGTTATGGCGAGCATGAGTCCGGCTACATTACGTTTACTGACGAGCTGGGCGACTTTATGCAGGTCGACAACTTTACGTCTGTCGTGTACAACGGCGAGACGTTTACCAAACCGGCAATAAAGACCGAGGGCAATGTTGACACCTACAAATTTACTGACGCGGCTGCAAACCTGGTCATTACCGTTCAGCATGCCGGAAAGGGCGAGCCCCAGACCGGCGATATCGTAACAGTCAAGATTCCTGCGTCGCTGATTCCGCTGCGCCACTTTAAGATCAACGATGGCGTACTTACGGTCGACGATACTGAGCCCATCCAGGTGAACTACACCTCGAGCGTTAAGAAAGACGCGCTCGACAACCTGTTTGCACCCGAGAATCTAACGGGCCTCGAGGACTACATCAAGAGCAATACGATCACCGCGGAGAACGGCTCCAAGACCGTTAGCTTCTACGCGAACAAGTGGAAGGTCGGTGCGCTGGGTGATACGATTGCGAACTTTGAGCCCGCCGATTCTAACCGCTATTACTATTTCCAGAAGCAAACTCCCATTTATGTGGATAAGAGCTGCACAACGCCTGCGACGGGCTCGCTGGCTGCCGATGGCATCTATTACTACAAGGATGAGTTCGAGGTAAAGGGCGCAGACGGCAAGGCCGAGCCCCGTACAGCTGTTATTGAGTTTACCGGTGGACATGCCGCGCAGTTTGGGGGCGCAATCGTGTCCGATGCGAGCGGCAACCTGTCGTTTAGTGAGGGAACCGCGCGCCTGGCCTTTATTGACGAGCTTCATACCACCAAGGAGCGCGTGGGCGGCAACCTCACCGGCACCGCGACCGACGTGCTCAATCCCAAGTGGAATAACACGTCTGCCAAGTCGAACGCCACGGAGGTTGACGTTCACCTGGGCAACAACGGCAAGATCAGCTATAAGTACGACATGACGTCGGCAACGGTGGACACCAAGGCGGACTTTGGTCTGACCAAGGTGCTTGAGGGCCGCAAGTGGGCGGATGCGGATGAGTTTGAGTTTGAGCTGACATCCGAGGGCGACGCCCCGATGCCCGAGTCTGCGACCGCGACTGTGACCGAGGGCAATACGGGCATTGGCTTCGGCAAGATTAACTATACCGAGCCCGGCACGTACGTTTATAAGGTCAGCGAGAAGAACGCTGGTCAGATCATCGACGGCATCACCTACAGCGCGAACGTCGCGGAAATCACCGTGACGGTAACGCCCAACAAGAAGGGCGAGCTCAGCGCCGCCGTGAAGGTGACCTCGGGCAAGAGTGAGTTCAAGAACACCTATACCGCCAAGCCCGCTAAGTCCAGCGTCACCGACGAGATCAAGGTCACCAAGTCCCTGAGCGGACGTGCCCTTAAGGAAGACGAGTTTAGCTTTGAGCTGCGCGAGATCGAGGGCGAGGACTCCAAGCTTATCGAGACCGTCAAGAATGACGCCAACGGCAACGTTGCGTTCAGCCCCATCGAGTACACCGAGATCGGTCAGCACACCTATACGCTGAGCGAGGTCAAGGGCGATGCTGGTGGTGTCAAGTACGACGAGACGACCTATACCATCGTGACCACCATTGCCGACAACGGCAAGGGCCAGCTGGTGGCTACGCACGAATTAAAGGACACCGATAACGGCAAGAAGATTGAGTTTAAGAATGCCTACAACCTGGCCCCCAAGAGCTCCAGTGTTACCCACAAGATCACCGCGTACAAGTCCCTGACCGGCCGCACCCTTAAGCCCGGTGAGTTCGAGTTCGAGCTCGTCGAGGGCGATGAGGTCGTCGCCACTGGCAAGAACAGCTACGACGGCATGATTGCGATGAGTCCCATCGAGTACACCGAGCCCGGCGAGCACACTTACACGCTGCGCGAGGTCCACGGCGGAACCAAGAGCAATGGCATCACCTACGACGGCACGACCTACACCATCGTGACCACGGTTACGGACAATGGCGATGGCACGCTCGATGTCCATCATGTTCTGAAGGGTGACAAGCCTGCTGAGTTCAAGAATTCTTACGGCCTGACCTCCGAGAGCTCAAGCGTCACCGGCCAGATCATTGCGACCAAGGTCCTGACCGGGCGCAAGCTTGCTGCCGGCGAGTTCTCCTTCGAGCTTGTCGAGGGTAACGATATCGTTGCCACTGGCACCAATGCGGCTGACGGCACGATCGTCATGGGCAAAATCACTTACGATAAGCCTGGCAATCACACCTACACGCTGCGCGAGAAGCTCCCCAACGAGGCGGGGCTGAGCAATGGGATCACGTACGATAAGACGAATTACACCATCAAGACGAGCGTCATCGACAACGGCGACGGCACGCTTAAGGTGACCCATACGCTCGAGGGCGCCGAGCTGGCACTCTTCCAGAACAAGTACAATACCGCCCCGAACGAGTCGAGCGTGACCGACAAGATCAAGGCGACCAAGACCCTGACCGGACGCGACCTCAAGGACAACGAGTTCTCCTTCGAGCTGGTCGAGGGCGACGACATCGTCGCGATCGGCACCAATAACGCCGGTGGCATGATTATGATGAGCCCCATCGAGTACACCGAGGCCGGCGAGCACACCTACACACTGCGCGAGGTCAAGGGTGACGCCGACAACGGCATTACCTACAGCATCGCTGAGTACACTATCGTGACTACCGTCACCGATGACGGCAATGGCAAGCTTACGGTTGAGCACAAACTGCAGGGCGTCGAGGAAGCGATCTTCGATAACGCCTACAACGTGACACCCGCGCGCTCCAGCGTCACCGACCTGATCAAGGCGACCAAGGTCCTGACCGGACGCGACCTCAAGGACGGCGAGTTCTCCTTCGAGCTCGTCGAGGGTAACGACGTAGTCGCCACCGGCACCAACAACGCCGACGGCAAGATCACGATGAGCCCCATCGAGTACACCACTGCCGGCGAGCACACCTACGTGCTGCGTGAGGTCAAGGTCGACGCCGACAATGGCATCACCTACGACGACAAGACCTATACCGTTGTGACTACGATCACCGATAACGGCATGGGCAAGCTCGTGGCGAAGCACGAGCTGAAGGATGTCACGACTGCTGAGTTCAAGAACTCCTACAAGCCGAATTCCGGTGAGTTTAGCGTCACCGATCAGATCACCGCGACCAAGGTTCTGACCGGGCGCGACCTCAAGGACGGTGAGTTCTCCTTCGAGCTCGTCGAGGGCGAGGGTGAGGACGCCAAGGTCGTCGCCACCGGCAAGAACGATGCCGACGGCAAGATCATGATGGGCGCCGTGAAGTACACCAAGCCCGGCACCCACACCTACACGCTGCGTGAGGTCAACGGCGGAACCGCCAGCAAGGGAATCACCTACGACGGCACGACCTACACCATCGTGACCACCATTACCGACAAGGGCGCTGGCACGCTCGAGGCAAAGCACGAGCTGAAGGGCGCCGAGGACGCCAAGAGCATTAAGTTCGAGAACTCCTACAGCGTGACCCCGCTCGAGACCGAGGTCGACTTTGACCTGACCAAGGCCATTGATGGCCGCGGCTGGACGGACGCCGACAAGTTTAGCTTCACCATTACTGCCGCCGAGGGCACCGACGCCCCGCTGCCTAATCCCGCGACCGTAACCGTGGACAAGTACGATGCGAACGCCGAAGGCATCGCCACCATCAGTTTTGGCAAGATCCGCTACACGGCTGCCGGAACCTACAAGTATGAGATCCGCGAGAACGCGGGCAACGCGGCTGGCATGATGTACGACGACCGTGTCGCGACCGCTGAAGTGACCGTGACCGAGGACGGCGAGGGCACGCTGACCGCCAACGTCACCACGGAAAACGGAAGCTTTATCAACAAGTATCACTCTGAGCTCAACTACACCGCGGCCGGCGGCCTCAAGCTCAGCAAGACCCTCTCCGGACGTCCGATGACCGAGGGCCAGTTTACCTTTACCGTGACGCCCGCCGACGAGGCTTCGGCCAACGCGCTCGGCCTACATGAGGGCGCCAACAACTTCAAGTCCCCTGCAGTGGCAGAGGGAACTGTCGGCCTGATTGACATTCTGGCCGGCAAGGAGGTCAAGTTTACGCAGGCTGACGCCGGCAAGACCTTCACATACGCCGTGGCCGAGAAGAACGACGGCAAGCCCGGATACACCTACGACGAGGCCGTGCGTACCGTGACAATCGCCATTTCCGACGACGGCGCCGGTACGCTTACCGCTACGACGACTGTCTCCGGCGGTTCCGAGGGCACGCCTGTGACGGTCCGCAAGAGTGGCGAGAACAAGGTCGAGAGCGCCGTGGTCCCGTTCAAAAACAGCTATAGTGCATCGACCGATAACCCGGGTATTCCTGCGCAGATTGTTGCCACCAAGAAGCTGACCGGTCGTCCGATGGCCGACGGTGAGTTCTACTTTGGCATCGCCTACGCGGGCGAGACGGAAGCCATCGAGGGCACTGTTAAGACCACGCTCAATGGTCAGGTGAGCTTCGGTGCGCTGCATTACAACACCGAGATGCTTGCTAATCTGGTGAGCGCCGGGCGTGCCATCCGTACCGACGCGGACGCCAAGCTTGCGTGGACCATCAACTACACGGCCTTTGAGTACACATCCCCGCTCGCGGCAAAGGGCATTACCGCCGCGAAGTCGAGCTTTAACTTCAAGGTTATCGTCGTCGACAACGGCGACGGCACCCTGACGGCAACGCCCGACTATGATGGTGCCGAGCCTGTGTTCGAGAACGTCTATGGCGCTGAGGCCGTCGATGCCGCGCTCGCCGGCACTAAGAAGCTCCAGGCCGCCGAGGGTCTGACCCCGGCCGACATCGCGGGCAAGTTCACCTTCACCGTGACTGCCGACGAGGCGGGCGCCCCGATGCCCGAGCGTGCGACCGCAACTAACGACGCGGCCGGCAACGTGGACTTTGGCAAGATTCACTTTACGCTCGAGGACCTCAACCGCGCTCTGGGCGTGACAGCCAACGCTTCTGGTGATGCATCGAGCGACGCCGAGGCCAACGCCGACAAGGCCGAGGTTGACGCTGACGAAGCCGAGCCCGAGCCCGCCCCCACTGCTCCGCGCTCGCACACCTTTACCTACACGGTGTCCGAGTCCGGCAGCGCCCCTGGCGTAACCAACGACGCCAACGCCACGCGCAAGGTTTCCTACACCGTGACTGATGACGGCGCCGGACATCTGGGCGTCGTGCGCAACGGCGAGGACGGTGCGGACTTCACGTTCACCAACACCTATGCTGTGGCGCCCACCGATTCTTCCGTGACCGATCAGGTCAAGACGGTCAAGCGTCTGACCGGACGCGACCTTGCAGCTGGCGAGTTCACGTTTGAGCTGCTCGAGGACGGCGTGGTTGTCGCTAACGGCACCAACGACGCCAACGGCACCGTTACGCTGAGCCCGATCCGCTACGAGGTGCCCGGCACGCACGCGTACACGCTGCGTGAGGCTTGCCCCAACGCGCTCGGCCTGTACAAGGGCGTCACCTATGACAGCACGACCTACACCGTTGTGACCACCGTCAAGGACAACGGCGACGGCACGCTGACCGCGACGCACAAGCTCGAGGGAACCACCGAGTCGGCTGGCTTTACCAACAAGTACCACGCCATGCCCACGCAGGTTTCCATCGGCGCCATCAAGGTGCTCGAGGGACGCGAGCTCAAGAAGGACGAGTTTAGCTTTAAGCTCGTTGGCGAGGACGTCGAGTCCACCGTCACCAACGATGCCGACGGCAAGATCAACTTCGACAAGTTCGAGTACGACGAGCCTGGTACGTACGTCTACACCATCAGCGAGGTCAAGGGCGACGAGGCCGGTATGACCTACGACAAGTCCGTCTTTACCGCGACCGTCAACGTGGTCGACGACGGCGAGGGCAACCTCAAGGCGAACGTCGCCTTTACCAAGGGCGACAAGAGCGTCGAGGGTATCGTGTTCAACAACACGTACAAGAAGCCCGAGACGCCCGTGCCGACGCCCGATCCCGGCACGCCCAAGACCGTGACGAACATCGTCAAGACGGTTACGCGCTACCTGCCCACCACGGGCGACCAGCAGGCCGCTGCGCTGCTCATGGCATTTGTCATCGCCATGGCCGGCGTCGGAGCCTTGGTCTGGGGTATCCGTAAGCGCTAGGCACGATGACAGCGCCCGGGGCCAAAAGGCCCCGGGCCGCTGGCGGAAAGCCAAAACCTAGCCCCCACCCCACCCCCAGCCGCCACGGAGGTATCTCCCTCCTCCGTGGCGGCGCTTTTGTGCGTAGGCGAGAAGGGCTTGCCACGAAACCGGCCCATCTACTACGTTTAGTCCCTTACCCCCAAGCATGCCAAAAAACGCGAAAACAAAACCGCAGGTAGAACGCCTGCGATTTTGTTCAAAACGAAGGCATGGTCAGGGGTATCGAGCCAAACGTAGTAGATGGGCCGATTTCGTGGTTGGCGCCGCCAGATGATCCCCCGGGGACGGAGGAAAACGGATCGTTTTTGGCTTGAAGTGGCTTGCGGAGACACTTGACGTGGTCGCTCGAACAAAACCATGCCGGTTTACGGGGCCGAATCCCGAATCCCCAACCATACCGAAAAGCGTGAAAATAAAACCGCAGGTAGACGAGTCGTCATTTTGCAGAAAACGCGGGTATGGATGGGGGTCCTGAGTTTAGCCCCGTAAACCGGCATAGTTTTGAAATGGCATTAAATCGATAGCAGCCATTTTGCTATGCCGGGGTGGTCGGTTGTTGGGCAATTACCCTCGCAGGTAGGCGATGGCGATCTGCGTGCGGTTGCGTAGGCCCATTTTGGCAAGGATCGAGCTGATGTGGTTGCGTACGGTGCCTTCGCCCATGTAAGCGGCGGCGGCAATCTCCTTGTTATCGAGGCCGCGGGCGATGAGCTCGGCGACTTCGAACTCACGGTCGGTCAGGCTGGCAAAGGCGGCGGGTCGGCGAGGCGTGCTGGCATCGGCGCCTGTCCCGTCAAAATCGATGTCCTCGATCGCCTTGCCCTCGAGCACGCGTTTGCCGTCCATAACCTGCGCCAGTGCCGGTGGAATGGCGGCGACATCGGTTTTGATCAGGTAGCCGCGGGCGCCCAGTTTGAGCGCCGACACAATGTACTCGTCATCCGAGAATGTTGTCAGAAACACCACGCGCGCCGCAGGGTCGCGCTCGAGGATCTCGCGTGCCGCCGAAAGGCCGTCGCGCCCCGGCATCTGGATGTCGAGTAGCGCGATATCGGGCGCGTGCTCGGCGTAGAGCGCGACCGCGTCGTCGCCATTGGCGCCGGTACCCACCACCTCGATCTGCGGCTGTGCGCCCAGGATAATCTTGAGCGAATCGACCACCAAACGGTCGTCGTCGACAACTATGAGCCTCATCGGGCCTCATCTCCTTGCTGTTTGGGAACGGTGGCAAACACACGCCAGCCGCCGGCGCCGGCGCGCGGGCCGGCGGTGAAGGTGC
>URFP01000056.1:0-11055 GCA_900547235.1 uncultured Collinsella sp. | reverse complement strand
GTGGTCGTGAGCGATTGCTTTGGCGGTGCCGAGCCCGTGCGCGAGCTGGCGACCGTTGAGGCGCTGCGCCTGGTGCGGGGCAGCCTGAACCCCGGGGGTATCTACGTGGCCAATATCGTGAGCGCAAACGAGGGGAGCGATGTGACGTTCCTTCGCGACTGCGCTGCCACGGCACTCGAGGTATTCGTCCACGCCTGGGTGGTCCCATGTGGCGATGCGAAGTTCAGCGGCGAGGAAAACTACCTGCTCATCGCCAGCGACGGCGACTACGCCTTTGCCGAAGCCGTGCCCTTCGACACCGACTTCCTCGGCACCGTCCTTCACGACAAGTAAGTCTCCCCGTCCCAAAAAAGACTGGTCTTAGGCGTGGTCGCGCCAGCCGTGAACGCGCTGCTTCATGCCCTCTATGTCGAGCACGCCTTCGGCAAAGCCCTTGCGCACGAGCTCTTCGGGAACAAACTCGTCGTAGCGGTCAAAGTAAGGCACCTCGCCAGGATAGACGAGCTCGATGGGATCGAAGTCCTTTTCGGCCTCGGCGGCGAGCACCTCAAAGAACGTCTCCTCGTCGGCCTTCATCTTAAACTGCATAAAGTACGGGCGTGACGGGTCGAGTCCGCGAAGGCCCAGCTCAGCGGCGCATTTGATTTTAAGCATGCGCTCGAGTGCTAGGAAGGCGTAGCTGCCCAACCAGGGGAAGAGCACCCAGGTGTCGCCACCCAGATTGATGAGCGGCTTAGCTCCCGCGCCCGAAATCTCGGCGGTATGACGAGCCTGCGCCAAGCGAGCCCGTGCGTTGCCCATGAGGTACGGATATGCCGCGTGCTCGTTGAGCGCCTTGCGCATGCGCTCGAGTACGTGTGTATTGATGTCGCCGGGGCAGTCGCCAAAGTAGGCCGGCACACGGCCCTTGACCTGCGTGGCAAAGACGGTATGACGCTTCCAGTCCACTTCCTCGACAATCCAGCAGTGTCCGGCGATGGCGATGCGCTCACCGGGCGGGGGCGGATTAACGATCGTGCCCAGCTCGGCCGATTCGCTCCGGACGGTAAACTCCTCGTTTTCCTGGAACACGGCGTAGAACTTAAAGTTGTTGATGATGCGCTCGCCCGCGAGACCCACGATGAGCCCGCCACCTTCGGTGACCTGGATATGGTCGATCTTAATGAGGTGACGTAGCAGCACACGGTAATCGTCTGCCGAGACACGGTGGAAATAGCTGAGCGTGAGCACGCGCTGGGCAAGTTCGGCCGGCGTGAGCTCGCCGGTGCTGGCGAGGGTCGACATAGTCTGGTGATAGAGCAGGCTGTAGGGGAGACGATCGAGCTCGGGTGGCTCGACCCACTTTTCCTCGCGATAGAGTTGTACGAGCGCGATGCCCTGCAGGAGCTTCCAAGGTATCGTTTCGGGCATCATCGTGCGCGGCTCGGGCTCCTCCTCGCGCATGACAAACCACATCTCGGGCGGAAGATCGCGGCGGCCCGTGCGCCCCATACGCTGCAAAAAGGAGCTGACGGTAAACGGCGCGTCGATCTGGAAGGCACGCTCCAGACGGCCGATATCAATACCGAGCTCCAGCGTGGAGGTGGTGACGGTTGTCTGCGCCTGCTCCTCATCGCGCATGAGTTCCTCGGCCGTCTCGCGCAGCGATGCCGAAAGATTGCCATGGTGGATGAGAAAGCGGTCGGGCTCGTGCCGGCTCTCGCAGTAGCTGCGCAGCATGGAGCACACGGCCTCTGCCTCCTCGCGCGAATTGGCAAAGACCAAGCACTTGCGCCCGCGGGTGTGTTCGAAGATATAGCCCATGCCGGGATCGGCGTTTTCGGGCGCGGTGTCGGTGGGGTTGAGGAGCGCCTGCTCAGCGGCCCGAGGGATATCGACTTCGCCCTCGGGGGCCGAAGAAGTGCGGCGGTTCCCGGAGGTAGCCTTATCCTGTGCCCGTTCGCGACGTTGACGGCGCTCCTCCTGTGTGAGCTGTCCGCTGCGGCGCATGTCTTTGGTGTCGGCCGGCAGTGCCGTGGGCGCCACCGCCTCGATGCGCTCGTATGCGAGCACTTCGGCTTCCTGCGGACCTGTGCCTACGAATCCCCGCTGCTGTGCCTGGGGGCCCGAGTTGTAGAAGTGCTCCATGGAGATGCGCCACACGCGGCGCGGTTCTTCAAAGCGGGGGATAACGCAGTCGCGCCCCGTTCCCTGTGAGAGAAAAGCGCCCGTGCGCTCGGGGTCGCCGATGGTAGCGGAAAGGCCAATGCGTCGAGGCTGCACGCCGGCCATGCGCGAGAGTCGCTCGACAAGGCAGAGCGTCTGCCCGCCACGGTCGCCGCGCATGAGCGAGTGAACCTCGTCGATGACCACGTAGCGCAGGTCGCAAAACATGCGCGGGATCGCCATGTGCTTATGGATCAGGAGCGCCTCGAGTGATTCGGGCGTAATCTGCAAGATGCCGCTCGGTTTTTTGATGAGCTTGGCCTTGTGCGACTGCGAGACATCGCCGTGCCAGTGCCAGACAGGGATATCGGCTTCTTCGCACAGGTCGTTGAGGCGAACGAACTGGTCGTTGATGAGTGCTTTGAGGGGGCCAATGTAGAGGGCGCCCACGCTCGCGGGCGGGTTCTCCCAAAACTCGGTCAGGATGGGAAAGAAGGCCGCCTCAGTTTTGCCGGAAGCCGTGGATGCCGTCAGGAGCACATTATCTTGCGTGTTAAAGATGGCATCTGCCGCCGCAACCTGGATGGAGCGCAGGCTCTCCCAATCGTGGGAGTAGATGAAGTCTTGGATAAACGGGGCGTAGCGGTCAAAGGCGTTCACGGGGCCTCCTCTCAAAAACGAATTTCTCAACGCTGCCGACAACGGCTTGCTGCATTACAGTCTCAACGTTTGCCCAGATAAAACCTGCCAAAATAAACCTGTCCCTTATTGGCAGGTTAGATGGTGAATTCGACGAAGTTACGGTCGCCGCCTGCGGTATCGGTGTCGCCTGTTGCGGTTGCCGGCGCCAACGCGTCGCCGCCGACGCTTTGCAGCAGCTCGGCCACGTTGGCGTCGGGGTTTTGGCATAGGATGTCGAGCAGCTCGATAAAGTCACGAATGACTTCACGCGGCGTCAGATGCGTGTCGGCTCCCACGCGACCGAACTCGATCTTGAGGAAGTCCACCAAGTCGTTCTCGGCAAGCGTGGGCGTCCAGCCAAAGTAGCCGGCATGGATCTGCATGAGTTTTTCGATGAGCACCAGCAGCTCCTCGTAGGTGAGTGGCTGCAGGCGGATGATGGGTGCGAGCATGTCCTTAAGGTCCTCGCGCGCAAAGCGACCCTGAGCGAGTCGGCTGCGCAGAGCCTCGTAGGAGAACACGCCGCGGCGGCGGTCTTCGATGGAGGTTGGCGTGCCGCCCATGATCATGCCCAGGTACTGTGCCTTGCCCTGAAGTGTGTCGTTGTACATGGTCAGGATCTTCTCGTAGTTGTACTGGCGCGTGATGGCATTGGGAATCTTATACAGATTCACGAGCTCGTCGATGAGCACCAGCATGCCCTTGTAGCCACTGCAAACCAAAAAACGCGCGATGAGTTTGACGTAGTCGTACCAGTCGTCATCGCTGATGATGGTCGAGGAGCCCAGCTCGGCGCGTGCCTCGCTCTTGGTGCGGTATTCGCCGCGAATCCATTTGGTCACGCGGCTCATGGTCTCTTCGTCGCCCCCGGATGCGGCCATGCGATAGCGGCGGAGCATGCGGGTGAAGTCGAAGCCGTGGACCATCTCCTCGAGCGGGGCCAGTTGGGCATTGACGGCAGACTCGTCGGCCTCGGCACACGAGGCGACCCAGCGATCCAGAATAAGGTTGAGCGCACCGCCCTCGGGGCGCGTCTTGGTCGATATATTGCGGATGAGCTCGCGGTAGGTGGCAAGACCCTGTCCCTGACCGCCCTGCAGGCGGCGCTCGGGCGACAGGTCGGCATCAGCGACGACGAATCCCTCGCCCATGGCGTGCGTGCGGATAGTCTGGAGCAAAAAGCTCTTGCCGGCGCCGTAACGACCGACCAGAAAGCGGAAGCTCGCGCCACCGTCGGCGATGAGACTCAGATCGGTGAGCAGGGCGCGGATCTCGACCTCGCGCCCTACGGTGATGTAAGGAAGGCCGATGCGCGGGACCACGCCGCCCTTGAGCGAGTTGAGAATGACGGCAGCGACGCGCTTGGGCACGCGAGGTGCTGCGGATGCGGTATCACTCATGGTCTAGGTATCCTCTCACGTCTGCTTCGTAGTCCTCGATAATCTGCGGCCCTGCCGCGCTAAATTCAATTACGGTGTCGCCCACCAGGTCAAAGAGCGCCTCGTTGATGGTATCGACGAGCATGTCCTCGCTCTGCTCCGATTGCACTACCGCCGATTCCGCCTGTACTGCGTTGTGCTCGAGCAGCGCGCGGAGATAGGCGTCTGCGGCGGGCGCGAGTTCGTTTGTGGCGTCAGCGGGCGTAGCAGCTGCGAACGCGGGCGTCGGCGCGAGAAGCGGCCCCACGACACCAAACTGTTCGGCGGATATGGTCGGCTCGTCGGCCTCGTCCTGCCGAATGGGTGCCGCGACTGGTTCGACAATCGCGTCGGCTACGGGCTCGGCTTCCGGTTGCCCTGAGTCCGTTGCCTCGGCTTCTGCGGACGCGCCATCCTCGCGTTCCTCATCGATCAAAAGCGCTTCGCGCGTTTGCGCAGCGGCGTTCCGAATGTGCCCCAGCTGGCTCAGATCGATATCGATTTTGACGGGCTGGTGTGCAGCGTCCCACGAAAGCCATGTCACAATCTCGTCATCGATAATCTTGGCCAGATATTTGGGGACCTTTTCTTCCTTAAGGGGATGGGCAGGGTCCAGGGCCAGGCGCAGGCGTTGGTCGCAGGCGCGCATCATCTCGCCAAGTTTGCTGCTCTTTTGTCTGCTGCCGTGAATCCGCATGCATTCCCAAAAACCGTTTTGGCAACGGTAGATATGGATGGGGTCCAGACGGTATTCGCAGTCCTCGTGGCGCTCGGGCGCAAAGAATACGGCCGAGGCAAACATGGTGTAGGGCATGGCCGTCTCCTCCCCAAATAAACTTGCCACGATGCCGGTCTTTCGGTGCGTGTCATAGTAGCGCGCCATGCGGACATACACGGCGCACGCCACGTGGCGCAGATCGCGGTGGTGGCTGCGGTCGAGCCGCGAGCTACTTAGGTTGTACGTGGAGAGGGCGTTGATGGCGGCCATGAGTCGCTCCTCGCGCACCTCATCGGGCGGAAGGGGGAGCGTGGGCTCGGAGGTTTTGCGACGCTTAGGGGTCTGGCCGGACGGTGCCGGTACAAGGTCTCGTGCCGCGCGCCGCAGTTCGATAAGGGCGTTATCGAACATGACGGTTTTAGAGTCGCGAAGCAGCTTGGGGTCGAGCCCGTGGAACACGGCGTAATCTTGCAGCCACACGCGCGCAAACCGGTCGATGCCGGGCTCGAAGGCGCGATAGACATCCCAAAAAGCCTTGATCTTGTTAAAACCATCGAGTGGATTATCTACGCCAATGCCGCAGATCAGCTCATAGAGATACAGAAAGGCAAAGGACGTAGACGTTTCCTCGACGGTTCCGCGGCGCACTTGGGCACGCCAGGTAAAGTAGCCGCGCAGTTGCCGGTCGCTCATGGCGTTGTAGGTGGGAAAGTACGACTTAAAGGTGCCGTTGTAGGGACAGTCGTCCTCAAAGTCGGCCATCAGCAGGCCCTGGCGGTAAAAAAGCTCGGCTTCCGAAAGCCAGCGGCCCGCACCGCCCTTGGGGTCATCCTGCCAGCGCGATATCTCGCGCATTTTACGGTACTGGTCGGGGAGGAAATTCTGCATCTGTCGGCCGGTTTTGAGAATCGGCTCGTCTGCGTAGGTTTCGTTTGAGAAGCGGGCGGACTGATGGGTCCGGGCCTCGGCCATAATGCGCTCGATGAGCATCTTGATGTCCTGGTCGGCCACCGCTCCTCCTCTCGAACGCAGCTACGGTGACCTCATATCATAGCACAGCATCAAACAGATGTTCGAGATACCGCTGCGTTGATAGATTTAGAACAGGAGGGCGTATATGACGGCGATGACGACGGAGGGAAGCATATTGGCCGTGCGGAAGGTCTGAGGACGGATGAGGTTGACGCCGACGCAGAAGATGAGCATGGAGCCTACGAGCGAAAGGCTGTTGAGGGCTGCTGTGGTCATGATGGGGGAGAGCGCGCCGGCAAACAACGTGATCGTCCCCTGGAACACGGCGACGGGCAGGGCGGAGAAGATGCAGCCGCGGCCAAGCGAGGCCGTCATGGTGCAGACGATGATGCAGTCCAGTGCGCCCTTGAGGGCAAGCGTTGACCAGTCGCCGAGCAGGCCGTCCTGGATCGATCCCACAATGGCCATGGCGCCGATGCACACGGTGAGTGAAGTCGAGACAAAAGCGTTGGTGAACTCGTTATCGCCCTCACTGCCAGTCTTGCGCTTGAGCCATTCGCCAAGGTTCTCGATGGAGGCCTCCAAGTTGATGGCCTTGCCGATGAGCGAACCGAGCGCAAATGAGACGATGAGCATGGTGGTACCGGTGGTCGCTAGCGCCTTTCCATCGATGATGAGCATCTTTTGCATGGTGCCGCCCAGGCCGATAAACAGGACGCACAGCCCCGATGCTTTCATGAGCGTGTCTTGGATGCGCGGTGTAATGAAGCGGCCGCCCGCTAATCCCAAAAGACCGCCCGCAACTAAAAGCGCAACGTTGATGATTGTTCCCAAGCCCGGCATGAGCCCTCCTGTATTGATGCCAACGTGGCAATCGTAGCAGAACGAAATGCGAGGCACATCGCGACTCATCTAATACGTTATATAAGTGGTATTAGGAATGATGCGCAGCATTTAAGCCTCAGGTGGTTGTCGGGACATAGGGGTAGTAGTCAAAGCGCAGTGTCATAAGCCGCTGCGGGGATTCAATAGCCGCGGCGATGATATTGGCATCGCGGGCACGATCAAACCCTTCGAGTTCGATCTGATACGAGACGTCTTGCATAATGTCCAGACGTCGCCAGGCTAGAAGTGTGTCGCCATCGAATTCCAAGGTCTTGCCTCCGTCTGGGGCAACGGCGTATAGACGCAGTTTAGCGGTGGTTGCAGGGTCGACAACCGTGACCTTTTTAATTTCGTTTCGAGTATTCTTGGCGCCCAACAAGGTGAGCAGTGTTGGGGCCACGACCTCGCCCGATGGCAAAAAGACGACTTCGATGGATTCGGGAAATGCGATGATGGCCGACTTGCGGACGGGCTGATTGGCGGCGGCAACTTCGATGTTTGCAGCATCGATGACCTCTGTGTGGTCGAGGGCGGCAAGCACGCAGCAGTTACCTTCATCGATCTCCTGAGGATCAGCAAGTCCCAGACTGTCCGCGAGCTCGGGATCGTTTGGATCGGTAGCGGGCTCATTCGGTGCTTCGAAAGAAGCTGGGACGCTGTTTGTCGGCGACGGCGTGTCGCCCGCACCTGCTTCTTTGTCCGTGCTCTCTTCTTGTATGGTTGCGTTGATGGGTTCGTCGTTTGAGGGGAGCGTCTTGGCGTCAAGCGCGGAGGGGACAATCCCGATGGCTCCGGATCCGTTCCACTCCATCTCGAGAAGCGCCGGGTCGGCAAGAATGCGTTGCCTGCCTAGCGTGTGGGTATCGATCGCAATAGGGCCTGCCTCCGTCCCGCGCGTAAGGCTGAGCGATCCGGCCGGCTTCTCGAAATGAATGTCTGTGTCTTCGGTACTGGCGGCGTAGAACAGCAGGGATGCTTCTCCCGCCGCGATGGCATCGGTGCCCGCCTTGGTCAGCCGCAGCGATGCCGTGAATGAGAGGGTGGGCTGCACATCGTCTGCATTCGCGGCGGCGCAGCCCAGACATATACCGCCTCCTTTCTCGAAAAACGCACCGTCGAAGGCGACCTTCACTCCGTTCGCCGAGTCATCGACCGAAGCGATATCGATGCGCAACCCCAAATCGCACGGATCGCCATCTGCATCGAGCACAATCGAGCGCCATGTGCAGACGGCGCACCCCGCCTGGGAGCCGTTTGCCTTGTTCGAACGATTGATATCCACGACTATCGAGCCGTCCGTATTACGACGAAGGCATCCCGAGGTTGAGATTGCGGCCTGTGCGAACGAAAAACGCTTGCACGCAATGGCGCTCGACGGATTTGGTGCGGAGCTTAGGGCTGCTGGTAAGGAGTCTGCCATGACGGGAGTCGCCCAAGCGGCGACAGGCGTTCCGGTTGCGAGCGCGCCGCAGAGTGCGACGACGGGCAAAAGGTTCTTCGATGCCATGGGGTCTCCTTAGCTAATTTAGTGCGGCCTGTCCGTGTTTCGTTTCTGGCTGCGTTTGATGTGCAGACCGAGGCCGGCGGTTCCCGCACCTGCTGCCGTGGCGCCTGCTGCCAAGAGCCATCGTCTGTCGTCTGTCTGTGCCAACGGTTCCTTGCAGTTGCCGCGGTCGAGCTCCGAGAGGTCGACCGTCACTTGCGTGGCGGCCTGCGCCTGTTCTTGCTGGGCAAAGGCCATGGCTGGCCCAAACGCTAGGATACTGACGGCGGCCAGGGCGACGGCCTTATGCCGTGTGCGCACCGGGCTCGACCGTCCAGGTGATCGTTGCAACCTGATCGCCTTCGCCGGTTACGCGGAAGATGTCGCGCGTGACGCGGGCGACGTTTCCGCTTGTCTTGAGCTTAATTTTGTCCGTGCCGCCGGCAATGCCCTGGTAGCCCATGTCGAAGGCTGCATTCTTGGAAAGATCGAGGCCCGTCTCCTGCATTGCGGCGCTGGCGTTCTGGAGTGCGCCGTCGGGGCCGACCTTAAAGTCGATGGAATTCTGCGCGGTTCCGGCCTTGGCGTCGGCGGCAATGGTCCAGGTGTTCATGGCGTCGATCTTCATGTTGGTGACATGGATGCCGTAGGCCGAATGATTGTCGATGGTGGTCGCGTCTTCTGAGGGGCCCTGAAGCGTGCCGTCGGCCTTGGCGACGAAGGGAATAACCGTCGGAACTTTGAACTCTACGTTGTCGATCTCGGTCCTGACCATTACTTTCGTGGTTCCAACGCGCCCGGCTGCCAGAGCTGGCGTCGGGGCGGCGCCCATTGCGAGCGCGAGCCCTGCGCCCACGACGAGCGCTCTGGCTCCGTTCATGTTCCTGGTGATGTCCATGGTCGTTCCTTTCTATTCGCCGCGGGCCGTCCCCGCGATGATTGGACGAATGCTGGTGAATTGCGTGCGGTGTCGCGTCGGCCGAAAAAGCTAGTTCTCGGCTTGCTCAACCCGTACCTTGACACGTGTCGGATTGCCGTGGCTGTCGAGGGTCTTGGCATCGAGTGCCTGGATCTCGATGTACGCCTCGCCTTCTTTGATGTCGCCGGCGGGGCACGTCTCGATTGTCTTGCCGGTCTCGACCACACCGGATTCGTACATGGTCTCGTCGTTTTGGATGACGCGGAATCGCTGGGGAAATTTATTGTCTTGGACGTTTTGCACGTTGACGCGCAGCTTGCCGTCCTCCTGTAGCTGAGCGACCGGCGCGACCGAAATCGTCATCATGTTGTCGCGGACGATGGCATCGAGCTCATCTTGGATTTCTTGTCGCGATTTACCCTCTGCCGTCGTGACTGAGGCACCCGCTTCGGGCACGGGCTGCGACTGCCAGGCGTATAGCCCTACGGCGATGAGGGCGCAGACGATAGCCAGGCAGACAACGACGAGTTTCTTGCGACGCCCCAGTCCTGCGAGGCGGGGCGGCTTCTTCGCACTCATGCGGCATCCTTGGTGGTGTAGACACGTGCGAACGTGGACGGGTCCGCTCCAAAGAGCATGTGAAGCATCAGGCGGCGCGAGTAGATGAGCTCGTCGAAGTCGTGAGGGAGCTCGATGTCGTGGATACGAGCGATGTGGTGGGCGAGCGCCGAGAACGACTCGGGGTCGCAGATAACATCAGTGGTGACATGGTAGACCGCCGTATCGGGGAACGCCTCTTCGTCGAAAGGCAGGAGATAGGGATCGTCGTCGACCTCGATGGCGACGCCGTACTGGGGCCAGTAATATGCCATGGGAACCTCCCTGCTCTTGGGCCAAACCTTCTCTTGGCTTTGGCTGTCGACGCCGACCCTATCAGTCGCAACTTGACCAATTTCTGACCAAATGCTTGACGGATTGGTGTCTCCGCAGGTAAAAGGCAGCAAAAATTACTTCAACTTTTTTCGAGCGACAATCGAGCGATCGGCGACGGCGTGACCATATGTGTTAAAAGCTTCGTCTGCCGAGGAAGACTTGCCGTTCGCCGAATTGCACGAACGTAAAAAACGCCAATTATGGAGACGGTCTCGAACACGTCGACGAAACGATGCGGTAACATCTCCCTGCAAACACTGTAGTTAGCTAAAGGGGGAGTTCGCGTGTCTGCAACCATCAAACCCTTCACCGACGAGTTCGAAGAGTATGGCCGCGATGAGTCTCGCACATCGGGCGAGGCCTCAAGCATCTCGTTTCCGACAACGGAGAACGAGGTCCGCGCCATTTTGAAAAAGCTCCATGCCGAGCGTGTCCCGGTGACGGTTCAGGGCGCCCGGACCGGTCTTGCCGCCGGCGCCGTGCCTCATGGCGGTCACATTCTCAATACTTCCCGCATGAATCGCTACTTGGGCCTTCGCCGTGATGAACAAGGCCGCTTTCTGCTGCGCGTGGAGCCGGGCGTTGTGCTTTCGGAACTGCGCAAGCAGCTGGGCAAGAAGGTACTGCCGACCGCTGGTTGGGACCAGGCATCGCTTGAGGCCTACGATGAGTTTCAAGAGGCTCGCGAGCAGTTCTTTCCCACCGATCCCACCGAGACATCTGCCTGTCTGGGCGGCATGGCGGCATGCAACGCCTCCGGCGCCCGCAGCTACGCTTACGGCCCCATGCGCCCGCATATCACGGGACTCCACGTCGCGCTGGCTGATGGCGATTTGCTTGAGCTTCAGCGCGGCGAGGCTTTTGCCCAGGGCCGCCACCTGTCGCTCGTGACGGCAGAGGG
>URFP01000055.1:0-11292 GCA_900547235.1 uncultured Collinsella sp. | reverse complement strand
ATGAAGTACTTTGGCACCGACGGCTTTCGCGGTGAGGCTAACGTTGGGCTGACGGTAGAGCACGCTTATAAGATTGGCCGTTTTGTGGGCTGGTATTACGGCGCCAACCGCGAGCGCAAGGCGCGCGTCATCGTGGGTAAGGACACGCGTCGCTCGAGTTATATGTTTGAGGCGGCGCTGGTGAGCGGCTTGGTCGCGAGCGGCGCGGACGCCTATATGCTGCACGTGATCCCCACGCCGGGCGTAGCGCATCAGACCGTGGAAGGCTGCTTCGATTGCGGCATCATGATCAGCGCGAGCCACAACCCGTTTTGCGATAACGGCATTAAGCTCGTCAATAGCGACGGTTTTAAGATGGACGAGGACGTACTGGAGCTCATCGAGGACTACGTCGATAGCAAGAGCGAGGTGCCGCTGGCCACGGGCAACCACATCGGCGCCACGGTGGACTACATGCAGGGCCGCAACCGCTACATTGCCTCGCTCATCGCCAGCGCGAACTTTTCGCTTCAGGGCGTCAAGATCGGCATCGACTGCGCCAACGGCTCGGCGTCCTCGGTGGCCAAGCCGGTGTTCGACGCGCTGGGCGCCGACGTGCGCGTGATCAATGCCGCGCCTGATGGTTTTAACATCAACGTCGACTGCGGCTCCACGCATATGGAGCGTCTGCAGCGCCATGTGGTGGAGCAGGGCCTGGACGTGGGCTTTGCCTACGACGGCGATGCCGACCGCTGCCTGGCCGTGGACGAGCGCGGCCGCGTGGTCGATGGCGACCAGATCCTGTACGTGTGCGGCGTGTACCTGAACAAGCACGGTCGCCTTTCGGGCGGTACCGTGGTTCCGACGATTGCCAGCAACTTTGGCCTGATCAAGTCGTTGGAGCTTGCCGGCCTAAGTGTCGTGACCAGCGGTGTGGGCGACCGTCACGTGTATGCCAAGATGCGCGAGGGCGGTTACAGCCTGGGCGGCGAGCAGACGGGCCATACGATCTTTGGCGATATCGAGCGCACGGGCGACGGCATTATGACCTCGCTGCGCGTGATGGAAGTGATCCGCGCCGAGCGCGAGACGCTCTCGCAGCTCACGGCTCCGTGCAAGCTGCTGCCGCAGGCGCAGGTGGCCGTGCGCGTGGCGGACAAGGACGCCGCGCTCGAGAACATGGGCGTGCAGAACGCCATCGCCGAGGCCGAGGCTGCGCTGGCAGGCGAGGGCCGCGTGCTCGTACGCAAGAGCGGAACCGAGTCGGTTATCCGCGTGCTGGCCGAGGCGCCCGACCAAGCATCCGCCGATGCCGCCATGAAGCGCATCGCCAACGCACTCGAGGCTCTGTAGTTACGCGGTTTTACCAAACCGCGTAACTGCTCGACGCTGCAAACGCCCCTAAGCGGCAATCTGACGTTCAATTTCAAGGGCGCGACCAGAAGGTCAGCGCCCTTTCATTTCACGTCACCTTGCTCGCTTAGGGTCGTTTTCGCTGACGTTGCCAAGACATTGGCGTCAACGAACTAGTCATTGGGTACCTAGCTATTGGGTGAAAAAAGGGGACGTTGCGGATTGGTTCCGCGGCGTCCCCTTTGCGTTGGCGTGTCGGTTATGCCTTACAGCTCGTACAGCGTGGTGAACTTGTCCTGCAGGTAGCTGCAGTAGTAGCGGGCGTCAAAGGCCATGCCGCAGGCGCCCTTGATGAGTTCCGGCGCGTCTTTGGCGCGGCCCCACTGCCAAATGTGCTCGCCCAGCCAGGCGCGGACGGGCGCCAGATCGCCGCTCGCGCAGGCACCGGTAAGGTCGACGCCGTCGCGGCACATGGCCGGCACAAACATGGCATCGTAGGCGCTACCCAGCGCATACGTGGGGAAGTAGCCAAACGAACCGCCGCTCCAATGCGTATCCTGCAGGCAGCCGTGCGTGTCGTCGGGAACGGGAATGCCCAGGTACTCGTCCATAAAGCGGTTCCAAAGCGCGGGGATGTCCTTGGCCGCAGCCTCGCCGGCAAACAGCATACGCTCAATCTGGTAGCGCACCATAATATGCAGCGGATAGGTGAGCTCGTCGGCCTCGGTGCGGATCAACGACGGCTGCGCGATGTTCACGGCGCGGTAGAGCGTGTCTTCGTCGACGTCGCCGTAGACCTCGGGCGCGTGACGACGCAGCACCTCGAGCAGCGGGCCCATAAAGGCGCGGCTGCGACCCACGGTGTTCTCGAAAAAGCGGCTCTGGCTCTCGTGGATGCCCATGGAGGTGCCGCCCTCCAGGCAGGTGCGCGCGTAGGCGGGATTGACGCCCAGCTCGTACATGGTGTGCCCCGCCTCGTGGATGATGCTGTAGACGTTGGAGATGCAGTCGTCCTCGTAGATGTGCGTCGCGATGCGCGCATCACCCACGGCAAAGCCCTCGCTAAACGGATGCTCGGTAAAGGCAAGCGTGGTGTCGTCCAGGTCCAGGCCGACAAGCTTCATAAGGTCGAAGCTCATGGCGCGCTGGGCAGCCTCGGGCACGTGGGCGTGCAAAAAGTCGGCAGCCGGCTGCTGGCCGCGCTCGCCGATGGCGTGCACGAGCGGCACGACCGTGGCCTTGACCTCGTCGCAAAACGCGTCGAAGCTCTTGGCGGAAAGGCCGCGCTCGTACTGGTCGAGCCAAACGTCGTATGGATCGCGCTTGGGGTCCATGAGCTCGGCCTGATGCTTAAGTTGGGCGACGATTCTATCCACATAGGTCTCAAAGCTCGCCCAGTCGTTGGCTGCCTTGGCCTTGCGCCACACGGCGTCCGCCTCGCAGGTGAGCCTGGTCCAGGCCTCGGCTTCTTCGGTGGGGATGGCACTGGCCTCACGTTGATCGCGGCCGAGCACACGGATTTCGTCGAGCAGCTGAGGGTCGTCGATTTTGCCGCCGGCGACGGTCTCGCGCGCTAACGAGCGTACGAGCTCAACGGACTTCTCGCTGGTCAGCAGCTTGTGATGCTCGCCGGCAAGCGTGCCCATGGCGTCGGCACGCGCTGCTGCGCCGTTGGCGGGGGCAATGGTCGCGCCGTCAAACTCGGCAATCTTGAGCAGGTACTCACGAGTCCACAGCTTGCCTTCGAGCTTGCGGAATTTTTTGACGGCCTTATCGACCTTCATGCCTTTGGATGTCTTGCCCGCTGCAGGCTCGGCCTTCTTATCGAGTTTCTTTCCCATACCATATCCTTGATCTCGTGAGCCGAGCGCTTCGGGTGGGCGCGCGGCCAGTTTGCACAGCTACCTGCCTTGTACCCAGTGCGAACAAAACGGAACGCGGCGATGTACACGCAGGATGTGGTATCCTATAGCCCAATGCGTTGACGGAGAGGGTTTTGCCCGCCGCGTCGCCGGCAAGAGAGGGAAGGTCATGGGCTGCGAGCCTTCCTGCGGTGACAAGGGCCAAGCGTTCACTCCCGAGCAGCGACCTCAACGGGCACGCGGCCAGCGGCGGCGAAGCCCCAGTAGGGAAGCCGTGAGCCTCGCGACAAGGGGCACAGAGTGGGCGCGGCGGGCCAGACATCCGCCGGGTCAAACAAGGTGGTACCGCGGAATTCAACCGTCCTTGGGCAATGCACATGCCCGAGGGCGGTTTTTTTGTTACCGAACCGGGCCGCACATCCGCAGCTCCGGGTGGCTCCAGCCGCCGCGGCAAGTGGATGCGCGAGAGACGAAAGGGAAGACATGAGTCTGATTGATGATCTGGTCAAACTCGAGGAAGAGGCCAAGGAGCTCGTCGCAGGCGCCGATGACGCCGCCAAGCTCGAGGCTGCGCGTGTTGAGCTGCTCGGTCGCAAGGGTCGTATCACCGGCTTGATGCGCATGATGGGCAAGCTCGCCCCCGAGGATCGTCCCGTGATGGGCAAGCGCGCCAACGAGATGCGCCAGCTGATCGAGGGCATGCTCGACGAGCGAAACACCGAGATGAAGGCCGCCGCCCTCAAGCGCGCACTCGAGCACGACGCCGTCGACATCACGCTGCCGGGCATCCGTCCGCAGATCGGCCACCAGCACCTGATCAAGCAAATCATCGAGGAGGCCGAGGACATCTTCTGCGGCATCGGCTACACCGTCGAGTCCGGCCCCATGGTCGACACCTCTTACTACAACTTCACCGCGCTCAACGCTCCCATGGATCACCCGAGCCGCTCGGCCCGCGATACCTTCTACGTGGTCGACAACAACCCCGGCAGCGTCGCGCACCCCGAGGCTCACGCCCACGGCGAGTCCGACGTGCTGCTGCGCACCCAGACTTCGGGCGTGCAGATCCACACTATGGAGTCGCAGAAGCCGCCCATCTACATGATCTGCCCGGGCACCGTCTACCGTCCCGACACGGCCGATGCCTGCCACCTGCCGCAGTTCAACCAGATCGAGGGCCTGGTCGTCGACGAGGGCATCACCTTTGGCGATCTTAAGGGCACGCTCGACTACTTTGTTAAGTGCATGTTTGGCGAGGATCGCAAGACGCGTTACCGCCCGCACTTCTTCCCCTTCACCGAGCCCAGCTGCGAGGTGGACGTGAGCTGCCACGTCTGCGGCGGCAAGGGCTGCAACTTCTGCAAGCACAGCGGCTGGATCGAGATCCTGGGCTGCGGCATGGTCGACCCCAACGTTCTTATCAACTGTGGCATCGACCCCGAGAAGTATACCGGCTTCGCCTTTGGCATTGGCGCCGAGCGCGTCGCGGCCCTGCGCTACGACCTGCCCGACCTCAGAACGCTCATGACAGGCGATATGCGCTTCTTGAACCAATTTTAAGTTGACCTGTCCCGGCGGCTTCCCGAGCCACCGCACCTTGCCTTTCAATCGTCGGTTGCGTACCTAAGTACGCGGCCCTCCTCTTTCAAGGCAATCTGCGGCACCTCGGAAACCCGTCTCCGTAGCTGGAGTTTTCCGTCTGTTTATTGCAGGCGTTACAGATGAAAGGAGACCAGTTAGATGCGCGTTTCTTACGACTGGCTCAAGACCATGATCGATATTCCGGAGGATCCCAAGACCCTTTCGGACGAATATATCCGTACCGGCACCGAGGTCGAGGCGATCGATACCGTGGGCGAGTCCTTCGACCACGTGGTGACCGCCAAGGTACTCACCAAGACCCCGCACCCCGATAGCGACCACATGTATGTGTGCTCGGTCGACGTGGGCGACAAGAACCTCGACGCTGACGGCAACCCCGCTCCGCTGCAGATCGTCTGCGGCGCGCAGAACTTTGAGGCCGGCGACCACATCGTCACGGCCATGATCGGCGCTGTCCTGCCCGGCGACGTCAAGATCAAGAAGAGCAAGCTTCGCGGCGTCGTGTCCATGGGCATGAACTGCTCTGCGCGCGAGCTCGGCTTGGGTGGCGACCACTCCGGCATCATGATTCTGCCCGAGGACACGCCCTGCGGTATGCCGTTTGCCGAGTACGTGGGCTCGAGTGATACTGTGCTCGACTGCGAGATCACGCCCAACCGTCCCGATTGCCTGTCCATGATCGGCATGGCCCGCGAGACCGGCGCCATTTTCGATCGCGATTTCCACGTTGAGCTGCCCGCCATCAAGGCGGAGACTGGCCGCGCGACCGACGACGAGCTTTCCGTCGAGATTGCCGACGAGGGCCTGTGCGACCGCTATGTCGCCCGCATCGTGCGCAACGTGAAGGTCGGCCCGTCGCCCGACTGGATGGTCAAGCGCCTCAGCGCCCTGGGCGTGCGTCCGCACAACAACATCGTCGACATCACCAACTACGTGATGATGCTCACCGGTCAGCCGCTGCACGCCTTTGACCTGGACACCTTTGCCGAGCGCGATGGCCACCGTCGCGTGGTGGTTCGCGCCGCCCAGCAGGATGAGAAATTCACGACGCTCGATGGCGAAGAGCGCGTGCTCGACGCCGGCATGGGCCTTATCACCGACGGCGAGCGCCCCGTGGCGTTGGCCGGCGTTATGGGCGGCATGGATTCCGAGATCGAGGACGACACCGTCGACGTGATGGTCGAGAGCGCTTGCTTCAACGCCGGTCGCACCTCGCACACCAGCCGCGATCTGTCGCTGATCTCCGACGCCTCCATTCGCTTTGAGCGCCAGGTTGACGAGACTGGCTGCGTGGATGTCGCCAACGTTACCTGCGCGCTCATCGAGGAGATCGCCGGCGGCGAGGTTGCTCCCGGCTATGTCGATGTTTTCCCCGCGCCCAAGACCATCGACAGCATCAAGCTGCGCCTGGCCCGCGTGCATGCCATCTGCGGTGCCGACATCGAGCCCGACTTTATCGAGCGTTCGCTCACCCGTCTGGGCTGCACCGTCGAGCGCGACGGCGAGGACTTTATGGTTACCCCGCCGAGCTTCCGTCCCGACCTGCCGCGCGAGATCGATCTGATCGAGGAAGTCCTGCGCCTGTGGGGCATGGGTCGCGTGACGGCGACCATCCCGGCTGCCAAGAACCACATCGGCGGCCTGACCCGCGAGCAGAAGCTCACCCGCAAGGTCGGCGAGATCCTGCGCGCCTGCGGCCTCAACGAGACCACGACCTTTGGCTTTGCCGCCCCGGGCGACCTGGAGAAGATCGGCATGGCCACCGAGGGCCGCGGCTGCCCCGTGGTGCTCATGAATCCGCTGGTAGCTGAGCAGACCGAGATGCGTCGTTCGCTGCTGCCGGGCCTGCTGCAGTCCGTTGCCTACAACGAGGCCCACGGCACGGCCAACGTGCACCTGTACGAGGTCGGCAACCTGTTCCACGGTCGCGAGAACGCCAGCCTGCCCAAGGAGACCAAGTCCGTGGCGGGTGTGCTCTCGGGCCAGTGGAGCGAGCAGTCCTGGAACATGAAGTACCGCAAGCTGCGCTTCTTCTTTGGCAAGGGCATTGTCGAGGAGCTGCTCGCCCAGCTGCGCATCGAGAAGGTTCGCTTCCGTCCCGTCGAGGGCGAGGGCTACGCTTTCTTGCAGCCGGGTCGTGCGGCCGAGGTTCTGTCCGGCGGAACCGTGCTGGGCTGGGTCGGCGAGATTCACCCCGAGGCGCGCGAGGCGATGGGCATCGATGAGGTCGTCGTTGCCTTTGAGCTCGATTTGGACAAGCTGATCAAGGGCGCCCGCAACCAGGAGAACTATCGCGAGTTCTCGCAGTACCCGGCTGTTGAGCATGACCTTGCCATTGTGGTCGACAACACTGTGATCTGCGAGGATCTTGAGCGTCGCATTACCAGTGCCGGCGGCAAGCTGCTCGAGGGCGTGCGCCTGTTCGATGTCTACCGCGATCCGGTTCGTATCGGCAAGGGCAAGAAGTCCATGGCCTTTGCGCTCACGTATCGCTCGGACGACCACACGCTTACTAGCGAAGAGGTCGAGAAGGCGCACCAGAAGATCGTCACCAAGGTGTGCAAGGGCGTAAACGGCGAAGTCCGCTCGTAATCTTTGCTGTTCGGAACCCGCCCCCTGCGGGGTTTTCACGGCAACGTCCTCGCCACTTCGCGGCTGCGGGATGTTGCCTTAGAAAACCCCTCTCGGGGGCGGGTTCCTGCGTTAACCTTGTTGCGAGCGGATCGCACCTTCTTCCGGGTGACCGGAAAGTTGGGAGTGCATGGGCCCTTTATTGGGCGGTGCGTGGACCTGGGCTAATAACGTACGTATTGCAAGGGCGTGCTGCGTTGTGGGCGGTGCGCCTTTTTGTTAGTATGCAGAGTCGGTGTTACGGATTGTTGGAAACGTAACACACAACGTTCTGATTGAGAGGGCTCATGCATATTCCCGATAATTATCTGTCCCCGCAGACCGATGCCGTTATGGCGGTGGCGATGGTGCCCGTATGGGTTCACTGCATCAAAAAGGTGCGCGCCACGCTCGATCGCGAGCATATGGCGTTCCTGGGCATCTGCGCCGCATTCTCCTTCTTGCTCATGATGTTCAACGTTCCGCTGCCCGGCGGTACCACTGGTCACGCCGTCGGCGGCGCACTCATCGCGCTGCTGCTGGGCCCCGAGGCCGCGGCTATCGCTGTCTCGGTCGCTCTGGCGCTGCAGGCGCTGCTGTTTGGCGACGGCGGCGTTCTGTCCTTTGGCGCCAACTGCTTTAACATGGCCTTTGTGCTGCCGTTTACCGCTGCTATCGTGTTCCGTGCGCTCAACAGCCGTCTGCACGACAAGAGCTGGGGCACCTCGGTTTCGGCCATCGTGAGCGGCTGGGTCGGCCTGTGCCTGGCGGCCCTGTGCGCGGCAATCGAGTTTGGTATTCAGCCGATGCTCTTCACCAACGCTTCGGGCGCTCCGCTGTACTGCCCCTTCCCGCTGTCCGTGGCTATTCCTGCCATGTTGATCCCGCATATGCTGGTTGCCGGCGTGGTCGAGGGCGTGGCGACGGCCGCCATCTATGGTTTCATTAAGAAGACGGCGCCGAGCGTTATCGTCGGGCCCGAGGCCGTCGATGGCCAGCTTGCTGCCGAGAGCGCTGCCGCTAAGAAGACCTCGCTGGTCCCCACGCTCATCCTGGTCGCCGTGCTTGTTGTGGCCACGCCGCTGGGCCTGCTGGCCACGGGTGACGCATGGGGCGAGTGGGACGCCGAGGGCGCCGCGACTGCCGTTCAGGAGGCTGGCGACGACAGCCTGCAGGCTTCGGTCGGCCTCGATACCCCGACCTTTGCCGATGCCCTGCCCACGGTCGATTATCTGCAGGCCTATTCCGAGGAGCAGGGTCTTGGCTTTGCCGGCCAGGCTGCGATGTATATTCTTTCGGGCGTGATTGGCGTGGCGGTGCTGACCATCGCATTTCGCCTGGTCTCGCTGACGGTCAAGGAAAGCGGTGCTCATGGCAATAGCCGAGCTGCCTAGCTGGCTTGCGGTCGAGCAGCGATACGAGCCCGCGGGGGCTCGGCATCGTGTGATGCAAAAGAATGTCCTACACCTGGCGAGCCTGCTTGAGCGGGTTCGCCTGGGTGGAGGCGCGCACGAGGGCGGGTCGATGGTCGACCGCGCCCTTTCTTGCGTTTCGGCTCCGGTGCGCCTGGTGGGGATGTTCGTCTGCGTTCTGTGCGTGTGCCTGACACAGAGCCCGCTTTACCTCATGTTGATGGCGGCTATCGCGCTGGTGCTCGTTGCCGTGCGCCCCGTACGCGGGCTGCGGGCAACCTTTGTGCCGGCACTTGGCGCTGCGGGGCTCGCGGTGGTTTTGGCACTACCTGCCCTGCTGCTGGGCGCGTCTGCCACGGGCGCCATGCTCAAGATTGCGCTCAAGACGTTCATTAATGTGTCGCTTGTGCTGGGCGTTTCATGGACGCTTACCTGGAGCCGCATGTCGTCGGCGCTCAAAATGTTGCACCTGCCCGACGAGGTCATCTTTACTTTCGATATGGCGCTCAAGCATATCGAGGTGCTGGGACGCACGGCGCACGATCTGTGCGAATCGGTCATGCTGCGCAGCGTGGGTCGTGCGCCTGCGGGTTTTTCGCGCACCGACTCGCTGGCGGGTATCATGGGCATGACGTTTATCAAGGCGATGGAATGTAGCCACGCGATGGACGAGGCTATGCTTTGCCGCGGCTTTGCCGGTGCGTATCCGGCGCCCGTGCGCGCCGGGTTTGGCTGGCGCGATGCGGTCTATGCGGCCGGCGTGGCACTGCTGGCAGTGTTGTGCGCCGTGCTGTAGGCGCTGCTGGTTCTTGCTGGGGATGCAAATAGGGAAGGGCGACGTTTTGACGATCGATATGAATAGTGCGGCGGGCACGAACGGTGCGGGCGGCGAGGCCGCGCCGCTCATCGAGCTGCGCAACGTGGTGTTCTCATATACGGGGCATACGGTGGTCGACGGCGTTTCGCTGCAGGTCGATCGTGGTGAACTCGTTGCCCTGCTTGGTCCTAACGGTTGTGGCAAGACGACGATCATGCGCCTTATTAACGGCCTTGAGCTCACGGACGCGGGTGCGTACCTGTTCGATGGGCGCGTGGTCGATGCGGCATATCTCAAGGATTCCGCAGCCGCTCAGCGTTTTCATCAGCGCGTGGGCTTTGTGTTCCAGAATGCCGACGCCCAGCTGTTCTGTGCCACGGTGGGCGAGGAAGTTGCTTTTGGTCCCGCGCAGATGGGGCTGCCGACAGACGAGCTCGAGCGCCGCGTCCGCGATGCCATGGAGCTGTTCCAGGTTGCCGATCTGGTCGATGCCTCGCCCTATCAGCTTTCGGGCGGGCAAAAGAAGCGCGTTGCGCTGGCGGCAGTCGTATCGATGAACCCCGATATCCTAGTGCTCGATGAGCCCACCAACGGGCTCGATGAGGACTCGTGCGACATCGTAGTCAACTTTTTGCTGGCCTACGTTGCTGCCGGTAAGACGGTTTTGATGAGTACGCACCATCAAGATTTGGTGCGCCGCTTGGGGGCCCGTGCCATCTATATCGATCGATATCACCATGTGGTCGAGGCGCCTTCGCCGTCGTATGGAACCGAGAGCGGTGCTGCGGAATAGTTGCTGCGTAGAGGATGCGTAGCCGCCCGCGCGGCTTTGCCGTGATGGTATAGTTATCCAGGTTTTTTATGGGGGTGGCTATGCCAAGCTGGAACATTCATATCGCTCAAACGGAGCGCTTGCTGACACGTGCTAGCGTGCTTGCCGATAGCGTGCGCGACCGCAATGCTTTTTTGTTTGGCTGCGTGGTTCCGGACATCTTTGTGGGCTACATGGTTCCCGGCATTGCCGATCCCATCCCGTACCGCATCACGCACTTTGCTAAGCCCGAGCCTATCCCCAAACCACGCGAGCACGAGTTCTGGGATACCTATGTGACGCCGCTGCTTAAAAGTTCGCCCACCGGTGCGCCAGCCGCGGCGACCTCGATTATCGAGGAGCGCGAGCGACTGAACCGCGTGCACTATCCCCAGCGCTACAAGGATGCCGAGCCGGTTGCCGGTCCCGGCGCCTGTGAGTTCTCGCTTGCGTCCGAAGATGTGGCGCAGTCGCTGCTCGATTTAACGCTGGGCGTCTGGTCGCATCTGGTGGCCGATACCGTATGGAATACGCGCGTGAATCAGTACCTGGAGGCGCACGGCGGCAAGCCGTGCGAGGAATTCCGCATTAAAAAGCAGGGCGATTTTGACTGGTTTGGCAAGACGCTGGGCATCGTTTCCATTCCGCGTGCGACCGATCGCCTCTATACCGCTGCGACGCGTTTTGGGCAGTATCCCATCCATAAAGAATATGTGCTCAAGACTATCGGCGTCATGCACGAGATTGTACGCGAAAACCCCGGCGAGCCCGATCATCCGCCATATCGCCTGCTAACCGAGGAGTTTTTCGATGCAACGTTTACCGAGGTCATCGAGCTGACCGAGG
>URFP01000054.1:0-11363 GCA_900547235.1 uncultured Collinsella sp. | reverse complement strand
CCAGCCATCAGCGAAGAGCCCAGCGTAGAACCAAGCTGCACGGAGAAAGAAGGCTTCTTGTCCGGCGAAGCAACGGGAGCGTCCGGCGCCTTATTCGAGTCGTCCTTGGAAGCATCGGAATCAGGGGCTGCGTCAGAGCCGGAGCCGTTGTTAGAGCCGGTGTCAACGGACGAATCGCTCGAGCCGGTAGATGAGTTGGAGGTGTCAGCGCCAGTCGAACCAGAAGCGTCGCTGTCCGTATTGCTGGCAGAGCTTGAAGGCGAATCGCCCGCAGCAGAGCCGTTCAAATTGGAGCCGTTCGGGGTAGAGCCGTCGTTGGTAGTGCCACCAGCAGAGCCATTACCGTCAGCATCGGTCGAGGGCGCATCCATCCTGTCATCGTTGGCATCGTCACTCGAGTCGTCATTCGAATCAGGTGTCGGCGAGGGCGCCGGCGTAGGCTCGGGCTGCACGGGCGTCGCAGCGGCTGCCTCGTCCTCGGCGATATAAGCCAAGCAGTCCTTCAGCTCATTCTTATAACGATTCTTCCAGCCCTCATGATACTGGGGCTGACTCGAAAACTTAGTGGCGACATTGTTGACCACACTATTGGAAAGCGCCGTCACAAACTCGCGGTCGGACATATCGTTGGAAAGATTCGCCCAGCGGAAAAAGTCCCTGCAGCCACCGGTGCCGCACATGTTGGTGATGCTCCACACCATGCCCTTGACGCAATCGGCGCGGCCTGAAATATCAATACCCAGGCCGCTCTTGAGCCACGCCTCGGTCACCGCATAGTACGAGTTGTACGCATAGGCATCTTGAAGTGCTGAGAACTCAACAGGATCGGTGTTATACGCACCTTGGAAGGCATCCTGCGCGATATGGCCCAACTCGGTGAGCTGGCCGTTCTCGTACATGGCATTGCTCGTGTTGGAAATCTCGCTGCCGCGATCAATCGCATCCTTGAGCATGCTGTATTTTTCGGGGCTGTAGTTGTAGACCTGCTTCATAAACGGAATGAGCGACCAACGACGGTCGAACTGGTAATAGCCCAGCGCGTTGTAACCGTCACCATACGAAAAGCCCTGGTTATAGTTGCCATGGCTCTCGTACTTGGTAAAGTACTTCATCTCGGGAGTCACGTTGACAAACGAAACGCCCTGGACCGACCTCAGCACGCCCGAGAAGGACTGCTGGGTGTAGAGACCTTTGTCGATATCGGTGGCATCCGAGGCAACGCCCGGCGTGGGCTCCTCGGCGGCGGCGGGTGCCGGCGCGGAAACGGCGCCAAACGAAAGCGCCAGCGTCAGGCCCGCGACAATAGCAGAATGCTTGGGCTGCATAAGATCCTCCCTGCATTGGTGTAGTTAAAGTTCAGTTTGCAAAGATAAAATAAGTATTGCAGCTCGCCCGTTGTTGCACAACAACCCCTCGGTAAACGGCAACAACCCTCCGTGAAATCTTAAGGAATTAAACAAACTGGTCGTCGGGCACCATCAGAAGCTCGCCGTATCGCTCCATCAGCCCGTCCCTCAACTGACAAAAAGCGGGAATATATACGTTCAAGATGCGCTGAATCAAATCTTGAGCGAGCTTGTTGTCATAGATATGGACGTTCGTATTGCGGTCTTTGAGCATATCTAGCCAGGCCGCCTCATCAATAAAGTCGTAGAATCGGTAGGACTCCTTCAAGATGGCACGAGGAGACCCCGACGCGGCAAGCGTGGCGCCCTCATACTCGAGCAGACGCTTAAGGAGCTTCCAGCTCAGTTCAAATTGAAGATTGAACTTATTAATCAAACCACTCTGAACAAAATCATTGTTGAGATCCTGATTGGGCGCATCCTCAAGATTCGCCAAGGCGCTGACAAAGTTCTCATATTTTTTCATACAGAATCACACCATCCCTGGCAATTTCATCGAGCAATTGACGCGATAAGGACTCGTCGAGATTGACGACATCTACATCTAAAAGAGTATCAAGACGCTCCTCGATCAAATATGACAACCGGCCGAAATCCCGGCAACCTGCTACGGCGATGTCAATATCGCTCTTAGGCAAGTTGTCACCTCGAGCGCGGGAACCAAACAGCACAACCTTCTCGGCGTCACATTCCCGAGCAAAAACTTCAATTTGCTTATACACCTTGTCGAGAGATGTCATTTGCAGCCCTACAGCTTAATGTCAAAGTTGATCTCGGGGACGGCGGCCAGGTCGGCCAACGTCACGCCGTCGACGTACTTTTCGATCACGTCGTCCAGACCACGCCAGAATTTGACGGTCGAGCAGAGATCGCTGCGGGCGCAGCTGTTGTCGATACCATCGCACGCCACCGGAGCCGTGCTGCCCTCGACGGCGCGCAGGATGTCGCCAGCACGCACCTCGGCCGGGTCCTTGGCCATCATGTAGCCGCCACCCTTGCCGCGCACGCTCTTAAGCAGGCCTGCCTTCATAAGCGGACGCACAAGCTGTTCCAGATACTTTTGCGAGATACGCTCGCGGTCGGCGACCTCGCGCAGGGCGATCTTGCCCTCGGCGTCACCAAGCGCTGCGATATAGATCATCAGTCGGAGGGCATAGCGGCCCTTAGAAGAAATGAGCATACCTACCCTCCCATCGCATCTGGGACAACATAACCAGGTTTGTTTGTCCCAAATCTTAAGTGAGTGGGACAAACACAACAGGTTATTTTGTCCCAGAATTTGAAAAGTCGAGTGGATTAGTCGGGTTTTCCCTTGACTAACGCCGAACCCATAGTAACTTTATTCCGAGAAGATTCCTAGGGTTTCGCACACCCATGAGTACACCATATACAGAGAGGGACAGCATGAGCGCAAATCCGCTGCTTTCCATCGAAGGTCTGACCGCCTCCGTGGACGAGAAGACCATCCTCCACAACGTCAACCTCAACGTCGCCGCCGGCGAGACCCACGTGCTGATGGGACCCAACGGCGCCGGCAAGTCCACCCTTGGCCACCTGGTCATGGGCGACCCCGTCTACACGGTCAACGACGGCCGCATCGTCTTTGACGGCCAGGACATCACCGAGCTCACCACCGACAAGCGCTCGCGCGCCGGCCTGTTCCTGAGCTTCCAGGCCCCGGTCGAGATCCCGGGCGTGCCGCTGTCGAGCTTTTTGCGCGCCAGCATCGCCGGCCGCCCCGGTCTGGAGATGAAGGGCAAGGAATTCCGTCGTCGCGTCAAGGAGCTCGCGGCCGAGCTCAACATGGATACCGCCTACCTCAACCGCGAGCTAGGCGTGGGCTTCTCGGGCGGCGAGAAGAAGAAGGTCGAGATGCTCCAGCTCCTGTTGCTGCAGCCTAAGCTCGCCATCCTCGACGAGACCGACTCGGGCCTGGACGTCGACGCGCTTTCCACCGTCAGCCACGGCATGGACGCCTACCGCAAGAGCTGCGACGGTTCCATGCTCATCATCACGCATAATACGCGCATCCTGGAGCACCTGGATGTAGACCGTGTCCACGTTATGGTCAAGGGCCACATCGTGCGCGAGGACGACGCCTCGCTCATCCCCTGGATCGACAAGAACGGCTTTGAGACCTTCGAGCGCGAGGCCGCCGAGCAGCGCGCCCAGGCCGAGGCCGCCGCTGCCGGGCAGCAGGCGTAAAGGGGCGACGCAATGACCAAGAACCGCACCGAGGTCGCGGACATCGACCGCAGCCTCTACGACTTCACCTATGGCGAGGAGGGATTCGAGCGCCTCGACGCCGGCATCACGCCCGACATCGTGCGCGAGATCAGCGCCAAAAAGGACGAGCCGCAGTGGATGCTCGACCTGCGCTTAAAGTCCCTCGAGATCTTCAACCGTTTTCCCGACCCGACGTGGGGCCCCTCCATCGAGGGCCTGGACATGGACAACATCGTCACCTACGTCAAGCCCAACACCGACCAAAAGCACGACTGGGAGTCGGTGCCCGACGACATCAAGAACACCTTTGAGCGCTTGGGCATCCCCGAGGCCGAGCGCAGCTATCTGGCGGGCGTCGGCGCACAGTACGACTCCGAGCTGGTCTACCACAACATGCAGGACACGGCGTCCAAGATGGGTATCGTCTACTCCGGCATCGAGGAGGCCCTGCACGATCCGCAGTGGGAGCCGCTCATCCACGAGAAGTTCATGACGCTCATCCCGCCCACCGACCACAAGTTTGCGGCCCTGCACGGCGCCGTATGGTCGGGCGGCTCGTTTGTCTACGTGCCCAAGGGCACCAAGCTCGACTTCCCGCTGCAGAGCTACTTCCGCCTCAACGCCAAGGGTGCCGGCCAGTTTGAGCACACGCTCATCATCGTCGAGGACGATGCCGACCTGCACTTCATTGAGGGTTGCTCCGCGCCCAAGTACAACGTGGCCAACCTCCACGCTGGCGCCGTGGAGCTCTTTGTGGGCAAGCGTGCGCACCTGCGCTACTCGACCATCGAGAACTGGTCCAAGAATATGTACAACCTCAACACCAAGCGTGCGCGCGTGGACGAGGACGGCGACATCGAATGGATCAGCGGCTCCTTCGGCAGCCACGTAGGTTACCTCTATCCCATGAGCGTGCTCAACGGCCGCCGCGCCCGCTCGAGCTTTACCGGCATCACCTTCGCCGGCGCCGGGCAGAACCTCGACACCGGCTGCAAGGTCGTGCTCAACGCGCCCGAGACCTCGGCGACCGTCGAGACCAAGGGCATCTCCAAGAGCGGCGGCATCCAGACCTTCCGCAGCTCCATCGTGGCGACACCCAAGGCCGAGGGCTCCAAGGCAACCGTGAGCTGTCAGTCGCTCATGCTCGATGACCAGAGCCGCTCCGACACCATCCCCGCTATGGACATCCGCGCCAAGAACGTCGATATCGGCCACGAGGCCACCATCGGACGCATCGGCGACGACAAGGTGTTCTACCTGATGAGCCGCGGCATCTCGGAGGAAGAGGCCCGCACCATGATCGTCAACGGCTTTGCCAACCCGGTCTCCAAGGAGCTGCCGCTGGAGTACGCCGTCGAGATGAACAACCTGATCAAGCTCGAGATGGAAGGAGCGATCGGATAATGAAACAGACCACGAACACCGCTGCTACCACCCTTGAGCAGGTCAATGCGATGCCGGCTGCCACTTGGGGTTGGCTCAAGATGAACCAGACTAAGCTTGAGCTTTCGGACGAGCTTGCCGTCGCTCCTGCCGAGGCCGTCGAGGTCGAGGGCTTGGACGAGCAGTTCCGCGGTGCTGCCGACGCCTTCGACACCGCCATGGAAGCCATGGCCGAGCGCTTCCCCGAGCGCCGTACCGCTGCCCCCGGTGATGCCGCCGACCGCGCCCGTATCACGCCCGAGACCGAGCTCGACGTGCCCGCCACCTCTGTCTACCAGGTCGGCGCCATCAAGCTCGAAGAGGAGCTCTCCCCCGCCGAGGCCTTCGAAACCGGCATGGGCGAGGCTGCATACGCCTACATGGCCGAGCACGCTACCAAGCGCATCGTCATCGATATGCCTGCGTACCAGCACGCCACGGTTACCGTGCGCGTAAGCGGCGACGACGCGGCGGCTGCGATTGCCGCCATCGACGTCGTCGCCCGCCCGCAGGCAACGCTTGACCTGCATATCGCCTTAGACTCGCCCGCCGAGGGCGAGGGCGTCGTGGGCTCTGTGCTACGCGTGTGCGCCCACGAGTACGCCACCGTCAACGTGACCTGCACGCAGACGCTCGACGACAGCTGGATTGCGCTCGACGACACCGGGCTGTTCCTAGACGAGGGCGCGCGCGTCAACGTGCAGCATACCGTGCTGGGCGCCGGCGCCAGCGCCACCGGCCTTGCCAGCGACCTGCTGGGCGACACTGCCAAGGTTACGATCGATACCGATTACCTGGGCGCCCGCGAGCAGGTGCGCGACTTTAACTACGAGCTGCGCCACCGCGGTCGCAAGACCGAGTGCGAAATCGACGCCAACGGCGTGCTGACCGGCACGTCCAAGAAGGTCTACCGCGGCACCATCGACCTCGTGCACGGCTGCAAGGGTGCCGTCGGCACCGAACGCGAAACCGTGCTGCTGGCCAACAAGGGCGTCGACAACAAGACCGTTCCCGTCATCCTCTGCGACGAGGACGACGTCGCCGGCAACCACGGCGCCACCATCGGCCACGTCCGCGACGAGCAGCTGTTCTACCTCGCCTGCCGCGGCCTTGACCAAAACGCAGCCGAGGACCTGTTCATCCGCGCTAAGCTGGAGGACGCTGCGCTTTCCGCCACCGATGAGCACACCCGCGCCGCCGTCGTCCGCCTGGGCAACAACCTGATCGATAACTTTGAAGAGGAGCTCGCATGATCGATACCGAGCACGTTAAATGCGATACCTGCACCGCCCCCGAGCCCATGGAGCTCGACGCCAGCGACGAGGCTTCGCGCGGCTGGCCCACCGTCGACATCGAGACCAACCCTTACAAGGCGCAGTTCCCGCTGTTCCAGCAGCATCCCGAGATCGCCTTCCTCGATAGCGCTGCCACCGCACAGCGCCCCGCCTGCGTGCTCGACGCCGAGCGCGACTTCTACCAGCGCATGAACGCCAACCCCCTGCGTGGCCTGTACTCGCTGTCTGTCGAGGCCACCGACGCCATCGCCAAGGTCCGCCAGCAGATCGCCGACCTCATCGGCGCTGCCCAGGCCAACGAAGTCGTCTTCACCCGCAACACGAGCGAGTCGCTCAACCTGGTCGCCAAGAGCTTTGCACCCACGGTGCTCGAGCCCGGCGACGAGGTCGTCATCACCATCATGGAGCACCATTCCAACCTGATCCCGTGGCAGCAGGTCTGCCGCGAGACCGGCGCCAAACTCGTCTACCTCTACCCCACCAAGACCGGCCAGCTCACAACCGAGGAGGTTCTGGCCAAGGTTGGCCCCAAGACCAAGATTCTGGCCGTGGGTCAGGTCTCCAACGTGCTAGGCGTCGAGAACCCGGTCAAGAACCTCGGCAAGCTCGTACACAAGTACGGCGGCTATCTGGTCGTCGACGGCGCGCAGTCGCTGCCGCACATGCCGGTCGACGTGGCCGATCTGGGCGCCGACTTCTTTGCCTTTAGCGCGCACAAGGCCATGGGCCCCATGGGTATCGGCGTGCTGTGGAGCAAGATGGACCTGCTCAACGCCATGCCGCCCATGCTTACCGGTGGCGAAATGATCGATTCGGTCACCGAGCAGGACGCCGTCTGGGCGCCCGTCCCCGAGAAGTTCGAGGCCGGCACGCAGAACGCCGCCGGCATCTTCGCCACAGGCGCCGCCCTCGACTACCTCGTCAACACGGTTGGCTATGAAAACATCCAGGCACGCGAGCAGGCACTCGTCCACTACCTGATGGGCGAGCTCATGCAGCTCGACTTTGTCCAGATCATCGGCTCCATCTACTGGGACAACCATCACGGCGTCGTGAGCTTTAATGTCAAGGGCATCCACCCGCACGATGTCGCGAGCATCATGGACATGGACGGCGTCTGCATTCGCGCCGGCCACCACTGTGCGCAGCCGCTGCTCACCTGGCTGGGCGTCGAGAACCTTGCCTGCTGCCGCGCCAGCGTGGCCTTCTACAACGACAAGGCCGATATCGACAAGTTCATCGCCGGCCTGCATCACGTTTGGAGCACGTTCAATGGGTAATCTGTACACCTCCACCACATTTATGGAGCACAACTCGCACCCCGACTACAAGTACGAGATGGACGCCCCCACGCACGAGCACGACGGCATCAACCCCAGCTGCGGAGACGAGCTCACCTTGCAGCTACGTGTCGAGAACAACGTGATCGAGGAGGCCTCCTTTACCGGCCACGGCTGCGCCATCAGCCAGGCAAGCGCCGACATCATGGCCGACCTCATCACCGGCGAGACCGTCGAGGAAGCTCGCCGCCTGGCTGAGCTCTTCCTCGCCATGATCCGCGGCGAGCAGCTCTCCGAGGAGGACCTGGAAGACCTGGACGAAGCTGCCCAGCTCCAGGACATCTCGCACATGCCCGCCCGCGTCAAATGCGCCGAGCTCGCCTGGCGCACCCTCGACGGCATGCTCGAGGGGCAAGCAAACCAGTAGCGTATGCCCCGAATCCAAGGTTTTTGATTGCCGAGCCGCCCGATACGGGCGGCTCTGTTTCTTCTAATGAGCGCGAACGCACAAAGTCCGCGCGTCCGGCACCCCGTCTGTCATTTACCACACAGCCAGACGCGAACACGGGCGTTTTCCACAGCACCAAAGGCCTGCGGCAGGGCCACGAGCACGCCTAGCATCGTCCCATGCCCCATCCAGCTGGGCTCCGATTCGCTTCGCGCCTGCTGCAGACGGGTCCCATAGGGAGCGGCGTGCATTTTTGCGAGTATTCAGCACGCCAAGCTGTGTGTATACGCATCGAAAGCGTTAATCAACGTCTCCAGGCGCATATATAGTGCGTTTTAGAACAAGCATCTTGGTCTCAGGGGCGCAAACATGAGCTTCGGGAGCGCATCGGCAGGCATAAATAGCTTCGGGGCCCGTATGTTGCAAAATTGCGACGGTAGTGGCAGCACCGCGATGCTGAAAACTCCGTTTTTTGCACGGCGCAGATGGGGGTAGGCACGGGCAAACCCGGACTGAGCCCTTATTTTATGCAAGATGGCGATTGTTCTATGCATATTAAGAAGTGCAGTTACCGCACCAAGCTTTTGAACGCTTGTTGCGGCGTATAGACGACCCCATCTGCGGTGTACAGGCGACCCTACATCACGTTTCCGCCAGTCCGCATCGCCGTCCGCGCGCGGGCACGCACAATACGAGAGACGGTACTTTTGCCAATCCCGGTATAGCGCTCAATCTGGCGCACCGTGAAACCGGCATCGTGTAATCCAACAATAACGGTATCGCGCCGCGCCGGCGGTGCGGCTTTAACCCCGCAGAGCGGAACCCCGAGACTCTTCGCCATCTTGTCGGCAAAGGCGTGGCGTTCCCATTCCGTCTCTTTCATATCGCACAGCGCTGGCTCACTGCCGTCGGGCGTCGAAAGCGAATAGGCAATAAAGCCCTCGGCAGAACCAAAAAGCTCAAGCACGCAAGAAGGATCAGAAAATCCCCTCGCGACATCTGCCGCGTCACCGTCGTAAGCGTGCAAATGCTCCGCAAAGCTGCTCCAGGGATAACGCTCGATTAGGCCAACGCCCGCCTCCTGTGGATCGGCGTGTACGGAGCGAATAGCCTCCATCACCTGCCAGTCGGTATCGAGCGAGCGCCGGTCAAAACGGTTCTGGAACAGATGGCCTGTGCGCCCCGTGCGTTTATTGAACCGCCGCGCGTACGTCAAAAGCAGCCGGTGCATCGCCGCGCTCATCGCGTCCTCGTAATCTGAAAGCGCAAGATGCACGTGATTGCCCATAAGGCACCAGGCGATAACCGTCACGCCCGCCTCGCGGCAGCAGTCGCGTATCAGTTCCAAAAACTCCCACCGGTCTTCGTCGCCCTCAAAGATGGGCTGCTTGCCCGTACCGCGGGCACAGACATGGTAAAAACCGGTAACCGTTCTCCAAACGCGCTGCATGGCGCTCCCTTCGCCGGGATCTGCTTGCCATCCAATACAGCACGATTGAAGCGTGCCATCAAAACATTCACGCAAAACAATACACTCGCGCGGCCAAAGGCAGTAAACAGGCGGCGAACGGCACCGTTGCAACAGGTCACCCCCTGCAACGCTTACAAGAGCTGACCAAAAGCTTGCCCAAGACGGACCCCCTCTACGGAAGTTCGCGACCACAGAACATAGAGTTAAAACGCTTCAATTGAAAGTTCCGCGCTTCTCGCTACGAAAACTGAGCCGTTCGCCGAATATTCCGTGCATTTCGCGGTATTATAAGGGCTGCATGTCATGTCCCTTTCGAAGGGTCGCCCGGCAATCGCCAGCCACGACCCCCAGACGGGACGCCAACACGATAGAGAGGAGAGGCATGCAGTACTCACAGGAAGTGGAGAACATGTGCCCCGTTGCCAAGGGTGCATACCACGGCCCCGCACCCATCCCCGAGGAGGGCAAGTGGGTCCAGGCTAAGGAGATTACCGACATCTCCGGTCTTACGCACGGTGTGGGTTGGTGCGCACCCCAGCAGGGCGCCTGCAAGCTCACGCTGAACGTCAAGGACGGCATCATCGAGGAGGCCCTCGTTGAGACCATCGGCTGCTCGGGCATGACCCACTCTGCCGCCATGGCTTCCGAGATTCTTCCCGGTAAGACCATCCTCGAGGCCCTCAACACCGACCTCGTCTGCGACGCCATCAACGTTGCTATGCGCGAGATCTTCCTGCAGATCGTTTACGGCCGCAGCCAGACCGCGTTCTCCGAGGGCGGCCTGCCCGTGGGCGCCTCCCTCGACGACCTCGGCAAGGGCCTTCGCTCTCAGGTCGGCACCATGTTCGGCACCAAGGCCAAGGGCGCTCGTTACCTCGAGCTCGCTCAGGGCTACGTCACCCGCATGGCTCTCAACGACAAGAACGAGATCATCGCATTCGAGTTCCTGAACCTCGGCAAGTTCACCGACGCCGTCAAGGCCGGCAAGACCCCCGAGGAGGCCATCGCTGGCGCTATGGGCCACTATGGTCAGTGGGAGAACGCTGCCAAGTACATCGACCCGCGCACCGACGAGGAGACTCACTCCGTCGCCAGCGTGTTCCCGGTTCACGAGTAGAAAGGGAGGGAAATAACTATGACTGTTACGTTCGAAGGTTACGAGCGCCGCGCTGACAAGATCAACAAGTGCCTCGCCGACAACGGCATCGCCTCCCTCGAGGAAGCTCTGCAGATCTGCACCGACAAGGGCTTCAACCCGCGTGAGATCGTCAACAACACCCAGTCCATCGCCTTCCAGAACGCCGAGTGGGCCTACACCCTCGGTTGCGCTCTCGCTGTCAAGCGTGGCGCCAAGTCCGCTTCTGAGGCTGCCGCCATCATCGGCGAGGGCATCCAGGCCTTCACCGTTCCCGGCTCCGTCGCTGAGGACCGAAAGGTCGGTCTGGGCCACGGCAACCTGGGCGCTATGCTGCTCTCCGACGACACCGAGTGCTTCGCCTTCCTGGCCGGCCACGAGTCCTTCGCTGCCGCTGAGGGCGCTATCGGCCTGGCTCTGAACGCCAACAAGGCTCGTAAGAAGCCGCTGCGCGTCATCCTCAACGGTCTGGGCAAGGACGCCGCCCAGATCATCGCCCGCATCAACGGCTTCACCTACGTGAAGACCCAGTTCGACTACTACACGGGCGAGCTCAAAGTCGTCGAGACCATCCCCTACTCCGATGGTCCCCGCGCTGCCGTTAACTGCTACGGCTCCGACGACGTCCGCGAGGGCGTTGCCATCATGTGGCACGAGAACGTCGACATCTCGATCACCGG
>URFP01000053.1:0-11587 GCA_900547235.1 uncultured Collinsella sp. | reverse complement strand
GCGTCATGCTCGGCCGCGTGCTTTATCGCGAGGGCGTGACCCCCAACAAGCTCGTCGCCATCATCTTTAACATTGTGGGTTGCGTGCTCGCGGTGACGAGCGGGGACCTGTCCGGTTTCCATTTCTCGACTTGGGGCGTCGCGTCGGGTGTGATCGCCGGACTTTGCGGTGCGTTGCTGGCTGTGTTTAGCCGCATGGCCACCAAGACGCTGCATCCGCTGGCGGTGACGTTTTGGGGCTTTGTCTTTGGCGGATGCTTTATGGCTGTGCTTTCTGCTCCGTGGTCCGATGTAGCCGCGGCAATGTCCCCGCAGCTCATTCTGCTGTTCGCGGGCTTTGGCTTTATTCCGACGGCTCTTGCGTACATCTTCTATATGCAGGGCCTCTCTATGGACCTCGAGACGTCGAAGGTGCCGGTCGTGGCTTCGTTCGAAACCGTGGCGACCGTTCTGGTCGGTATTGGCATCTATGCCGAGTCCGCCGGCGCAATCAAGGTCCTGGGCATTGTGCTGGTGCTCGCGTCCATCCTGATCATGAACACCGACTTCTCCAAGCTGCGCAACAGTGTGTTTGTCGGCCATGTCATTGAGAGCATGACCTTTAAGCCCAACGCGTGGTGGACGGAGAAATCGCAGGACATGGATCTGTTCCGCGAGCGCACAGGCATCACGCTGGAGCCCACCGTGCAGGAAAGCCCCTGGTACTTCGTGCGATAGGGGGTTGCGCTCGGTGTCCGACCTGGGGTTATCCAGCCAGCGTCGGCCTACCCGGCTCCAACGTTTCAAGTACGTTAAACCCGTCAACGGTCGATTTTCACCCGCGAACGGTCTTTATACTAATTAGCAATATAAGCAACGTATAAGACGTTATAATGACCATAACGAAAAGGAGGAGGCAAGATGAATCAGATCATTCTCGCATCTCATGGCGGCCTGGCCGCAGGCGCCAAAGACACGCTCGAGATGGTTCTCGGCGACGTGTCGAACGTCCACGTCGTGTCGCTTGCTCGTGACGACAAGGAGCCCATCACCAATAAGGTGGACGCCATGATCGCCACGTTCAACGCGGACGACACCGTCTATGTGCTGACAGATATGCTCGGCAGCTCGGTTAACAACAACATGGTCGAGCTTTCCAAGAACGGCACGAAGTTCACGGTTGTCAGCGGTTTCAACATCCCGCTGGCGCTCACGCTCGCTATGAGCCCCGCCCCCGTCAAGGGCGCCGAGCTCGCGGCCCTCATCAACGAGGCCCGCACCGGTCTGACCAACCCCAACGCACCGGTCGAGGTTGCTGCGGCTCCCGCCAAGAAGGCTAAGGCGCCCCGTCACAGCTCCGGTCCCGCCAAGATCGTCCTCGCACGTCTTGACTACCGTCTGCTGCACGGCCAGGTCGTCTTTACCTGGACCACCAAGGTTCAGGCCGAGCGCATCATCGTCGTCGACAACGCTGCCGCCAACGATGACATCAAGAAGGGCGCTCTTAAGCTGGCCAAGCCCCAGGGCGTGCGCCTGAACGTCTTCACCGTTGAGCGTGCCCTTGCCAAGATGGACAAGCTCAACACCCTCGGCGAGCGCGTCATGTTCGTCTTTGGCAACACGGCCGAGATGCTGCAGTTCTGCCAGGGCTACAAGCTCGACGCCATCAACCTGGGCGCCACCGCCAACCACGACGGTGCCGAGCAGGTCGGCGGCAAGGACAGCTCCGTCTTCTTCGACGCCACCCAGAAGGCCGACGTCAACCAGCTGCTCGACATGGGCATCAAGCTCTACGTCCAGCAGACCCCTACGTATCAGAGCGTCGACATCGACGCCAAGCTGTAATCAACCAGGCATTTGCCTGACTGAAAGGAGAAGGGTATGAATACGTTCATCAGTGCGGTGCTCGTCGGCCTCGTCGGCGTGTTCTGCATGTGGGACTCCCGCCTGCTCGGTCGTCTTAACTTCGAGCAGCCCCTCGTTGGCGCTACGCTCGTCGGTCTGCTGCTGGGCGATGTGCCCACCGGCCTTGCCGTCGGTGCCGCCGTCGAGCTCGTGTCCATGGGCCTGGTGCAGGTCGGCGCCGCCGTTCCGCCCGATATGGTCCTGGGCGGCATCGTGGCCGCTGCCTTTGCGTGCCTGACCGATGCTTCCGCCGAGACCGCCATGACGATCGCCATCCCGGTCGCCGTCCTGGGTCAGCTCCTCGGCATCGTGTTCCGTTCGATCATCGCCGCCCTCACCCATGTGGCCGATAACGCGATCGATAACGGTAAGTTCAAGACCGCCTACCGTATGCACATCTGCGCCGGCTCCGGTCTGTATGCCATCATGTACTTCCTGCCGATCTTCCTGGCCGTCTTTGTCGGTACCGACCTGGTCCAGGCCATCGTCAACATGGTTCCCGAGTGGCTGTCCGTTGGTCTGAATGTCTCGACCAAGATCATGACCGCCTACGGTCTTGCCCTGCTGCTCACCATGATGATCAAGAAGGGTATGACTCCGTTCCTGTTCATCGGCTTCCTGCTCGCCGCCTACCTCAACCTGTCCGTCATCGCGGTCGCTCTGATCGGTGTGTGCCTGGCTATCGTCTTCATGGGCTTCAAGTTCAACGGTTCCCATGCAGCCGCCGGTGTCGATTCCGACTACGATCCGCTCGAAGACGACGAAGACTAAGGAGGAACACACTATGGCAACCGCAACCAAGGACGTGTCCCTGAACAAGAAGGTCAGCCAGTTCTTCTGGCGCTCCTGGGCCATCCAGGCCTCTTGGAACTACGAGCGTCAGATGAACATGGGCTTCCTCTACGGCATGGTTCCCACGCTCGATCGCCTCTATCCGGATGAGTCCGACCCCAAGCAGCTCGCTGCTAAGAAAGAGGCTTACCACCGTCACATGGCGTTCTACAACTGCACCCCGCAGACGAGCGCTTTCGTCCTGGGCCTCGCCGCCTCCATGGAGGAGGAGTACGCCAGGGATCCCGAGAACTTCGATCCCGATTCGATCAACGCGGTCAAGACCTCCCTCATGGGTCCGCTTTCCGGCATCGGTGACTCCTTCTTCCAGGGCACCATCCGCGTTATCGCCTTTGGTCTGGGTGTTCAGCTGGCTCAGCAGGGCTCCATCATGGGCCCGATCCTGGCCATGCTCATCTCCATCGTCCCCTCCGTGCTGATCACTTGGTTCGCCGCCAAGATCGGCTACCAGGGTGGCCACGAGTACCTGAGCAAGCTCCAGGGCGGCGACCTCATGGAGAAGCTCATGTATGTCTGCGGCATCGTGGGTCTTATGTCCGTGGGCGGCATGATCGCTACGCTGATCGGCGCCACCACCCCGCTGCAGTTCGCTGAGGGCACCGTCGTTATCCAGGACATCCTGGACGGCATGATGCCTCAGATGATCTCCCTTGGCCTCACCGGCCTTATGTACTGGCTCATCAAGAAGAACGTCAACACCGGTTGGCTTCTCGTGATCGCCATCGTGGGCGGCATCGCCCTCTCCGCGGCCGGCATCCTGGCCTAGTCGCGACCAAGCGTCTAACCGCTTTCCCCCGGGGGCCTGCCTGGCATCCCATACCCCAGGCAGGCTTCCATCCCTAAATGTGTCAAAGGGACAGCTCCTTTGTCACATCCTCAACGGGCCGGCGACTCGGTCCAAATCACGGTAACCCTGCGTGCGTCCGGCAAAGTGGCGCCGCAATAATCGAAAGGAATGTGTCAGATGTACGAGATCGACCTTAACCTCCCTAAGCAGATCGTCGCTGACGTCCTGTCCAACCACGAGATCCACAGCGTCGCCTTCGTCGGCTGCGGTGCCTCCATGTCCGACCTTTACCCCGCCAAGTACTTCCTGGCCAACAACACGGACAAGCTGAACGTTCAGATCTTCACCGCTAACGAGTTCAACTACGACACGCCTTCCTGGGTCAACGAGCACACCTTCGTGATCACCTGCTCCCTCGGTGGCTCCACGCCCGAGACCGTCGAGGCCAACAAGACCGCCAAGAAGCACAACTGCCCGGTCGTCTCCCTCACCAACAAGGCTGGCTCCGCTCTGACCGTCGACGCCGACCACGTCATCGTTCACGGCTTCCACGCCAACTACGCTGCCAAGTGCGAGAAGCCCGGCTATGCCATCGCTCTTGCTCTCGAGATCCTTCAGCAGACCGAGGGCTATGACCACTACGAGGACATGATCACCGGCCTCACCAACGTCTTCGATCTCTGCGAGAACGCCGCTCAGCACTGCAAGAAGCTCGCCAAGAAGTTCGCCGAGGACTTCAAGGACGACAAGATGATCTACTTCATGGCTTCCGGTGCCTCCGAGAAGATGGCTTATTCTCACGCAGCCTTCCTGTTCACCGAGATGCAGTGGATCGACGCCGCCGCCTACAACACCGGCGAGTACTTCCACGGCCCGTTCGAGGTTTCCACCGAGGGTAAGCCCTACGTCTTCTTCATGTCCGATGGCGCTACCCGTCCGATGGACGCCCGCGCCCTCACCTTCCTTGAGCGCATGGGCGCCAAGGTCGCTCTGATCGACTCCAAGGACTACGGCCTGGCTGACGCTGTGCCCGCGAGCGTCGTCACCTACTTCAACCCGCTGCTGCACCTCGCCGTTATGCGCGAGTACGGCAACCAGATCGCCGAGGCCCGTCAGCACCCGCTGACCATGCGTCGCTACATGTGGAAGCTTTCCTACTAATCACAAGTAAGTAGACCTTGCGGGTTGATTGAGAGGGGATGGGGTTTTCGCCCCATCCCCTTTTTTGCTCTGGGGAGGACGTGTTTGTCGCTCCGCAAAACCCCAGGTAAAACCTACCAAAATAAACCTGTCCCTTTTTGGCAGGTGGGAGGAGATGCGTATGATCAAGGCAGTGCTGTTTGATATGGATGGCGTGCTGGTCGATACCGAGTGGTTCTACAACCGTCGTCGCGTGGCGTTTATGGAGGAGAAGGGGTTCCACTTTGACGAGATCCCCGATCTTTCGGGGTCTAACGAGCCCGCCATTTGGAAGGCGCTGGTGCCCGACGATATCGAGCTGCGTGAGCAGCTGCGCGTGGAGTACAAGCAGGTCTACAGCCCGGTCCACCCCGTTCCGTATGCCGAGCTGCTCAACGAGCAGACGGAGCCGGTGATGCGTGAGCTGCACGAGCGCGGCGTGAAGTGCGCCATCGCAAGCTCGTCCTATCGCGAGTTGATCGACGAGCTGGTGGAGATTGCCGGCATCGCCGACGTGCTGGACTACACCATCAGCGGCCACGAGTGCAGCGCGTTTAAGCCCGACCCCGAGATCTACCTGCGCGCCATGGAGGCACTGGGGGTGGAGCCTGCCGAGTGCCTGGTTATCGAGGACTCGCCTTTGGGTATCGAGGCCGGCAAGCGTTCCGGCGCCCGTGTCCTGGCGCTGCGTCCGCACAAGGGCGTCAACCTGGATCAATCGCGAGCCGATGCCGTTATCGACAATCTGACCGACATTTTGGCCGCTCTGTAGCGTTGATTCACCGCAAAAAGCACGGGTTCAAACGTTTTTTGCGGTGGACTGGCTCGATTTGGTTTCGATTTGGTCCGTTTGGCTTCGACTCAGACTAAGTGAGTAGACTTTTTGGCGCAGGCCGAGCACAAAGCGTATCTGCCTTAGCAAAACCGCAGGTCGCAGAGGTGGCTATTTTTGGGTGTGCTCGGCAGATCGCAAAAAGTCTACTCACTTAGATTTTTGCCCTTTGGTCGTAGGAGTTGCTGGTCCCGTTTTGGTTGTCGAGAGAGGGTGAATTGAAGCGCCCTCTGTCGCTCCATGCTACAATCGCCGGCATGCCCCACAATTACATCTGCTTTCGAAGGGAGCCTATGTGGCGAACGCCATCGACCAGCTCACGGACCGCGTGCTCGTGCTCGGCCGCCTCACCATCGTCCGCCGCGCCATCACCGCCGTGGCGGTCACAATTTCCGCCGTTCTCCAGACATTCCTGATCCAGGCGTTCATTCAGCCCGCCGACCTGCTTCCGAGCGGCCTCACCGGCGTCGCGGTCCTACTCGATCGCGTTACCTCGCTTGGCGGCGTTCATATCGACATCTCGCTCGGCATGCTCGTGCTCAACATCCCCGTGGCGCTCCTATGCTGGAGCGGCATTAGCAAGCGCTTCGTCATCTTCTCGATGATGCAGGTTGCGCTCTCGTCGCTGTTCCTCAACATCTTTCACTTCGCACCGTTTTTGGGCGACAAGATCATGCTCATCATTTTTGGCGGCGTGGTCTCGGGCCTGGGCGCTGCCATTGCGCTTAAGTCCGGCGCATCCACCGGCGGTACCGACTTTATCGCGCTGTGGGTCTCCAACCACACGGGCAAGACCATCTGGGGCGTTATCTTTGGTTTCAACTGCTTTATCCTGGCGATTTTTGGTTTTATGTTTGGCTGGGACAACGCAGCGTACTCCATCGTGTTCCAGTTTATTTCGACCAAGACCATCGACAGCTTCTATCGTCGCTACGATCGCGTGACGCTGCAGATCACGACGCGCAAGGCAGACGAGGTCATGACCGCCTATGTTGACCATTTTCAGCATGGTATTAGCTGCGCCGAGGTCATCGGCGGATATAGCCGCGAGAAAATGTACCTGCTGCACGCCGTTGTCTCGACCTACGAGAGCCAGGACATTATCAAGCTGGTGTGCGACATTGATCCCGGTGCCGTGATCAATGTGTTCCACACGCTCAACTTTGTGGGCGGCTGGTGGGGCGGTCATGTCGACGAGCCCATGCCCACGGCCGTACCCGATCCCGACAAGCCCGCGCGCATGGCGAGCAGGCAGGCCCGTCTGCACGATCAGGAAAGCTTGCAGCAGGACGACGGCAAGTAAGGATTTGCTGTATGCGGTGTATCGTTTTATCAAAGTGAGGTAACGTATAAAAAGACGTTATATACGTATTAGTTATTTCGCTATTTTGATAAGAGTGATCAGATATGCCCGCACCCAAAAATGCACCGCTTTACCAGCAGATTTACGACGAAATCAAGGATGCGATCGAGAAAGGTGTTTATGCACCCAAGGAGCGTATTCCGTCCGAACTTGAGCTTGCCGAACAGTACGAGGTGAGCCGCATTACGGTGCGCCGCGCCGTCGAGGAACTGTGTTCCGACGGCTATCTGGTTAAGCAGCAGGGCCGCGGCACCTTTGTCTCCACGCCGCACATCAACCGCCAGTTCCACGCCTCGACGCTGCAGACGTTCACCGAGCTTTGCGCCGATAACGGCATGAAGGCGGGCGCGCATGTGATCGATCGCCAGATTGTGCCGGCGCGCCAAAACGAGATGGAATTCTTTGGTCTGCAGAAGGATGCGCTGCTGCTGCATATCAAGCGCGTGCGTACTGCCGACGGCGAGCCCATCTTTGAGGAGAACATCTTTGTGCCGTTTGACGCCTACCGTGAGCTGTTGACGGCCGATCTTGAGGACAAGTCGATTTTTGCCGAGGTCGAGCGTGTTAGCGGAACGCCGATTGTCTCGGTTGGCTACCGCACGGTCGAGGCCGTTCGCGCCAACGCCGAACAGGCCGCCGAGCTGGGCATTGCCCCGCACGACCCGCTGCTCAACCTGCGCGCCGGCTTTATCGGTCCCAACGGTGAGCCGGTCCTGATGGGTAAGCAGTACTACGTGGGCAGCCGCTACGTCATGGTGATGTAGGGTTGGTTCCGCCGTTCTACCGAACGGCGGAACGGGCCGACGCTACAAGCCCGCCAGAGCGGCAATCTGCCTTTCAACTTCGGCGGCATGACCAAAAGGTCAATGCCGCCTCGTTTCAAGGCACCTTGCTCGCTCTGGCGGGCTTTCGCTGACATTGCCAAAACATCGGGGTAGCCATTGTGGTCATTGGGGACAGACTTAAATGACTACCTATAAAACGAGCGTGGATAATCTCCCGTTTTTGGCTTGGTGACGGGCCCAAAGTGGGAGATTATCCACGCTCATCCGGAAAGTGTCCAAAAATCCACGCTCGTTCCCTTCGGATTGCATCGCCCGTGGCCGGTAGCCGTGCGGCACCGGTCCGCGTGGCGGCGTATAATCGGCGGCAGATGACTTGGACGTTAGGAAACCATGACCGAAAGCATGCAGCAGATGGCGCTCGACACGCTCGGCGCCTATTTTGGCTACACCTCGTTTCGCCCGGGGCAGGACCGCATGGTCGATGCGATCCTTGCCGGCCGCGATGCACTCGGCGTTATGCCCACAGGTGCCGGCAAGTCCATTTGCTACCAGGTGCCCGCGCTCATGCTGCCCGGCATCACCTTTGTGGTGAGTCCGTTGCTCTCCCTTATGGAGGACCAGACCCGTGCGTTGCTCGCGGCGGGCGCGCGACCCAGCTATCTCAACTCCAGCCTTACTCCGGCCCAGCAAAACACCGTGCTCAAGCGGGCACGCGAGGGCCGCTACCAGCTTATGTACGTGGCGCCCGAGCGCCTGCTCGAGCCGCGCTTTTTGGCCTTTGCGCAGGAAGCTGCGGCCGAAGGCGGCATCGGCGTGCCGCTCGTGGCCATTGACGAGGCCCACTGCGTGAGCCAGTGGGGCCAGGATTTCCGCCCCGCCTATCTGCAGATTCGCGAGTTCATCGATTCCCTGCCGCAGCGACCCATCGTGGCGGCCTTTACCGCCACGGCGACCGAGCGCGTGCGTGCGGACATTCAGCAGATGCTCGGCCTGCAAAATCCCGCGACCGTGGTGACGGGCTTCGATCGCAAGAACCTCTACTTTGGCTGTGAGGAGATGGGCGACAAGGCTAAGACCACGTGGGTGCGCGACTATGTGATCGCGCATTCGAGCGAGAGCGGCATCGTGTATTGCTCGACCCGCAAGACGGTCGATGCGCTGGCAGGCGATCTTGCCGAAGCGCTGGGCCCCAGCGGCATTCGCGTTGGCCGCTACCATGCCGGCATGGGCAATGACGCCCGCCGCCAAAGCCAGCGCGCCTTTATCGACGACGATATCCAGGTGATGGTTGCCACCAACGCCTTTGGCATGGGCATCGACAAGCCCAACGTGCGCTACGTGATTCACAACAACGTGCCCGAGAGTATCGAGGCCTACTACCAGGAGGCGGGCCGCGCCGGCCGCGATGGCGATCCGGCAAGCTGCCACCTGCTGTGGAACGGCAACGATTTCCGTATGCGCCGCTTTTTGATCGACCGCGGTGATGCTGCCGACGAGGCGCTCGACGACGAGCAGCGCGCGTGGGCGCTCCAGAACCGTTACCGCCTGCTCAGCCAGATGGAAGGCTACTGCAACACCACCGGCTGCCTGCGCGAATACATGCTGCGCTACTTTGGCGACGAGGCCGCGGCCGAGCATGCGACAGCCGCCGCGGGCGGCACCGCCACGGACGAAGCCGAGGGCTGCGGCAACTGCAGCAACTGCCTCACGCAGTTCGAGGTCGAGGACGTCACCGATATGGCCCGCGCTGCCGTGCGCTATGTGGCCACGCGACCCATGCGCTTTGGCAAGTCGCTCATTGCCGATGTGCTTCACGGCGGCAACACCGAGCGCATTCGCCAGATGCATCTGGACGAGGACCGCGGCTACGGTGAGCTGTCGAGCGAATCGGTCGGGCGCATCAAGGACATCATCGGCCAGCTGTGCGGCCGCGGTTATTTGGCCACCTCGCAGGGGCAATACCCGGTCGTGGGTCTGGGACCGCGTGCCGGCGAGGTCGAGGACGAGGCGTTTGCCTTTACCGTTAAGCGCCGCGCGTCCAAGCGCAAGGCCTCGGCACGCGCCCGCCGTGCGGTGGATCTGCTGCGCGAGGAGGCCGAGCTGGATCAGCGCCCGCGCGTTGGCGACGATGCCGAGCTGTTCGAGCGCCTGCGCGCCCTGCGCAAGGAAATCTCGACCGAGCTCGAGATGGCGCCGTACATGGTCTTTTCCGACAAGGCCCTGCGCGGCCTGTGCCGCCTGCGCCCGCAGACGCGCGACGAGCTTATCCAGGTCAACGGCATCGGCGAGAAAAAGGCCGACGCCTTTGGCGAGCAGTTTATGGCGGCGATTGAAGAGTTTGAGTCCGAGCATGCGCGGGATGGAGCGTAACGATGGCAACCGACGATAAAACCGACCGCGCTGGCGTATCCGCCGTGCCGCTGTACCAGCAGGTCATGGACGACCTGAAGGGCGAGATCGCGCGCGGCGTGTACGCGGCCGGCTCGCGCATTCCTTCCGAGATGGAGCTCGCGAAGTCCTACGGCGTGGGGCGCATCACCGTACGCCGTGCCATCGAGGAGCTGTCGCGCGCGGGCTACCTCAACCGCCAGCAGGGGAGGGGCACCTTTGTATGCGCTCCCAAGCTCAAGCGCAAGATTCGCCAGAAGGGCGACGTCCAGAGCTTTACTGAGGGTTGTGCTGCCAACGACATGGTGCCCGGAGCGCGCCTGGTATCGCGCACGGTGGTCGCGGCGACGCACGAGGATGCGGCGTTCTTTGGCGTGGAGCCCGGCTGCGAGCTTATCGTGGTCGAGCGCGTGCGCACGGCCGACGGCATCCCCGTCATGCTTGAGAACAACGCCTTTGTGCTCGCCGACCATCCCTACTTGCAGACGCTGGCCGATAAGGACCTCACCGATAACTCAATCTTTGCGCTCGTTGCCGAGCACTCGGGCCGCGCGCCGCTCAAGTCCGACCCCTGCACCGTGGAGATTGCGCTTGCCGATGCTCAGGCGGCCCCGCTGCTGGAGGTGCCGGTCGGCGAGCCGCTCTTCTATATGGAGGCGTACTTTACCGATGCGGACGAGCAGCCCTTGCTGCTCGGGCGCCAGAAGATAGTGGGCTCGCGCTACGTCTTCGACATCTAACGTCCACAGATAGAACAACATAGAACAAATTTGCTGAGATGCCTTCACGGGCGTTGTTACACGTGCTATAAATAGAACAACATAGAACGACCGCAGGTACGGGCTGTCGCCGTTCAAAGCCGCCCCACAAGGAGGAACATCAGGATGAACGCACATGATCTGATTCAGGAAATTATCGAGCGCAAGGGCAAGATTGAGAACGTCTTTTGGATCGCCTGCGGCGGTTCGATGATCGACCTGATGCCGGCCAACGAGCTGCTCAAGCGCGAGGCCACCACGTTTACCTCGACGGTCTACACGGCGCGCGAGTTTTGCCTGATGGCCCCCAAGAGCCTAGGGCCGAAGTCGCTCGTTATTGCCTGCAGCCACAGCGGCAGCACGCAGGAGGTCGTCGACGGCTGCGAGATGGCACTGGCCGCCGGCGCCGAGGTCGTCGCCCTCACCGACTGCGAGGGCTCCAAGATCGATAACGGCAAGTGGACTACCTGGGTCTACCCCTGGGGCGAGGGCGTGTCGCAGGCCGAGGTGCCGCAGGGCATCGGCGCCCTGATCGCCGCCGAGCTGCTCGACCAGCAGGAAGGCTACGAGGCGCTCGCCGACATGTACGAGGGCCTTAAGCAGATGGACGCGCTGCTGCCCGCCGCCCGCGAGAAGGTCAACGCCGAGCTGGGCGCCCGCTTTGCCGAGCTCTGCCAGCAGCACAAGTTCTTCTATATCCTGGGGTCCGGCCCCAACTTTAGCCAGACCTACGCCATGGCCATCTGCTCGCTCATGGAGA
>URFP01000052.1:0-11664 GCA_900547235.1 uncultured Collinsella sp. | reverse complement strand
GTCTCGCTGATGGTGCTCGCCATGCAGCGCAGGCCCAGCTGCGAAAACTTAAACGTCGCATCGAGCGCGACCGCGTTCGTATTGCCCACAGCCGCAAACTCAATAACCCCTGCATGCTTAAGGGCGTGCACAACAGCCGCCAACGTATCGTGGTCGATCCCGTCGATGGTCGCATTAAGCTCGCTCACCTTGGCAGCCAGGATGTTCTTAAGGCTCTGCTCCATATTGTCGAGCGAGACTTCGTCAGTCAGGCCCTCGTTGCGCTGGCTTTCTAAATCCCTCGCCAACGAAAACTGAAAGCTGCGGAAGCTGCCAAAGCCAAGCTTGCGGCAGAAGCGCGAAACGGTCGCCTCGGACGTGGCGGCGGCGCGCGAGAGCTGAGCCGCCGTGAGGCGTGGCGCCTCGGACTGGTGCTCCAATATATAGTCGACAATGCGCTGCTCGGACTCGCTGTATCCCTGATGGGTGCTAATGAGGGAAAGTGCGCTCTTGCTACTATCGGTCATGGATGGCTCCTGGTTGGCATGAAAATCGGACTCGCTTTGTAATGTCATAGTATAGGGGGATTTTCAATTACAAGATACACCTTGCCGTTTCAACTGTTGATGGTAAACTTTCACCTACCGTTTACGGTTATGAAAGAACCTTTCACCGGAGAATTGCGCCTTGTCTCTTCTCACGCGGACGGTAGGTTGGTATCTTTCAGTTGTGGAAAAGCGCGCAAGGACGCGCGTGTAGGGGAGCGCCTGCGGGCGCAAAACTTAAAAAGGAGGGACACATGGCTAAGTTTGACATCATCGCCGCCACCGGTTGCCCGACCGGCATTGCGCACACCTTCATGGCGAAGGAGGCGCTGGAGAAGGCAGCTGCCGAGCGAGGTCTGACCATTAAGGTCGAGACCCATGGCCAGGTCGGTGTCGAGAACGAGCTCACCAAGAGCGAGATCGCCGGTGCCAAGGCCGTCGTCGTCGCAGCCGATAAGGATGTCCAGGCGGAGCGTTTCGCCGGCAAGCGCATGGTTTCCGTTGGTGTTTCCAAGGCTCTGTCCGTCGAGGCAGCCGGTAAGCTGATCGACCGCGCGCTCGCCGCCAAGGGTGACGACTCGGTTGCGGCTGCTGCCGATGTCGAGGATGAGGTCGAGGAGAAGGAGTCCATCGGCCACATCATCTACAAGCACCTCATGAACGGCGTCAGCCACATGCTGGTCTTCGTCGTCGCCGGTGGTGTCCTGACCGCCGTTTCGTTCCTGTGGGGCATCACGTCCTTCGATTCGACGGCGTCTGACTACAACAGCTTTGCCGCTATGCTCAAGATCATCGGCGGCATCGCCATGAACCTCATGGTTCCCGTGCTTTCCGCCTACATCGCCGAGTCCATCGGCAAGCGCCCGGCACTCGTCCCCGGCTTTGTTGCCGGTATGATCGCCATCCAGGGTCTGCCCGTTAACGCCGAGACCGGTATGATCGACGCCGGCGGCGCCGGCGTGGGCTTCGGTTTCCTGGGCGGCATCGTCGGCGGCTTCCTCGCTGGCTATGTCATCCTGCTGCTCGAGAAGGTCTTCTCCAAGCTGCCCAAGAACCTGGACGGCCTCAAGGCTATCTTCCTGTACCCGCTGTTCTCGACCGCCATCGTCGGCCTGGTCATGCTCGGCATCTCCGGCCCCATGGCTGCCATCAACACCGCCATGATGGACTTCCTCAAGGGCCTGTCCGCCTCTGGCGCCATTGTCCTGGGCCTTGCCATCGGCTGCATGTGTGCCGTTGACATGGGCGGCCCGGTCAACAAGGCTGCTTACGTCACCGGTACCGCTATGCTCACCGAGGCTCTGGCCGCCGGCGTCGGCACCGACACCTACAACTTCGGCACCAACTTCATGGCTGCCGTCTCCGCCGCCTGCATCGTTCCGCCGCTGATCACCACCTTCGCCGTCGTCGTCGGCAAGAAGTACTTCAGCCAGGAGGATCATGACGCCGGTATCGTCAACCTCATCCTTGGTTGCACCCACATCACCGAGGGCGCCATTCCGTTCATGACCAAGAACATCTGGCCCGTCATGCCCATCATGATGCTCGGTTCCTCCATCGCCTCGATCCTGACCATTATGTTCAACGTTCACGATCCGGCGCCTCACGGTGGCTTCCTGGTCCTGCCTGTTGTCGAGAACGGTCCGCTGTGGGTCCTCGCGATCCTCATCGGCGCTGTGGTCGGTGGCATCCTGTTCGTGGCCTTCAAGAAGTACGACTTCGAGAAGAACCAGAAGGCCGCTCCCGCCGCTGCTGCTCAGCCGGTCGAGGCCTCCAAGGCCGCTGCCGTCGAGGCTCCCAAGGCCGAGGCTGCCGACTTCGTGAAGGTCGAGAACGTCTTTGTCGCCGAGGACTTCGCTTCTCGTGACGAGGCTCTGAGCTTCGTTTCCAACCAGGCTGTCAAGGCCGGTATCGCCAGCGACGCCGACGCCGTGATGAACGCCTTCCTGGCCCGCGAGGCCGAGGGCACCACGGGCATGATGGAGGGCTTCGCCATCCCGCATGCCAAGTCCGACGCCATCACCGAGGCTGCCGTCATCGTCGTCAAGGACGAGTCCGGCGTGACCGGTTGGGATACCATGGACGGCGCCCCCGTCAACGTGGCCATCGCTCTGCTCATCCCTGGTGCACAGGCCGGCACCACGCACCTCAAGATCCTGTCCAAGGTCGCCGAGGCGCTCATGGACGAGGACTTCCGTGGCACCGTCAAGGGTTCCACCGACGCCGCCGAGATCGCCAAGACGATCAACGCCCGCCTGGTCTAATTCCGCAGTACGCGAATAACATCGCCCCTTGTAACAAAGGCGAGGACTCCCCACGAGCCCTCGCCTTTTTTCATGCCACCCGGCACCTAGGGACGTTCCCTTTCCAGCCGGTACTCCGGGACACTCCTCAGTTCCCAACAGGGCATAGATAGCCCTCATCGGCTGAATCACCCACGCGAACAATAATTCAGCCAGAATTCCTTTTGCACGATATTTCTTGGACGGAAGCATGTTCCCGCAGCTCGCCTGTCGAGCGGGGCGGTTAAGTTTGTCGCGAGTTCCGCACGCAAAGGAAAGCACTTAATGTGCTTTCCGTCTTGCGCAGGACTGTAGAGCAGCAAACTTAACCGCCCCGCCCGGCAGGCGAGCGGACAGCGAACGACATCTGTCCAACAATTCGTGCGAAACACAATGAAAAACCGTTTGATGTGAGTTAATATAAACAACGTCGTGAATCTGACTCCTGCCACATGCATGACAGGGGTTAAACACAAAAAAGGAGTCAATTATGGTTTCTGAGAAGGCTACCCTCGTTAATCCTCAGGGTCTGCACATGCGTCCGGCTGGTCTGTTCGCCTCCACCATGGGCAAGTACGCCTGTGACGTGACGGTCGTCACCCCCGAGAAGGAGGTCAACGGCAAGTCCCCGATGGCCCTCATGGCCGCTGGTATCCCCTGCGGCACCGAGGTCGAGGTCAAGTGCGACGGCGCCGACGAGGCCGAGGCTCTGGCTGCTGCCATCGAGCTCATCAAGAGCGGTCTTGGCGAGTAGAACTCAAACGGGTCGCATGTTGAACAACTAAGTTCATATTTGGGGGCGCAGTGACCTGTCTTAAGGTAGCTGCGCTCTTTTGTCATGGATATGGCAAAACGCTTTATCACATGACACGGAGAGAGGAATGGGAATGTATCAGGGAGTCAACGCTTCCGAGGGCATCGGTATCGGCACCGTCATGGTCGCCGTCGATCCCGACTTGACGTTTGAGCCGCACGAGGTTGCTGATTCGGCAGCAGAGAAGGAGCGCTATCAGACCGCTCTTTCGGTCTTCTGCGAGAAGACTCAGGCTCAGGCCGACCACATGAAGGAGACGGTGGGCGAGGCCGAGGCCGAGATCATGAGCGGACACATTGTCCTGGCTCAGGATCCGGGCATGACCGACGCTATCAACGCCGCCATTGACGGCGGCACCTGCGCCGAGCAGGCGCTCATGGACACCTCGACCATGTTCGAGAACATGTTCCTGTCCATGGACGATGAGATGTTCCGTTTGCGCGCGGCCGACATCGCCGACATCCGCACCGGCATTCTGGCCGAGCTGCTGGGCAAGGAGGTCGTCGACCTCTCCGTCCTGCCCGAGAACACCGTCGTTGTCGTGCACGACCTCACGCCGTCCATGACCGCCACGATCGATAAGGCCCACGTTGCCGGTATCGTCACCGAGACTGGTGGCCGTACGTCGCACTCCGCAATCATTGCGCGCGCCCTCGAGATCCCGGCTGTCCTTTCGGTTTCCAACAGCTGCACCGCGCTGCGCAACGGCATGACCGTTGTCGTCGATGGTGGCAAGGGTATCGTCGAGGCCGATCCCGACGAGGAGACGCTCGCTGCCTACACCGCCAAGGCCGAGGCCTTCGCTGCCGAGAAGGCAGCCCTCGAGGCCTTCCGTGGCAAGCCGTCCGTGACTGCCGATGGCATCAAGAAGATCATCGCCTGCAACATCGGCAACCCCGATGACGTGCCCAACGCGCTCGATCACGATGCCGAGGCTATTGGCCTGTTCCGCTCCGAGTTCCTGTTTATGGACTCCGCTGAGCTTCCTTCCGAGGAAGAGCAGTTCAACGCCTACCGCAAGGTCGCCAGTGCGCTCAAGGGCGCTCCGGTCATCATCCGTACGCTCGACGTGGGCGGCGACAAGGAGATCCCGTACCTGCACATGGTCAAGGAAGAGAACCCCTTCATGGGCTTCCGTGCCGTGCGTTACTGCCTGGCCAACCCCGATCAGTACAAGGTCCAGCTCCGCGCCCTGCTGCGCGCCAGCGCCTTCGGTGACGTCAAGATTATGATCCCGCTCGTCACCTGCGTCGAGGAAGTCTTGGCTGTCAAGGAGCTCGTCGAGCAGTGCAAGACCGAGCTGACCGAAGAGGGTCGCAAGTTCAACGAGAACATCGAGGTCGGCATCATGGTCGAGACGCCTGCAGCCTCGCTGCTCGCTGACCGCCTGGCCGAGGTCGCCGACTTCTTCTCCATCGGCACCAACGACCTGATCGGCTACACCATGTGCGCCGACCGTGGCAACGACACCATCTCCAACCTGTACCAGGTTTACTATCCCGCCGTGCTCCGCTCGCTCAAGAACATCATCGAGAGCGGCGTGAAGGCCGGCATCATGGTTGGTATGTGCGGCGAGGCCGCTGCCGATCCGTTGCTCGAGCCGCTGCTGATCAGCTGGGGCCTGGAGGAGTTCTCGATGAGCGCTCCGTCCATCCTGCGCGCCCGCAAGACCATCAGCCAGTGGACCAAGGCCGAGTGCGACGAGCTCGCCGAGAAGGCGCTCGCCTGCAACACCGCTGCCGAGGTCAAGGCACTGCTCGAGTCCGCAGCTCGCTAATTTGGTATCAGAGGTAACCGCGTGGTTGGAATGGGCCGGCCACGCGGCCCTCACGTACACAGGGGGTATTGTAAATGTTCTACACGCTAACCGCTAACCCGGCTGTCGACATGACGGTTTCGAGCTCTCCGCTCGAGCCCGATGAGAATGTCCGCACCGGCTCGGCCAGCTACACGGCTAACGGCAAGGGCCTCGACGTGTCCTTCGCCTTCAAGAAGATGGGTGTCGACACCGTCGCGCTTGGCTTCTTCGCTGGCTTTACGGGCAAGTTTATCGTCGAGGAGGTCATGAACCTGGGTTGCCTTTGCCGCCCGGTCTGGACCGACGGTATCACGCGCATCAACACCTACGTCAACGATGGCCAGCACGAGTACGGTATCCTCAACCCCGGTGCTCCGATCACGCCGCAGCACCAGGAGGAGCTCTACAACATCCTGGACACCGCGGGCGACCTTGAGTGCCTGATCGTCTCCGGCTCCGTTCCTCCCAAAGCTACGCCCGACTTCCTGGCTCAGGTCATGGAGCACGCTCAGGCCCGTGGCGCCGACGTCGTCCTGGACCTGTCCTCCGACAAGCTCAAGGAGCTCGCTCACAAGAAGCCGCTGCTCATTAAGCCGAACCATCACGAGATGAAGGCTATCTTCGGCGTGCCGGTCGACACCGACGACGAGGTCCGCGTTGCCATGAAGCTGGCTCACGAGGCCGGCGTCCAGAACGTGCTGCTCACCCGTGGTAGCCGCGGTGACGCTTACTTCTCCAACGGCGAGGACATCTGGTATGCCAAGCGTGAGTTCAACATCAAGCTTGTCTCTTCCGTCTGCGCCGGCGACTGCACCCTCGCTGCGTTCCTGCACAAGTGGTACAGGGATCGCGACAACGTCGAGGAGGCCATGAAGCTAGCTATGGCCACCGGCGCCAACGTTGCTGAGTCCGTCGGCATCGGCGACTTTGGTCACGTCGACGAGTACAGCAAGCGCGTTGCTGTCCGCAAGCTCGATCGCAAGTAAGCGAAACGCGACATATTCGTGCGCATGCGGCGCTCCGGTTTCGGCCGGGGCGCCTTTTTTGTTCCGCCATGGTGGAGAGGTACCCTGCCGTACTTCATCGCTTCCACACCGTTCACCGAGTTGTTGTAGCCTTTTACCGAAGCGTGGAATATACTTTCATTAACACGTTGCTTCGTGAAAGGAACATTCATGATTTACACGCTTACTGCAAATCCCGCCATTGACTACAACATCTCCTGCGACGGTCTTGCTGCCAACACCGTCACGCGTACCCGCAACGCCGTCTACACGCCCAACGGTAAGGGTCTCAACGTTTCGTTTACGCTCGACCACTACGGCGTCGACACCACGATCCTGGGCTTCTTCGCCGGCTTCTCGGGTGAGTATATCGTTAAGGGCGCCGAGGCCCTGGGCGTGCCCGTCAAGCCCGTGTGGACTGACGGCATCACGCGTGTCAACGTGTTCCTCAACGCCGGTCCCGACACCGAGTACAACATGGTCAACGCCGGTGCCGCCATCAACGAAGCCAACGAGCAGGAGATGTTTGAGCTTATCGATTCGCTCGATGACATGACCTGCCTGGTTATCAGCGGCTCGCTGCCCCCCAACACCTCCGAGAGCTTCCTGGCAGAGGTCCTGCGCCGCGTGAAGGCGAAGGGCGCCGAGTTCGTGCTCGATATCTCGAGCCATCAGCTGGCCGACCTCATTGCTATGGAGCCGTTGCTCATTAAGCCCAACGACGACGAGCTGCTCGACATCTTTGGCATTAAGGTGGGCGGTGGCGACGACGAGTCCGTCAAGGGCGCCATGGCCGAGCTGCACGCCAAGGGCGCTAAGAATGTACTGCTGACGCTCGGCGGCGACGGCGCGTACTTCTCCAACGGCGAGCACATCTGGTTTGCCAACCGCACCTTCGACGTCAAGCTGCTGTCGACCGTCTGCGCGGGCGACTCCTCGCTGGCCGCCTTCCTGTCCGTGTGGCACGACGCCCCGGAGCGCGTCGAGGATGCCCTGCGCCTCTCGATGGCCACCGGCGCCAACGTGGTCGAGTGCCCGGGTCTTGGCGATTTTTCCAAGGTCGATGAGTATCAGAAGGGTATTGCAATCCGTCAGGTTTGCTAGTTCCGGCACCTTGCCTGAATAGTTCAATTATTTCGCATCCGTCTTAGACCAGGACGGATGCGTTTTTGTTTATCGGACTTGCGTGTGCAGTGGAGGCTGTTTCTTGCTAGACTTCTTGCAGACGCAATCGATAGCCAATTTGATAGTCGCAGGAGGCCATAGGCATGTGCAATGTTTCGCTCAACGGTACGCAGCCGACCGATGCCTCTATCCGTGTCCTGCGTGCGCTTGAGGCAGCAGGTCTTGAGGCTTGGTACGTGGGCGGTTGGGTACGTGATGCCCTGATGGGATGCCCCAGCCACGATGTTGACATGTGCTGCAGCGGCCTGTGGCAGGAGTCCAAAGAGGCGCTCGAAGCGGCGGATATTGCCGTGGTTGAGTCGGGCATAAAATTTGGCGGCATCACGGCTATTTGCGATGATGAGCGCATTGAGGTCACCACCTACCGCCTAGACGGCTTTTACACCGACGGCCGCCATCCCCAGAGTGTGGAGCGTGCAGCGTCGCTTGAGGACGATCTGGCGCGTCGTGACTTTACCGTTAACGCTATGGCCTGGCATCCCGAGCGTGGTCTTGTCGACCGCTACGATGGTCAGGGCGACCTGAAGCGCAAGCTCATCCGCGCCGTTGGAGATCCCAAGCGTCGTTTTAACGAGGACGCGCTTCGCATGCTGCGCGCGGTGCGTTTTGCCTGCCGTCTGGATTTTATGATCGAGCCTAAGACTAAACAGGCGCTTGCCGAGTGCGCGCCGCTGCTCGATGCTGTGGCGCGCGAGCGCGTGGGCATTGAGCTCGAGGGTATCCTTTCGACCGGCCATGGGGGAGACGCGATGCTGCGCTACCCCGAGCTTGTTTGCGCCGCCGTGCCCGAGCTCGCGTCCGCTCGCGGGTTTGATCAACGCAGCGTCTATCATGCGTTTAACGTCTACGAGCATATCGCCCGCGTGCTGACGGTGGCAGGGGAGCTGGCGCTGTGCGACGGCGTCGCGCCCTCGTCGAGCCTTATGTGGGCGGCGTTTTTGCACGACGTTTCCAAACCCGAGTGCTTTACGGTCGATCACGACGGCAGCGGCCACTTCTACGGTCATCCCGAGCTCGGCGCCAAGAAGGCGCGTGTCATCATGGATCGCCTGGCGCTCTCGCACGATTTGGTGCGCGATGTGTGCCTGCTGATCAAATACCATGACAAGCCGCTGCGCCCCGAGCGCTCCTGCCTGCTCAATATGATGCGCGCGCTTTCGGGCGAGGGTGTCGATACGCCGCGTCTGATGGACGAGCTCATGGACCTTAAGCGTGCCGACACGCTCGGCAAGGCGCCCTCGTGCTTCTATTACGTCGAGACGATCGAGGAGATGCGTACGCTCGCCCACGATTTGCTGCAGGCGGGGGAGCCCTATACACTCAAGATGCTTGCCATCAATGGTGGCGACCTGATCCGCGCCGGCGTCAAGCCGGGGCCGGAGCTGGGACAGCTTCTCAACGCTGCCCTCGACGCCGTGATCGAGGACAACATCCCCAACAACCGCGAAGCCCTCCTGACTCATCTCCACCTAGGGTAGCTAAAATAGCCCCGTTCCAAATTAACTACCTTGTTGACCTGCGCGTTCCATAACCTTGCGACAAAATTTCGGCAATTTGGAATTTCTTCTTGCGCTTGCGTTTTTTGTCCCGTAATATATTTCCTCGCAGCACGGCAGTGCAGATGTCATGTGGCCCGTTCGTCTAGCGGTTTAGGACGCCGCCCTCTCAAGGCGGAGATCACCAGTTCGAATCTGGTACGGGCTACCACTTCTTTTCTGCTGAGGCTTATGGCCCGTTCGTCTAGCGGTTTAGGACGCCGCCCTCTCAAGGCGGAGATCACCAGTTCGAATCTGGTACGGGCTACCACGCATCTGATACCCGGTCTTTCCACGGAAGGCCGGGTTTTTTATTATCAAACAACTGTCTGTCATTCCCGTTTGAACAAGAGCTTTGCGTTCTGCTTATGGCCCTTACGGGTACAATAACCAAGATATTTTGACTGTTAGAAGGAGTCTCATGACGGAGTCCTCTCAGCATACGTCTAAGCCCCAGGTCGAGGTTGAGGCCTCGGGCGGCGATGACAATAAGAGCGCACGCCGCGGCGCCATCTTTATCGGCGTCGTGCTGGTGGGTTATATCGTCTACCTGGTGGTAACCGGGCAGATGGGGCAGTTCTGGGCCGCTATGTCGAGCGTTCAGGCGCCCTGGCTCGTTGTCGCGTGTCTTTGCATGTTTATGTATCTGTTCTTTGGCATTGTGGCCTATGCGATCGCCGTCTGGCTCGACCCCAATTCGCCCGTCGGTATCCGCGACCTCATTTCGGTCGAGGCGAGCGGTATTTTCTTTGGCAACCTGACGCCCATGATGATGGGCTCTACGCCTGCCCAGATCTACCGCCTGACCAAAGCGGGCCAAAACGTGGGCGAAGCGGGTGCCACGCAGTTCACCCGATTTATTGTGTATCAGTTTGGCCTCGTTGCCTGGGGCGCTATCCTATTGCTTGCTCGCATGCCGTTTTTTGCCGAGCGCTATGGCGACATGACGCTGCTGTGCGTCTTTAGTTTTGGCGGTCACTGCTGCATCCTGCTCGGCATCTTCGCCGTCGCACTCATGCCTAAGACCGTCACGCGCGTCGCCCATTGCATCATCAATTGGCTCGAGCGCATAGGTGTCTCGGCCACTAAGATCGATGGATGGCGCTCGTTTGTCGATGGCGAGATCTACTCCTTCTCCGAGAAGTTCAAGCTTTCGGCCGGACATTTTTCTTCCATGCTGCTCACCGTGTTTATCACCATGCTGCAGCTTGCGTTTTTCTATCTGGTGCCGTATTTCCTGATGCTTGCCTTTGGCCACCACGAGGTCGACTTTTTCTCGGTCATGGCCGCGAGCGCCTTTGTCCAGCTGCTGAGCTCTGCGGTCCCCTTGCCCGGTGGAACTGGTGGCGCCGAGGGCGGCTTTGCATTGTTCTTGGGTCATTTCTTTGGGTCGGCATCGACCGCCGGCTATCTGCTGTGGCGCCTCATTACGTTTATCGCGCCGACCATATTGGCTGCGCCCCTGCTGGGCCTTAAGAGCGCCCACAACGAGAGCATCCATGCGCGCTGGGATCGTGTGATGCGCAAGCTCGGCCGTACGCCTCAGACGCCCTCTGCGCCCACTAAGCCGCACCCCATGAATGCTGTTACCGTTGATCCCAAGAAGCACGCTCAGAAGGCTTCTGGGACCGCTAAGCCGGCTCATAAAGCCTATGTGCGACAGACAGGCGACGGTATCCGCGTGTCTCCGTCGGCACTCAATAAGAAGAAGCACCCTAAGTCGCAGTAGGGCAGTCGTGCGTTCTTCATGATGCGGGGCATATTTGTGCTGTATGGGGGATAATCCTCTTACGTAGATTATCTCTCATCTGTTGATGAATGCCCGCATATCGAAGGGACACGTCCATGGACACCAGCAAACCGCGTCTTGATCGCCGCATCGTTCGCAGCCGCAATGCCATCCTTTCCGCTTTCGAGCGCCTGCTCATGGAAAAGCCGCTGGCAGACATTACGGTGAGTGCCATCGCGCGCGAGGCCAATGTCGACCGCAAGACCTTCTACGTGCACTTTGGTACGGTTGATGGCTTGCTCGATGCCATTGCCGTCGATGTGGTGGAGATGATTGTCGACTCGGTCGAGAAAACGCTTGCTTCCATGGACGGTGACACCAACGAGCGCGCCCTGGGCGCGGCGGCGACCTTCTTTAAAACCGTTAACGAGGCGCTGTGCAACAACCTGGTGCTCAATCGTCAGCTGATCGAGAACATTCCGCTCGATGATTTTATGGCTCGTCTTCGTGCGCCGCTCGAGCACGAGATTGCCGAGCGCGATCTGCTGCCCCACGGTCTCAAGGACGAGATGTTCGACTACTATCTGGCGTTTTTGCTGTCGGGTATTATCGGAATCTATCGCACATGGGCGCTGTCTGACGGCTCGGTTCCTATCGAGCGCGTCTCGGAGGTCGCCAACGACCTGACTCTCAATGGCCTGTCGAGTCTGGAATCTCGCTTGGATTAGGCGCAGGCTTGAGTTCGCGAGGCGCTTGTCGGGGTGCAGCCCGATCGACCAGGCGACGAGCATCC
>URFP01000051.1:0-12002 GCA_900547235.1 uncultured Collinsella sp. | reverse complement strand
GGCATCGACCTGCGCCGATGCCCCTAACGTGGACACACTTTTTGTCCTATAAGCCTGATGCGGTCTCAGTCATAGAAAAATCCTCTCCGCCCACAGATAAGCAGACAGAGAGGATGGCACCCGCTGAAATGGATTCGAAATCGAGCGGACTGACCGCCTACTCTTGTTTGGTTCGTTCAATAACCTTTTTGAGAGCCTTTATCAACTTGCAAACGAGATAGATCACCGCAGCGACGATCCCGATCTCAACCAGAACTATTGCCAGGAGGGAAACCTCTCCGCCAATGTTGATCTTGCCCAACACGCCCATATTGAATCACGCTAGATATGTATGCAGCCGAGAGCCATTTATTTCAGCTCCAAGAGTATAAGTCGCAGACGCCATACCGCCTACTCCGGTAAAAAGAAAGCTCCACTTTGTTCGTTTGGAAGAAAAACTCTTACTGAAATTCGATAAGGCACCGCCAACGGAAGATGCTTTATGGCCCCACCACGATGTAATGTTGTAGTTCTTGATTGATATCCAGTACTCAGCATCGAGCACTCCAGTATAGAAGTAAACCTTCCAATTCCCATCAGTAGCGTTGTAGTAGCCGTCCCAAATCGGGGCAACATCAGCTTGCTCTTTCTCTATCCCAAAAACACCTGTAGAGCCATCTGACAGCTCGATAGTACGTTCTTGTTTCGGCCCATCATTCAAATCGAAGCATGCGTCGGCGGGCGTCAAATACTCAGAAGCATTTGCGGAGGGCAATAAAATAAATCCGGTGGCGAAAAATAGGACAACCATTGCTAACAACAACTTGGGCATTTTTTTCATCATGTCCTCCTGTCACGTGTCATATGTAACGACAGCCGCGGCAATTTAATTATCGCCTGGTTCTGACAATTTATTTTCCGGCACAGCAACTAATCCGCAAAAGGCGCCATTTTGTCCGTTAGCGGTTTCTTTTTTATCAACAGACGACCAGGTTCCGACAACTATGTATCGGGGGCGCTCTTAAACGGCTGGTCGTTGGGCGCACTCTTTCGCCGCCCGGCAGAAAAGGAACGTCCCTAACTGCCGGATAAAAAACGAGCGAGGATCTTGAGGTCCTCGCTCGTTTTTGTTCTAGGTGATGTTTCGACCGTGCGGCTACTTGTCGGCAGCGGTCTTTTTGGCAGTCGACTTCTTCGCAGTTGACTTCTTCGCGGTCGTCTTCTTGGCGGCAGTGGCTTTCTTAGCCGTCGTCTTTTTGGCCGCCGTTGTCTTCTTCGCCGTGCTCGCCTTGGTTGTGGTCTTGCGGCCGCGGGCGGGCTTCTTCTCCTTGGTCGGGCAGTCCATGTTCACGCAGATGCGCCACGGACCGCGCGCCGTGTTGACCACCACGATGGGGGCGCCGCACTCGGGGCAGGTCTCGCCCGTCGCCTCGAGCTTACCGCGCGCCGGCAGAGGATAGCTCACGCCGCAGTCATCGTAGTTGGTGCAGCGGATAAAGCGCTTGCCGCTCTTCTCGCTCTTGTGCGCGATCAGGTCGCCATGGCGTCCGGCCTCGGCGCACACCTTGCACTCGCCCACCTTAAGGTCAGGCTCGTAGTTGGTGGGGCACGTGGGGTTCACGCAAATCTCGAAGGCCTTCTGGCGGAACGGCTGGCACTTAATGCGCGGCGCGCCGCACTCGGGGCACACGGCCGCCTCGCCCTCGAGCGGGCTCACCTTGACGCCGCTCGGCACCGGATAGGTCACATCGCAGTCGGGCCAGCCCATGCAGCCGATAAAGCTGCCGCGGGTCTTGGCGCTCGTCTTCATAACCAGGTCCTTGCCGCACTTGGGGCAAGCGCCCACGCGCGCATCGGCCGTGACGGCGTCGCTGATGGCGTCGCCCAGTTCCTGCGTATGTTTGAGCAGCTCGTCGAGCACGCCGGCCAGCAGCGCGCGCGAGTGCGTCACGACATGTTCTTCGGTGTCCTCGCCGCGCTCCACGCGGGTCATGTCGCCGTCGAGCTCGCTGGTCATATCGGGGCTCGTGATGCGCGGGGCAAACTGCGACAGTGCATCGATAATGGCGATGCCCAGCTGGCTCGGCTCCACGGGATCATTTTTGAGATAGCGCACGGCATACAGGCGCTCGATGATGCTCGCGCGCGTGGACTTGGTGCCCAGGCCGCGCTTTTCCATCTCCTGCACGAGCTTGCCCTGGCTGTAGCGCGCGGGCGGCTCGGTCTGCTTGGCCTCGAGTTTAATGTCGAAAACGTCGACCGTATCGCCCTGCTCCAGCGGCGGCATCTGCTCGTCGCGCTTAAGTCCATACGGATACGCCTCGCGGAAGCCCGGGGTCACGAGCACGTCGCCCGAAGCCACGAACGGCTCGCCGTTGACGTCGAGCTCGAGCTTGGTGTTCTCGATGGTCGCGGGCCCCATGAGCGTTGCCAGGAAGCGGCGGGCGATGAGGTCGTAGAGCTTGCGCTGGCCGCCATCGAGCGTGGACGGATCGCCTTCGCCCGTGGGGTAGATGGGCGGGTGGTCGGTGGTCTCGACTTTGCCGCGCGTGGGCTTCATGGGGCCGGCGAGTACCTTTTTGCACACGGGCGCCAGCGCCGGGTTGATCTTTGCCAGGTCGCTCACCACGGCGCCCAGATCGAGCGTCGCAGGGTACACGGTGTTGTCGACACGCGGATAGCTGATGAGGCCCGCCATGTAGAGGGACTCGGCGATGCGCATGGTACGTGCAGGTGAGATGCCCTCGGCCGCGGCGGCAGCCTGCAGCGAGGTCGTCGCAAACGGCGTGGGCGGCTGCTGCTTGCGGGAGCGCTTGGTCACCGCGGCGACGGTTGCCGTCGTAGCGCCTTCGACGTGGCCGTACGCCGTCTCGGCAGCATCTTTGTCGGTAAAACGTGTCGTCTTGTGCGCAATCTTAAAGCGGTCATCCTCGGCAGCACCCTGAGCGGCACCCATGCCGCGAATCTGCCAATAGTCCTCGGGCACAAACGCCATGCGTTCGCGTTCGCGCTCGACCACCAGAGCGAGCGTCGGCGTCTGCACGCGGCCGGCGGAGCGCACGTTGCCAAAGCCGCCAAACTTGGCGAGCGTCAGGTAGCGCGTGAGCACCGCGCCCCAAATGAGATCGATGTGCTGGCGGCTCTCGCCGGCGTCGGCCAGATTCTGGTCGAGCGAGACAAGATTATCGAAGGCCTGCGTAATCTCGGCCTTGGTAAACGAAGAATACTGGGCGCGGGCGACCGGCAAGTCAGGCGCAACCTCGCGCACTTTGTTGAGGGCGTCCGAACCGATCAGTTCGCCCTCGCGGTCGAAGTCCGTGGCGATAATGACGCTGTCGGACTTCTTGGCAAGGTTCTTGAGCGAGCGGATGAGCTCCTTCTCGGCCGGCAGCTTAATGACGGGCGCCCAGGTGAGGTAAGGCAGGCTCTCGAGCTTCCAGCCCTTGATGGAGATACCATCGGCAAGAAACGGCTTGCGCTTGGTGTCGTAGGGCGGACGTGCCAGGCCATCGGGCATATCGGCCGGCAGCATCTCGCCGTCCTCGGTGACCGAATACCAGCCCAGCTTTTTATCGAACAGCACGCTGTCGCAAAAATCGGGCGCAAGGATGTGACCGGCAAGGCCGATGGTCACGCACTCCTCGCCCTTCCACTCAAAACGGTAGATGGCGGTGTTGTACACCTTGTCCTTTTTGGGTTTGCCCGTGGACAGACGCTCGGCAATCTGACGCGCGGCGTCGTTTTTCTCTGCGATGATGAGCTTCAAAAGAGGCTCCTATCTCGTGTCTCTGCGGCTACGCCCGCCCGTATGGCGGCCGACTTACGCCCTTGCTTGCTCAATCTGCCCGATGAGCCAATCGCACCAGGCATCCATGCCCTCGCCCTTGCGCGCGCTCACGGCAAACCGCGGCGCCTGCGGATTGAGGTCATCGAGTGTCTTAGTATACCTATCCATGTCAAAATCGAAAGCCGGAGCCACGTCGACCTTGTTGAGCAGCTGCGCGCCGGCGTGTTGGAAGATGCCCGGGTACTTGATGGGCTTGTCGTCGCCCTCGGGCACCGAGAGAATCATGATGGACAGGTTCTCGCCCAGGTCAAAGTCGACCGGGCAGACCAGGTTGCCCACGTTTTCGATAAAGATGACGTCGATGTTCTCCAGACCGACGGCCTGGTCGAAGGCATCGACGGCCTCCATGATCATGTTGCCCTCGAGGTGGCACAGGCCGCCCGTGTTGATCTGAATGGCGGGCATGCCGGCTTCCTTCATGGTGATGGCGTCGACGTCCGAGGCGATATCGCCCTCGATGACAGCACAGCGCAGGCCGGCTTTGTCACGCAGGCGCTCGTTGGTGCCCAGAATCGTGGTGGTCTTGCCCGAGCCGGGGCTCGACAGCACATTGATCACGTAGGTGTTTGTCTCATTAAATCGCTGACGCAGCTGATCTGCCAGGCGCTCGTTGCGCGACAGAATCGGCGATGCAATATCAATCGTTTTCTCGGCCATACTTAGCGCTCCTTACTTTGGCCCCTTTATACCCCATCACCAGATGGCTAGCGGGCTAATCGTCGGGGGTTTCGATTTCGATACTTGCGATATCGAGCTCGCGGCCGTGCAGTAGGCGCACGTTGGCACCACCACACTGAGGACAGCGACAGTGGAAGCGATCGTGGTCGAAAACCTCGCCGCAGTCTAGACACTCGCTTTGTGGATGGACCTCCTCCACGGCAAGCTCGCAGCCGCGCGTGAGCGGGTCCTCGTCGCGAAACGTCTCCCACGCAAAGTCGAGCGCCTCGCGCACAACTTCGGTCATATCCCCGATACGCAGCGTTACCAAAACGGCGCGCGAGGCCCCCGCCCCACGCGCCGCGCGAATCACTGTATCGAGTATGCCGTTGACAATGCCAACCTCGTGCATACCGATTTACTCCTCGTCGTCCTCGTCGTCCGAGAACAGGTCCAGACGGCTCACGAACAGGCCCTCCTTGCCCTCGCGCGCGGTAATGACCACGCGAGCGATGGCGAGCGAAATCTCGTAGAGCGAGAGCAGGGCGCCATACATGAGACCCAGCGTAACGGGCGAGCCGTCGGGCGTAATCACAGCCGAACCCACGAGCAGGCCTACGTACACGTAGCGCCAGGCGCTGCGGAAGGCCGCATAGGACACGATGTGGAAAACGGACAGGTAGAAGATGATGAGCGGCAGCTCAAACGCCACACCAAAGCCGATCATAAAGAGCAGCTCCATGTTGACGTAGTTCTCCAGATCGGGCAACGCCGTAGCGACAGCCGAGGTCTCGCCGATGAGCCACTCAAAGCCCGCCGGGATGATGATGAAGTAGCAGAAGATGGCACCCAGGAAGAACAGCACCGTCGAGGCGAGCACCGTGGGCACAACCCACTTGCGCTCGTTGGGGCGCAGTGCCGGCAGGAAAAATGCCAGAATCTGCCAGATGATCATGGGCGTGCACATGACCACGGCCATCTTGATGGCAAGCGAGAAGCGCAGGCCAAAGCCGCCGAGCGTGGTGGTGATGTAAAACTTACCGTCCGGCACAAAGGAGCGGATGGGGTCCTCAAGAATATCGAGCACCACGGGCGTGGCAAAGTACAGCACGATGGCGGCGGCAAACACCGAAACGACCACGATGGTCAGGCGGCGACGGAGCTCTCCCAGGTGATCGAAGAGCGGCATGCGCGCAGGTCCGATCGGCATTACTCATCGCCTCCCTTCGGGGCGTCGGCGGCAGCAGCCTCGGCATCGTCCTCGACCTCGAGCTCGCGAGCGAGCTGGTCGACGACGGCCTTGCGCTTGCGGGGACGACGGGCGTAGAGGTCAGCCGTCGTGGGCTCTGCCGGCTCGGGCTCGGGCTCTGCAGCAGGCTCGGGCTCGACGGCAGCAGCAGGCTCTGTACCCTCGGCCTCATCAACAGCGCCTTCGCCCTCAGCAGCACCCTCGCTTGCGGCCTTCTCGGCAGCAAGACGGGCGCGACGCTCGGCAAAGGTCTCCTTCTTGGCGGGCGCTGCCGTCTCGGCGGCATCCTCGTCCACATCGGAATCGTCGTCGGTCGCAGCAGTCTTCTTGGGCTTGACCGGGGCCGACGCGGCCTCGCTCACCGGATCGATAATCTCGGACTGAACAACGGCCGTCATCTTTTCCTGCGTCTCGCGGAACTGACGGATGGCACGGCCGATCGTGCGGCCCATCTGCGGGAGCTTATCCGGGCCAAACAGCAAAAAGCCGAAGACCACGATGATCGCGAGCTCACCCTCTCCAATACCAAACACACATACCTCCAAGGCTCGATGTGAGTCGAGCCCGCACCGCGCCATTCGGCCGGAACTCGTCTATTCATTCGGTCAAGTATAGCGCCCGGACGCCAAAACGTCCGAGCGCATCACAAACATATGCCAAACGGCACGCCCTTTTGGGGGCAAAGATTATGCAGCGGTGATCGAAATCTCCTGGTCGACGCCCAACAGCTGAACCACGCGCATCACCGGGGGCTGCACGTTGACGCAGCTAAAACGCTTACCATGATCAGCTGCGTGGTGTGCGGCGCCCACAAGCACGCCAATGCCCGTCGAATCGATGTAGCTCACCTGGGCAAAATCGAGCTCAACGGCCTCAGTGGGCTGCTCGAGCGCCAGGTCGATGGCATTGCGCAGGCTATCGGCGTTAGAGATATCGATCTCACCGGTCACCTTAATGGTGTAGAGCTCTGGCGTGGGGTTGGTGGAAATACCCAAATCCATGTATACGCTCCTTTACGTATCGAAAGTGCGGATAGTACTAGGCGCGGACTTGCGGGGCCCTACGCGTTAGGCGCGCTCGGCACGCGCAAGCTCGGCAGCGACGAGCTTGACAGCCAGCACCAGCACATCGAGCGCAGCCTCCAGGTCCTCGACCGTGGGATAGCTCGGCGCGATGCGGATGTTGGTGTCGCGCGGATCCTTGCCATAAGGCCAGGTGGCACCAGCCGGCGTGAGCTTGACGCCCAGGTCGGCACAAAGCGCGGCGACCTTCTGGGCCGAGCCCTCGGGGCCATCGAAACTCACAAAGTAGCCGCCATGGGGATGAGTCCAAGTGGCGCAACCCGTGTTACCCAAGCCCTCGGTGAGTTTACGCTCAACGGCCTCAAAGCGCGGGCGCAGGAACTCGGCATGCTTTTTCATGTGCTCCTTGACCGCCTCGATGGTGGGAAGGAAACGCACGTGACGCAGCTGGTTGAGCTTATCGGCGCTAATAAGACCGGCCTTCAGGCGCTTGGAGAACTCGGCGATGACCGCGGGGCTCGCACCGATAAAGCCGATGCCGGCGCCCGGGAAGGTGATCTTGGACGTCGAGGCAAAGGCCACCACGCGATCCTCGGTGCCCGCCGCGCGAGCGAGGTCAAAGATATTTGCGAGCTCGTCGGTCTCGTCGTACAGGTCGTGCACGCAGTAAGCGTTGTCCCAGAAGATGCGGAAATCGGGCGCGGCCGTGGGCATCTCGACCAAGCGGCGCACAGTGTCCTCGCTAAAGGTGATGCCCGTGGGGTTGGAATACTTGGGCACGCACCAGATACCCTTGATGGAATCGTCGGCGGCAACCAGGCGCTCGATCTCGTCCATGTCGGGGCCGTTGTCGGTCATCGCGACGGGGACGTTCTCGATGCCCAGATCGGCGGTGATGCCAAAGTGGCGATCGTAGCCGGGAACAGGGCACAGGAACTTGACCTTCTTGCCGTCGTGCGCTGCCTCGTAAGCCTCCCAAGGGTCGCTGCCGCACGAGCCGCAACGCCAGAACATACCGGCGATATCGTGCTCGATCAGCAGGCTCGATGAGCCCAGTACGAGCGTCTGCTCGGCAGGACAACCCAGGAACTCCCCCGCCAGCTTGCGTGCCGAGGGAATGCCCTCAAAGCAGCCGTAGTTGGAGCAGTCGACGTTGCCGTCATGCAGATCGGCATCGGCATTGAGGATATCGAGCATGGGTCGAGAGATGTCCACCTGGGAGGGCGACGGCTTGCCGCGGGCCATGTCGAGCGCCAGGCCCTTGGCCTTGACCTCGGCGACCTCGGCTTTGAGCGCCTCGATGGCGGCATCGAGTTCGGTGGTTTCCATCTTCTGGTAGATCGTCTGCATGGGGTGCGACCTTTCGCGAAGCGGTACGTTGCAGTTCGTCTAAGTATAGACCGCCATCGTCGCAACGTTATGAAGCCGTGATAGATTAAGTTCATCGCAATCAATTACGAATCGCCGCGCATGCCGGCGTGGGGCGCCCAAGGAGGCACTATGGAGTACGGATCGTTTCAGGCCGAGGAATTCGGCGACTTGCAGCGCCTGGTCGACGGACTGTTTTACGACCGCCACGCCATCGACCGCCTGGATCTGATCGTACAGGCCGAAATCTTGGACCTGGCGCCCGACCTCATGGAAATCGTGAACCTTTTGCCGCCCGGCTACTACGACCGCCAGTCACTTTGCGACCAGCTCAACTCCGCCTTGGCCGCCCACGGCTGGGGCGCCGTCTACGGCACCGTGGAATAAGCCTCGAGGCCGGCATTTGGCCCGTTTCCCGACCCTGGCGAGGCTTGTTTTAGGGCTTGTGGCCAAAAAAGGGCAAATATGAGTACTGTCACCTTTTTAGTAGCAGCGTTTCTTGGTCGAAATCGGCAAAACTCGACTTGAAACTCCCTAATCACCGTCAGCTAGCGCCAAATTGGAAGTCGATGGTCACTCATTAACGTACAGTTCTTATAACTTTGTTCATTATTTTCCGCACCTAAAATGATACGCCGTTTGTGACAGTACTCACAAACGGCGTTTTTTGACCACTGGCGTGTCTGGCAGGCGGCAAGCACCGCCCGAATCCGCATTTTGAACGCGCCCGAATCGGTTCTGGAGCCGGTTTTCGCGCTCTTACTCGTCTTTGGGCGAGGGATGCTTGCAGACCACGCTCATGTAGATCATGCCGAGCACGGCTGCGGTGACCGAACCGGCGAGAATAGCGGCCTTGGCTGCAAGAACCTCAAACTGGGCCGTCGGGAAGGCAAGGCCGCTGATGAGAATCGACATGGTAAAGCCGATACCGCCCAGAATGCCCACGCCGGCAATCATGTGCCAGTTGACATTGTGCGGCAGCTCGCAGGCCTTAAGCTTAACCAGGGCAAACGTCATACCAAAGATGCCGATCGGCTTGCCCAGCAGCATGCCAAAGTACACGCCGAGCGTCACCGGGTCGGTGAGCAGCGTGCTCATGTCCACGCCCACTAAGCGAACCTGAGCGTTTACGAACGCAAAGATCGGCAGGATCACAAAGTTGACCGGCGTGGAGATCAGACGCTCCATGCGGATAAGCGGCGGGGTCACGCGGTGCATGACGCGCTCGACCTTGGTTGTCGAGACGGTAAAGTCATGCTGGCCCAGGATGTGTGCCTCATCATCGTAGCGGTCATCGAGCAGCGGCAGGCACTCGCCCAGCCAATCGGTGAGGCTATCGAGCTTGACGCCACACTTGGCCGGGATGGTAAAGGCCAAGATGACGCCAGCAAGCGTGGCATGTACGCCGCTCTTGAACATGCAGAACCACAGCAGCAGCCCCAGTACCGAATACGGGGCAAGGCGGTAATGCTGCGTCTTGTTAAGCCACACGAGCGCGCAGGTCACAAGCGCGGCGGCGCCCAACCAAAACGGATTGGGGCTCTGACCGTAGAAGATGGCGATGGCGGCGATGGAGATCAGGTCGTCGGCGATGGCGAGCGTCGAGAAGAACACGCGCACGCCGTTGGGCACGCGATTGCCCAAAAGCGACAGCACGCCCAGCGCAAAGGCAATATCGGTTGCCATGGGGATGGCCCAACCGTTGCGGGCGCCGGCATGGTTAAAGATCAGGTAGATGCAGGCGGGAACGACGACGCCGCCCACGGCCGCCAACATGGGAAGCATGGCCTGACGCGGATTCTTGAGCTCGCCGACCGTCATCTCGTACTTAAGCTCAATGCCCACCAACAAAAAGAAAATCGCCATGAGGAAGTCGTTGACGAAAAGCTCAACGGTGAGACCAGCCGTAAGGTTGCCCAGACCCACATACAGCGGGGTCTCCAAAAAGTGATGGATGGCCTCGTAGGCATCGGTATTGGCGCAGATGACGGCGGCGATGGCGGCGATCACCATGACGGCGGCAGAAATGGTGCCGTTCTCGGCAATGCGCTCCCAGATGTCGTGACGTTCAAAGCGCTTGCGCTCACGAACATTGAACAGCTGCTCAGTTGCTGCCATGGGCGGCTCCTTTCACGGGAAAGCTCCCGTCTTAAAAAAGCACGGCCCGCCCAGATGGCGGCGCCGCGCTCTAACGTATTACGCTTGCATCTAGCCTACCCTGCGCGACAAGCGCGCAAGCGCGGCCGAAAAGCGGAACCACAGGTTGAACATTATTTGCTCAACGGCACAGGCACGCCTGTCCAAGAGACGACGCGGCGACGTGCACAAAAAACGACCGGAGCGCGGGGCGTCCGCGATCCGGTCGTGGCGTTTGGTCAACTAAACCTAGCAGGCGGCCATAATGGGGGCAGCGACCTGCTTCTTACGGGAAAGGACACCCGGCATCCAGACGCCGTCGTGCTCGTCAGCAATGCCCAGGCCCTTCTGAGCAGCCTCGGTCTCGCCCTCGAGCAGGACCTGCGAGCCCTCCTCCATGATGTCGGTGATGCACAGGACAATGCCGTCGGCGCCCTTCTCGGCGGCGTAGGCGCGCATGGCCTCGCGGATCTCGTCGATCATGCCGAGTGCGCGGCTCTTGTCGACGGTCTCGTACTGGCCGATGAGCAGCTTCTTGCCAGCGGGCTCGAACATCTTGATGTCGTTGCCGACCATCTCGGCTGCGGTGAAGGAGCCGGACGGACGGGTGAGGAAGACCTCCATGCCAAACTTGACCGGGTCGACGCCCACCTGCTCGCCGAGCTTGGCGGCAACGGCGCGGTCGACATCGGTGGTGGTGGGGCTCTTGAGCATGAGCGTGTCGGTCATCATGGCCGAGAGCAGCAGCTTGGCCTGGACGTCGGAAAGCTCAACGCCGAGCACGTCGGCGAGCTTGGTGACGATGGTGCAGCTGGAGCCCCAGGGCAGGCAGATGTAGTGCAGCGGACCGGCGGTCTCGAAGTCGCCGATGCGGTGATGGTCGACGACGCCAAAGACCGTGGCGTCCTTAAGGCCTGCGACGGACTGGGCGGACTCGTTGTGGTCGGTGAGGACGACGAGCTGACCGGCCTCGACGGACTCAATCACGCGGGGCTCGGCGATGCCGGCGTCGGCAAGCAGCTTGGCGGACTCTGCCGGAAGCTGACCAAGGGCGCAGGCCTCGTAGGTGTTGCCGGCATACTCAACCTGGTTGAGCAGCTGGGACAGGACGACGGCGCTCATGATGGCGTCGTTATCGGGGTTCTGGTGACCAAAGACAAGAACGTTTGCCATGGGTTTCCTCCATATGCGTGTGTGTACTCATACGTGTCTATGGTAGCACGCTGACGCCGAACCTTCTGAAACGGAAGGGGCGCAGCGCAATTTGGGACAAACGTTGAGGCGAGGCCTACCCCCTCACCACCTGCCCCCGCACCAGCTATTTACCGGCGGCGCGCAGGGCTACGTAAGCGGCACCGATGATGCCGGCGTCGTTGCCGAGCGAAGCGACCTTAATGGGCGTCTCGCGCGAGGCGGAGAGCGCGTACTGCTTAAAGTGCTCGCGGACCTTGTCGAGGTAGACATCGGCCGAAGCGGAAGCACCGCCGCCGATCAGGAACATCTCGGGATCGACCACGTTGGCAATAAGCGCCAGGGCGCGGCCGAGATAGTCGGCCATGGTATCGGCAGCTGCCAGCGCGAGCTTGTCACCCTCGCGGCAGGCCTGGAACACGTCCTTGGAATCAGAAGGCCCGGTGAGCTCGATGGGCTCGACGCCCGCCTTCTTGCACTCGGCAAGGTAGTTACTCACCACGCCGGTGGCGCTGGAATACTGCTCCAGATGGCCATGGCCGCCACAGCCGCA
>URFP01000050.1:0-12140 GCA_900547235.1 uncultured Collinsella sp. | reverse complement strand
GCATGTGTTAGGCGCGCCGCCAGCGTTCATCCTGAGCCAGGATCGAACTCTCCGTCCAAAATGTATGGGCTTCGAGCCCGTCCGGTCCTCTCAGTCCATCGCTGATCGGTTCCGTTCGATTCATATGGTTTTAGTATAGGAAAAGGAATTTCTCGGGGCCGCCTCTCGGCGGCCTTGCGAAAAACAAATCCAAGTTAGACCATTTCAAATGGTTCGATGTCTGCCCGGATGCGACACTGAATGTGTCCATCCTCGCAGTATCCGGTTCTCAAGGTGCACGCCTGGCGGCTGATCCGGTCCGACCGGGCCGCGCGGCAAGGAGATATATTGCCAGACCGGAGGGGCGCCGGGGGCGGGAATCTGGGCGTACACATTTCCTACACAATTTGGGATCCGACTAACGTTTGCCAGCCGTTAACTACCGCTCGCCGAGCATCTCTTTATATAAGGCAGTCTCATGGTTAAAGCGGATACGTTCCCCTAGCTAAAGCACAGCCAGCATCGAGCAACTCATCACGTTCTTCCACCGAGAACCCCTCGGCGTAGACGCGCACCACTGGTTCGGTCCCGCTAGGACGGACCAGCAGCCACGTGTCATCCTCGAATGACAGACGCAAGCCGTCCATATGACTAACGTTTTGCGGCACCTTGCCACAAATCGACTTGGGGTTTACGCCCGGTAGCAGGGTTCGTAACGTTTCGGCATCTTCGGCCTCAAGGCGCAAATCGCGACGCCCATAGCTCGTCTTACCAAAACTGGCCTCGAGCTGATCGACCAAAACGCCCAAAGGCGCGCCCGTCTTTGCCATAAGCTCACACAGAATCAGACAAGCAAGGATTCCATCACGCTCAGGCATATGCGCGGCGATGCCGATACCGCCGGCCTCCTCGCCTCCCATGAGGACGCCGCCCTTCTTCATCTCTGCAGCTATATATTTGAAACCGACCGGCTTAACGGTCACACGACAGCCAAGCGCCTCGGCAATGCGACGCACGAGCGTCGAGCACGAGAGATTGACGACGACACGCCCCTCCAAATTGCGGAATTGAACGAGGTCGCCCAAAACAAGCGCCATGATTTGATGCGGATGAATATATCTACCGCGTTCGTCGACCGCACCGATACGGTCGGCATCGCCGTCGGTCACCAGGCCTGCGCACGCCCCGTCCTCGACAACCGCACGCTCGCAAGCGTCCACCCACGGCTCAACAGGGTCGGGGCAAATGCCCTCTTGATCGGACGACTGTCCGGCATGAATCTCGTGCACCTCGACGCCTAGCTCCCGCAGCAGGTCGGCAAGATATCCCTGGGCCGCGCCGCCCATGGGGTCAACTACCACACGCAGGTGAGCGGCTCGAATGGCCTCGGCATCGACAAACGATGCCACCGCCTGCATATAGTCAGGAATAATATCCGCGGTGCGATAGCGTTCCTCGATCCCCATCGGCTCGGGGGCCATAGTCTCTTCGAGCTCTTCGATGACATCCTGATTGGCCGTCGAGCCATCTCCCATGCGCAGCTTAAGGCACAGATACCCCTGCGGATGATGGGATCCCGTCACCATGAGCGCACCGCAGGCCTCGCCGTCATACGCCGCCGCCCACGTAAGGGCGGGGGTCGGAACAGGCCGAGATGCGAGCACTGCGTCCAATCCGTGAGCGGCAAGCACGCCTGCCGCAAGCTCAGCGAACTCGCGCGCTAAGGGCCGAGTGTCGAACCCTATATATACCGTTTTGCCCGGATTGGTCTTTTGCCACAACTCGCCGACGGCATCGGCGATACGGGCAACGTTATCGGCAGTGAAGTCCTCATCGACGCGAGCGCGCCAACCGTCAGTTCCAAAATAAATTATCGCGCACACGCGCAGACACCTCGCAGTGTTTGGATCATGGTACGCATGAGGTATACCCGCAGCACGCACCCGGCAACCTGCCGGTACCAGCATTCACCATTTGGGCAAATGCTGCCGAGGACATGCAGGCAATAAAAAAACCGCCCCGTATGGAGCGGTTTTGCCCTTTATATATCGAGCGCCTCGGCCATCGCTGCCGTAGTGATTGCCGTGGTTCCACAGCAACTGCCCACCATTGCGGCACCGGCATGTCTCCATTCGATGCATGCGCGCGCGAAAGCTTCGGGGTTCTCGTGCCATACGGGGCCATCCTGAGTCTGGACCGGATCGCCTACGTTGGGACGCACCGTGACGGGAGTAGTCGCCGATGCAACCATCCTGGGCACCGCCGCGTTCGCGGCCGCAAGCGAACAGCAATTAACACCAACCGAGTTTGCGCCGTGTTTTTCGGCGTACAAAACGGCTGCCTCGATGTTGAGGCCATCGCCCAACAGGTCGCCTTTGTCATCAACGACAAAACTCACCAGGACAGGCATGCCGTCAGCGGCATCTCGAGCGCCGGCAAGCATGGGCTGCAAATTACGGATAGACGTCACCGTCTCGATCAGCAGACCGTCAACACCAGCATTGAGCAAGGCGTGCGCCTGCTCGCGCGCAATGCCTCGGATCTCACGAAACTCGGCAGAGTCCTCGGCAAACCACTCAATACCGATCGGGCCCATCGAGCCCAGCAGCAGCTGAGGGTGCGCCTGGCGAGCATCGTCGACGGCCCCGCGATTGACCTCCGCAACGGACGGCGCAATCTGGTCGTGCTTGAGGGCATAGCTCGATGCCTGAAAGGTGTTGGTAATGAGCACCTGCGCGCCGGCGGCGACATACAAGCGATGAATACGAGAAACGGTCTGCGGCTCCGCCAGATTCCAAAACGCCGGTGGAATGTCAGCGGCGTCGTACTCACTCAACAGAACACTGCCCATGGGGCCCTGCGCCAACAAGGTCTCGCTCGACAAGCGGCGCGTAAGTTCCTCGGCACCAAAGCGGTTGTAATAACTCGTATCCATATATATCCCGCTATTCCTCGACGCTGATTCCCTGCTTTTCGAGATAGGCGAGCCAGCGGCTCATCGTGTCCTCGGATAGCGCATGCTCCATCATGCAGGCCTCGGAATCGGCTCGCTCAAATTCGACACCGAGCTCCTGAACCAAAAACGTGCGGATGAGGCGATGACGGTACCAGATAGCCGTGCCAACCTCGCGGCCGCGATCGGTCAGGATTACCTTGCCATAGTGCGATTGCTCGACAAGCTCGGATGCCTTGAGCGCCGAAACCGCTTTATTGACCGATGCCTTGGAGACGCCAAGGCGCTGCGCGATGTCGACCGATCGCACGCCGTCGGTTTCCCCCTCTTCGCTTTCAATGCGAACCATGCACTCCAAGTAGTCTTCGTTCGCCACCGTCAGATGTAGTTCGCGCGAGCTATTTGTCGTATCCATGATCTTCCGTCCCTTCTGCATTCATTGGCTGATTCTACCCCATCCAAGCGTCGCGGTATGCCGTGGCATACCGTGCTAGAGTTCTTGTTGCACACGACGACCAAGATTGGAGCGGTCTTTATGGAAAACACCACCACGAACCCCGATGTCCTCGAGCGCTTTTTGCGCTACGTCCAGATCAACACGCAGTCCGAGGATGCAAACTGCGACCAGGTACCCTCGAGCGCCGTTCAGTTTGACCTTGCCAACGTGCTGGCTGAAGAGCTGCGCGAGCTTGGTGCGGAAGATGCCCACGTGACCGAGCACGCCTATGTCTGCGCGCATATCCCCGCAAGTGTGGGCGCTGAGGACAAGCCCGCCCTGGGCCTGATCGCCCATCTCGACACCACCGAAGTTGCACCGGGCGCCGGCGTGAAGCCGCACATCGTGCACTACGAAGGCGGCGACCTGGTCTGCGGCACGGTTGACGGTAAGCCCGTTGCCATGAGTACCGCCAAGCTTCCCGCCCTGAACGACCTCGCGGGTGAGGACCTGGTCTGCAGCGATGGCACCACGCTGCTGGGCGCGGACGACAAGGCAGGCGTCGCCGAGATCATGTCGCTTGTCGCGCGTATCGCTCAGGACCCTTCTCTGCCCCATCCCGCACTCGGCATTTGCTTCTGCCCTGACGAGGAGATCGGCCACGGAGCCGAGCTGTTGGATATCGATACCTTTGGCTGCAAGTATGCCTACACGGTCGACGGTGGCCCCATCGGCGAGCTGGAGTGGGAGTGCTTTAATGCCGCTGAGGCGACCGTCTGCTTTGAGGGCCAGTCCATCCACCCGGGCGACGCCAAAGGCCGTATGGTTAACGCAGGCAATCTGTTCTGCGACTTCAACGCGTTGCTCCCCTACGTGCAGCGCCCGGAGTATACGGAAGGCTACGAGGGCTTTTATCACCTTGAGGGTGTATCTGCAACCGTCGATCACGCCACAGCGCGCTATATCGTCCGCGACCATGACGCAGCCAAGTTCCAGCAGAAACTCGACCTTATTGATGCCGCCGCCTCGATGCTCAACCAGCGCTTGGGTGACAAGCGCGTGACGGTCGAGATTAAGCAGCAGTATCGAAATATGGCCGAGATCGTTCGTGACTATCCCGAGCTTATTGATGTTGCCAAGGAAGCCTACCTTGCCTGCGGCGTTGAGCCCCAAGTGCTGCCGATTCGCGGCGGCACCGACGGCGCGCAGCTGTCGTTCCGCGGTCTGCCCTGCCCCAACCTTTCCACCGGCGGCTATTGCTACCACGGCGTCAACGAGTTTGTCCCGGTCAGTTCGCTCGTCAAGATGACCGACGTCCTGCAGGAGCTCGTCGCCCGCTTTGCATAAGCCTGGCTGCACAAGTCCAAAAGACGAATCGCCCCGTCCTCAACCAAGAACGGGGCGATTTTTTTGCTGCAATGAGAACAGGTTGACGCACGCCAGCCTCTTAACGCAAGGAGTGTCCCAAACTGCCGGCACAAAAGGAACGTCCCCAAGTGCCGCAAAATGACGACATCCACTCTCGCTTTGTGGGTAGTCATTGGGGACGTTCTTGTTTGACTAGTCGTTTAAAAACGTCCCCAATGACTACCCAACGACTAGTCCGGACCAAGGCAACGCCGATGTTTTGGCAACGACAGCGAAAACCCGCCAGAGCGAGCAAGGTGCCTTGAAACGAGGCGGCATTGACCTTCTGGTCATGCCGCCGAAGTTGAAAGGCAGATTGCCGCTCTGGCGGGTTTGCAGCGTCAACTGGTTACGCGGGCTGGTAAGCCCGCGTAACCCTAATAATTGGCTTCGTAGCCGTTGCCGTCGCCGGTGGGCTCTTCGTAGTAGTCCGAATCGCTCGAATCGCTTGAGTCATCGGAATCGTCAGAGCTGACCGATGAGGTTGCGGTACCGTTTGCGTAATCGTCAGACGTGTTGTTGTTCAGGTCGCCGATCGTAGAGCTGGAACCGTCGGAAAGACCCATGGTGTTGGGACCCTTGGGATCCTTGCCAGCATCGACGCGCTCCATCATTTCCTTGAGCTCGTCCTCGTAGACAAAGACGTAGCTCACACCGTCGATCATGGTGCTGTCGTCGGCGTACGAGGGCAGGTTGGCCGAGTAGATACCGTCGACATCCATACCGCGCATGGCGTTGACCGTAGCCACGATATCCTGAACGCTCATATCGGTTACGAGCATATCGGACAGCGAATTAACCAGGCCAAAGATCTTCGTGGCATCGAAGTTATTGAGAATCTGGTTGGCAAGGGCGCCAAGCACCTGACGCTGGTGGCGCATGCGCGTGTAATCGCCGTCGGCATAGGTGTAGCGGCAGCGGGCATAGGTAAGGGCGGTGGCACCGTCCATATGCTGCTGGCCAGCGGTAATCTTAATATCCAGGTGCTCGGGGTCGTCAACATCATCGGTTGCGTTAATGTCGATACCGCCAACCGAATCAATCAGCGCCTGCATACCGTCGAAGCTGACCTCGGCATAGTGGGAAATCTGAACACCGCACAGCTCGTTGACCGCCTCGACCATGGCCTCGGCGCCGCCAACGGTATGGCAGGCGTTGATCTTCATGGTCTCGCCCTTGTACTCGACCTTGGTGTCGCGCGGAACGGAAATGAGCGTCGCCTGCTTTTGCGTGGGGTCGATGCGTGCCAGGATAATCGAGTCGGCACGATACGTATCCTCGCCCGGACGGCCGTCGGTGCCAAGAAGCAGCACGTAGAACGGATCCTTTGCCTCATCGGTGTCAACCAGAACCCGACGCAGATTGTCGGTAATGACATTAGAATCGCCGAGCTTGCCCATAATGGTGGCAAACCACAGGCCGGCAGCGGTAGTGGCACTCAGCAGCACGCCAAGCACGACAATGAGCGCGACGTGACGAATCGTGTGGCTACGACGACGTTGGCGAGCTCGCTCGGAATAACGAGCCACGTTATCGCGACTGTAGATCTTGGCCTGCGCACCAGTTGAGGGTCTTCGAGTGGTGGTATCCGCGAGGGGCTTTTTATTAAACATAGGCAACCTGTATTAGTAGATGACGGGATCGGGGACGGTAGCATGCTCGACATGCGCGCCAAGCGCCTGCAGCTTTTCGACAAAATGCTCGTAGCCGCGCTTGATGTGATGGATAGCCGAAACCTCGGTCGTCCCGTCGGCGATCAAGCCCGCTACGACGAGGGCCGCTCCGCCGCGCAGATCGGGCGAGGTAACCTGTGCACCCGAGAAGCCCTTGACGCCATGAATCATGGCATGATGGCTCTCGATACGAATGTCGGCACCCATGCGCACCAGCTCAGAGGCAAACATAAAGCGATTCTCGAAGATGTTTTCGGTAATAACGGAACTGCCGTCGGCAAGGGCGGAGAGCACCATAATCTGCGCCTGCATGTCGGTCGGGAAACCGGGGAACGGAAGCGTCTGGATGTCGACCGGCTTGATACGCTCGGCACGGTTCACATGGACGCCATCCTCGACGCGCTCGCAGTCGATACCCATGAGCTCCATCTTCTTGAGCACCATGCCCAAGTGAATGGGGCAAAAGCCCGTGACATCGACACCGCGATCGTCGGCCATCAACGCACCGGCAACGATAAAGGTACCGGCCTCGATGCGGTCGCCTACTACGCGATGGGTAACAGGATGGAGCTCTTCCACGCCTTCGATAGTCACGACGGGAGTGCCGGCGCCAACAATCTTGGCGCCCATCTCGTTGAGCATGTTGGCGAGATCGACGATCTCGGGCTCGCGGGCGGCATTGTCGATAACCGTGGTACCCTGCGCGCGCACGGATGCCATAATGAGGTTCTCGGTCGCACCGACACTGGCGAACTCGAGCGTGACGGTGGTACCGCGCAGACCTTGGGGCGCGCTGGCGTTGATGTAGCCGTGGGCGGTATCGAACTCAACGCCCAGGGCCTCAAGACCAAGAATGTGCATATCGATCTTGCGAGCACCCAGGTTGCAGCCGCCCGGCATGGCAATTTTGGCGCGATGGAAGCGGCCCAGCAGGGGTCCCATGACGGCGGTGGAAGCGCGCATCTTGGCAACGAGCTCGTAGGGGGCCTCCCATGAATCGACCTGAGAGGTATCAATCTCGAGCGTGTGCTCGTCGAGAACATCGATCGTAGCGCCCATGCCCTTGAGCACCTTGCCCATCACGTGGACATCGGAAATATCGGGCACGTTCTGCAGCGTCGTCTTGCCCGGCGCCAGAAGCGTTGCCGCCATGAGTTTGAGCGCGGAGTTCTTGGCGCCCGAGACGGGCACGGAGCCTCCGATGGCGTGGCCACCCTCAACGCGGATAATATCCAAGGTCTACCCTTTCAAAAAGCATGCCCGGGGTGGCTGGGCCATCCCGGGCATGATGTGTTCGCAAATGGTCGAACGCTAAATCGTTTGACTATTGGGCAAGCTTGAGCTTACACCATGCGATTTCATTATAGAGGTAGGCGCGGCGTGCATCATCCTCCGACAAATTACCCAGCTTCTCTTCAAAACCTTGAATATCAGCTTTAAGCTTGTCGGCATCGACGGTCGCCAAATCGCAAGCGCGCTCGGCGAGAACGGTCACGACATCGTCCGCAACCTGGGCATAGCCGCCGGCCACGGCAAACGTGTGGTCGACAGTGCCCATGGCCTTATCGGAAACGCGAACGTAACCGCGGTCGATCGTGCAGATCTCGCTGGAGTGAGCAGGCAGGACGCCAAACTCGCCATCCGTGGACGGAATCGACACAAACGCAGCGTCGCCCTCATAGGCGCAGCTCACGGGGCACACGATGCGGATACGCATAACCTACTTCTCCCCCATCTTGCGGGCGCGCTCGCGCACGTCCTCAATCGTGGAAGCATAGCGGAAAGCCTGCTCGGGCAGGTCATCGGCCTTGCCGTCGACAATCTCGGCGAAAGAGCGGACGGTATCCTCGACGCGGACGTAGACACCGGGGTTACCGGTGAACTTCTCGGCGACGTGGAAGGACTGCGAGAGGAACTGCTGAATCTTACGGGCACGGTTGACCGTAAGGCGCTGTTCCTCGGACAGCTCGTCCATACCCAGAATGGCGATGATGTCCTGAAGGTCGGAGTACTCCTGCAGGAGCTCCTGGACCTTGACGGCGACACGGTAGTGCTCCTCGCCGACGATCGAGGGATCGAGAGCGTCGGAGGAAGACGCGAGCGGGTCGATAGCCGGGAACAGGCCGAGCGACGAAATGCTACGCGAAAGAACCGTGGTGGCGTCGAGGTGCGTAAACGTCGTGGCAGGCGCCGGGTCGGTCAGGTCGTCTGCGGGGACGTAGACAGCCTGGACGGAGGTAATGGAGCCCGTCTTGGTCGAGGTAATGCGCTCCTGGAGGTCGCCCATCTCGGTTGCCAGCGTGGGCTGGTAACCAACGGCGGACGGCATACGGCCCAGCAGTGCGGAAACCTCGGAACCCGCCTGGGAGAAGCGGAAGATGTTGTCGATGAACAGCAGAACGTCCTGGCCGCGATCGCGGAAGTACTCAGCGGTGGTAAGGCCGGCCAGACCGATGCGCAGACGCGCTCCGGGCGGCTCGTTCATCTGACCATAGACCAAGCAGGTCTTGTCGATAACGCCAGACTCGCTCATCTCGAGGAAGAGGTCGGTGCCCTCGCGGGTACGCTCGCCGACGCCGGTGAACACCGAGGTGCCGCCGTGCTCCTGGGCGAGGTTGTTGATGAGCTCCTGAATCAGAACGGTCTTGCCGACGCCGGCGCCGCCGAACAGGCCCGTCTTGCCGCCACGGATGTAGGGCTCGAGCAGGTCGACGGCCTTGATGCCGGTCTCGAAGATCTCGGTCTTGGTGGTGAGCTCGTCGAAACGGGGCGCTGCATGGTGGATGGGGTAGAACTCCTCCACCTCGGGCATGGGCTTGCCGTCGACGGGCTTGCCCATAACGTTCCAAATTCGGCCGAGCGTCTTGGGGCCAACGGGCATCTTCATGGGCTCACCGGTATCGGTGGCGATGAGGCCGCGCTGCAGGCCGTCGGTCGAGGACATGGCGACCGTGCGGACGACGCCGCCCGGAAGCTGGCTCTCGACCTCGAGGATCGTGCTCAGATGACCGATCGGGGTCTCGGCCTCGACCGTGAGCGCGTTGTAGATCGGGGGCACCGCGCCGTCAAACTTGACGTCGACGACAGGGCCGATGATTCGCACGATGCGACCATCACCGGCAGTCGTCTTCTTGGTGGCTTCCTCGACCGCAAGCTTTACGGTGTTATTAGCCATTACTGTTCCTCCAATGCTGAGGCTCCGCCGACGATCTCGTTAATCTCGGTCGTGATCGAAGCCTGGCGCACGCGACTATACGTGCGGGTAAGGGTCGAGATGATCGCGGTGGCGTTTTCCGTCGCGGAGTGCATGGCCTTGCGGCGTGCACCCTGCTCGGCAGCCGCCGAATCAATCAGGGCCTGGTAGATGACCGTCAGGATATAAGACGGCACAAGCTTGCCGAGAACATGCTCGGGAGAGGGCACGAACTCGAACGTGGACGAGATGCGCTTAGGGGCGTCGGTCTCGTTCTTACGCGGACCGTGGGCCATAGCGATCATCTCGGGGTCGAGCGGCAACAGATGCTCGACGCGAAGCTCCTGATCCACGCGGTTCTTGGCGTGGTGGTAGACAAGCTCGACACGGTCAAGCTCACCGGCACGATACGCATCGCAGATATGAGAGGAGATCATGCGGGCCTGATTGAAATCGGGCTCAGAGGAGTTGCCCTCAAAGTGCATGACAACGTTTGCGCGGTCACGGAAATACGTGGCCGGCTTACGCCCGCACGCGATGATCTCGCACTCGATGCCATCGTTCGCCCAAGAAGCGGCGAGCTTTTCGGCCGTGCGCTCCACCGTCGTATTGAAACCGCCGGCAAGGCCGCGGTCCGAAGCAATGACGACAATCAGGCCACGCTTAACGCTCTCATGCTTCTGCAGCATGGGATCGGTGCCCGAACAGGAGGCGTCGCCGGCGACCGTCAACATGACGTCGGTCAGCGCCTCCTTATAGGGCTCGGCCTGCTTGGAGCGATCGAGGGCACGACGGATCTTGGCCGTAGAGACCATCTCCATCGTGCGCGTGATCTGCTTGGTCGTGGTAACCGAGGAGATTCGCTTCTTAATGTCGCGAAGGTTGGCCATGGGGCTTAGTTCTCCTCTGATCCAGAAACATCCGAATGGTGCTTGGCCATGAACTGCTGCTTGAAGTCGCCGATGACGCGCAAGAGCTCAGCCTTGGTGTCATCATCGATCTTCTTGGCGCGAACCTTGTCGAGCAGCGAACCAAAGCCATTGTCCATGTACTCGATGAGCTCGGCACGGAAGGGCAGCACGTCGGCGATCTCCAGGTCATCCAGGAAGCCCTCGTTGCCAGCGAACAGCGTAACGATCTGCTCGCCAACCTCAAACGGCTTGTAACGCGGCTGCTTCAGGAGCTCGGTCATGCGAGCACCATGGGTCAGCTGCTTCTGAGTAGCCTCGTCGAGGTCGGAGCCGAACTGCGTAAAGCCAGCGAGCTCCTGATAGGAAGCGAGGTCCAGACGGAGGTTGCCGGCGACCTGCTTCATGGCCTTGGTCTGCGCATCGCCACCGACGCGGGACACGGAGATGCCCACATCGACTGCCGGGCGCTGACCCTGGAAGAAGAGCTCGGACTGCAGGTAGATCTGACCATCGGTAATGGAAATGACGTTGGTCGGAATGTAGGCCGAGACGTCGCCGTCCTGGGTCTCGATGATCGGCAGTGCCGTCATGGAGCCGTAACCGTTCTTCTTGGACATCTTGACGGCACGCTCGAGCAGACGAGAGTGCAGGTAGAAGATGTCGCCAGGATAGGCCTCGCGTCCGGGCGGACGATGCAGCGTCAGCGACATCTGACGGTAGGCCACAGCCTGCTTGGACAGGTCGTCGTAGATGACGAGCACGTGGCCGCCGGGGTTGGTCTCGCTGGCGGGCTTGCCGTCCTCGCCGTTGTACATGAAGAACTCGCCGATAGCGGCACCGGCCATAGGCGCGATGTACTGCATAGGGGCGGAATCGGCAGCGGTGGCCGAAACGATGATGGTGTAGTCGAGCGCACCGTGCTGAGCGAGGGTCTCGCGGATGTTGGCAACCGTGGAGGCCTTCTGGCCGATGGCGACATAGATGCAGACCATGCCCTTGCCGCGCTGGTTGAGAATAGCGTCGATGGCGATGGCGGTCTTACCGGTCTTACGGTCGCCGATGATGAGCTCACGCTGACCGCGGCCAATAGGCACCATGGAGTCGATAGCGAGCAGACCGGTCTGAACCGGCTCGCACACCGGGGTACGGTCGATGACGCCGGGGGCCTTGAACTCGATGGGGCGACGGTGCGTAGCGACGATGTCGCCTAGGCCGTCGATGGGCTGGCCGAGCGGATTGACGACGCGGCCGAGCATGGCGCGGCTCACGGGGATATCCATAATGCGGCCAGTGGTGCGGCACTCGTCGCCTTCCTTGATGGAGTCGACGGCACCGAACAGAACGGCGCCGACCTCGTCACGGTCAAGGTTCTGGGCAAGGCCGAAGACGGTCTCACCGGTATCGGAGCTCTTGAACTCCAGAAGCTCGCCTGCCATGGCGCTCTTGAGGCCGGAGACGCGCGCGATGCCGTCGCCTACCTCGTCGACCGTTGAAACCTCATGCGTATCGACCGTCGCGGAGAGGCTCGTGAGCTGCTCCTGCAGTTTCTTGGCGATATCCTGGGCATTGAGGGTTTCGGACATTAGGC
>URFP01000049.1:0-12187 GCA_900547235.1 uncultured Collinsella sp. | reverse complement strand
AGAAGGCCATCATCATCCTGGACTACCTGCAGCTGGTGAGTCCTCCGCCGGGACGTCGTTCCGAGAGCCGCACCGTCGAGGTCTCCGAGATGTCGCGAGGTCTGAAGATTATGGCCAAGGAGCTCAAGATTCCGCTGATCGCGCTGTCGCAGCTGTCGCGTCAGGTTGAATCCCGTACCGGCAAGCGCCCGCAGCTGTCCGACCTGCGTGAATCGGGCTCCATCGAGCAGGACGCCGATATCGTTATGTTCTTGGACCGATCCGCCGACGAGGCCGAGGCCTCGCGTGACGATCGACCCGACGAGGGCGTTACGCGTATCGTCGTGGCCAAGAACCGTTCGGGCCCGATCGGTGACGTCGACCTGATGTTCCTGCCGGCATCCACCAAGTTCTATGAGCTTGATGGGGCGCATACCGAGGAGTAGGACAGGCGCCCGTTGCACGGGTATACTGGGAATGTTTTGTGCTTCTGCGTGCCGGCGTGGCACGTAGACAGTCCATGAATGTAAGGAGTAAACATGCCGTCAACCGTTTTGGTCGGTGCCCAGTGGGGCGATGAGGGCAAGGGTAAGATTTGCGACCTGGTCGCCGGCGACTTTGATGCCGTCGTGCGCTATTCGGGTGGTAATAACGCCGGCCACACCATCGTCGTCAACGGCAAGAAGTACGGCCTGCACCAGGTGCCCTCCGGCATCATGTATTCCGACCATGTGTCGGTGATCGGTAACGGCTGCGTCGTCAACCCCAAGGTTGTCCTTGAAGAGATTGACATGTTCGAGGCCGACGGCATCACCACCAAGAACCTCAAGATCAGTGGCAACGCGCACATCATCATGCCGTACCACATCGATCTGGATGGTGCTTTTGAGCAGAAGCTCGGCAAGAAGAACATCGGTACCACCAAGCGCGGCATCGGTCCGTGCTACCAGGACAAGATGGCCCGCATCGGCCTGCGCATGCAGGACATGCTGGACGAGGCGCTGTTCCGCGACAAGCTGGAGACCGCTCTTGCCCGCGTGAATCCTGAGCTCGAGCTCATCTACAACCTGCCCACCTACACCGTGGACCAGATTTGCGACGAGTACCTGCCGATGGCCGAGCGCCTGCGCCCCTACATCACCGAGACGAGCCTGCTGCTCAACAACATGATCGATGAGGGCAAGGACCTGCTGTTTGAGGGCGCCCAGGCGACGCTGCTCGACATCGACCACGGCACCTATCCGTACGTGACGTCTTCTAACTGCACCGCCGGCGGCGCCATCACCGGTTCCGGCGTGGGCATGAAGAACGTCGACCGCGTGCTGGGCGTCATGAAGGCCTACATCACCCGCGTCGGTTCGGGCCCCATGCCCACCGAGCTTTCCTATGAGTCCGAGGCCGGCCACACGCTGACCGAGGAGGGCTATGAGTACGGCGTGACCACCGGTCGCCGTCGTCGTTGCGGCTGGTTTGACGGCCCTATCGCCAACTATGCCTCGCGCGTCAACGGCCTCACCGACATCGCCGTGACCAAGCTTGACGTGCTTTCGGCTTTCGACACCATCAAGGTGTGCGTGGCCTACGACGTCGATGGCGAGCGCTACACCAGCGTGCCCGAGCATCAGGTGCGCTTTGAGCATGCCAAGCCCATCTACGAGGAGCTCCCCGGCTGGAAGTGCGACATCACCGGTTGCCGCAGCTTTGATGAGCTGCCGCAAGAGGCTCAGGACTACGTGGCGTTTATCGAGGATCTGGCACACACCCGCGTGACGTTTATTGGCGTTGGCGCTGGTCGCGAGCAGATCATCAACCGATTCTGGAAGTAATCGGGACTATTTGGTTATTGCGATATACCCCTTTGCAGCCCGGACGGGCGGCCGAGGGGTATATTTGCTTGCAAAGGGCTCGCGCGGAGCGGGCCATTCATCCATAGAGGAGGCACCCTTGAAGGCGGACACTCAAACCATCGACATCCTGTTGTTGGGCAGCGGCGGCCGTGAGCATGCTTTGGCAGCTAAGCTCGCAGCATCACCGCGCGCCGGCAAGCTCTACATCGCGCCGGGCAACGGCGGCACCGCGAGCTGCGGCGAGAACGTTGTTCTCGACGACTGCGATCCTGCGGCCGTGGCGGCGTTTGCGCAGAGCCACGGATGCGGACTCGTGGTAATTGGCCCCGAGGCTCCGCTCGTGGCGGGCGTGGCCGACGCCGTGCGCGCGGCGGGTATTCCCTGCTTTGGCCCGGGTGCCGAGGGCGCCCAGATGGAGGGCTCCAAGCTGTTCTCCAAGCAGCTCATGGAGCGTGCGGGCATTCCGACGGCAGCCTATGGTTCGTTTACCGACGAGGCTTCGGCTCTCGCCTACGTGCGCGAGCAGGGCGCTCCGCTGGTCGTGAAGGCCGACGGCCTTGCCGCGGGCAAGGGCGTTATCGTGGCGACCGAACTTGAGCAGGCCGAGGAGGCCGTGCGCGAGTGCTTTGGCGGCACCTTTGGCGATGCCGGCAACACCGTGGTTATCGAGGAGATGCTCGTTGGTCCCGAGTGCTCACTGCTCGCCTTTACCGACGGCAAGACCGTGCGCCCCATGGCCACCTCGCAGGACCACAAGCGCGCCCTCGAGGGCGACAAGGGCCCCAACACCGGCGGCATGGGCGTCTACAGCCCGGTGCCCATCGTGACCGACGAGGAGCACGCCACCATGGTGGCGGTCATGGAGCAGACCGTTGCCGAGCTTGCTGCCGAGGGCATCGACTACCGCGGCTGCCTGTATGGCGGCTTTATGCTCACGCCTGCCGGCCCCAAGGTGCTGGAGTTCAATGCCCGCTTTGGCGACCCCGAGACGCAGGTCGTGCTGCCGCGCCTTAAGAACGACCTGGTTGAGGTCATGCTCGCCTGCGCCAACTGCGAGCTCGATCAGATTGAGCTCGACTGGCGTGACGAGTGGGCCGTGGCCGTTGTCCTGACGAGCGCGGGCTATCCCGGCAGCTACGAGAAGGGCAAGGTCATCACCGGTATCGCCGACGCCGAGGCCATGGAGAACGTGACCGTGTACCACGCGGGCACTGCCATGGTGGACGGCCAGCTCGTGACCAATGGTGGCCGCGTGCTCGCCGTGACCGCGCTGGGCGACACGTTCGAGAACGCTCGCAACCTTGCCTACGAGGCCTGCGAGAAGATTGATTTTGAGGGCAAGACTCTGCGTCACGATATTGGCCTGCGCGCGCTGCGCGGCCGCGACGCCTGGGATGCCTAAAATCCGAGAGGAATGAGACGGATGGACGAGAAGAACGAAGAGCTCGTGGATGCGCAGATCGTCGAGGAGGACAGCCGCATGTATGGGCACGCCGAGGGCGAGCCCGGCGGCGAGGTCGCTGACGAGCCGGCGCTGGTGCTGGGCGACGACGACCCACACGATGCCGAACTGCACGAGAAGATTCTTTCGGAGGAGTGCGCCTGGAAGGGCAAGATCCTCGACGTCCACCGTCTTGAGGTTGAGCTGCCCAACGGTCGCCGCAGTGCCCGCGATATCGTTCGCCATCCGGGTGCGGCGGCCGTTGTGGCGCTGACCGAGAGCGGCAAGATCGTACTGGTGCGTCAGTACCGCACCGCCATCGACCGCGTGACGGTCGAGATTCCCGCCGGCAAGCTCGACCCGGGCGAGGACCCACTCGATTGCGCTAAGCGCGAGCTACACGAGGAGACGGGCTTTAGGGCCGGTCGCATTCGCTTTTTGACGTCGATTGTCACGTCCTGCGGTTTTTGCGATGAGATCATTCACATCTACTTGGCTACCAAGCTGGAGTTTGATGCGCCCAACCCCGACGATGACGAGTTTGTCAACGTGGACCTGGTGCCGCTGCACGAGCTGATCGACGCCGTGCTCGACGGCAAGATCGAAGACGCCAAGACCGTCGTGGGCGCCTTGGCCTGCGATAGCATCGCGCACCGCTTGGGCGGGGCCGAGCTCTAGGTTACGCGGTTTTACCAAACCGCGTAACGAGTCGACGCTGCAAACGCCCCTAAGCGGCAATCTGCCTTTCAATCGTCGCTCGCGTACCGAAGTACGCGTCGCTCCTCTTTCAAGGCACCTTGCTCGCTTAGGGACGTTTTCGCTGACGCTGCCAGAACATCGGCGTTATGCTTGTTGGGTCGCTTTGTTTTCAGCCTGACCGGTTCAACCGGATTTCTCACGCTATTTATTTCTCTTCGAGGATTGCATGTTTAAAAGGTTTCTCTCGTATTACGAGCCCCAGATGGGGCTTTTTGTTGCCGATACTGTTTGCGCTCTGGTGCTTGCTGCCATTGACCTTGCGTTTCCTATTATTCTGCGCAATTTGACCGGTGGGCTGTTTACTCAGGGTCAGGCTGCCATTATGCAGGCGCTCGGTATGATCGCGGTGGGTTTGGTGCTGATGTATATCATCCGTTGCGCCTGCCGCTACTTTGTGAGCTACTGGGGCCACGTGATGGGCGCGCGCATGGAGTCCAAGATGCGCGAGGACCTGTTTGACCAGTACGAGCGCTTTAGCTTTGCGTACTTCGACCGTAACAGCTCGGGCGACATGATGAGCCGCGTGGTCAACGACCTGTTCGATATCTGCGAGGCGGCGCATCACGTGCCCGAGTGGATCATCATCTGCGGCATCGAGATTATCGGCTCGTTTGTGATCCTCTTTACCATCGCCCCGGTGCTGGCGCTTGCCATGGCTGTGGTGACAGCAGCGTTTGCGGTCATCATGTTTTGGCAGAACATGCGCATGCGCGAGGTCTTTAGCGACAATCGCAAAAAAATCAGCGGCATCAATGCACAGCTGCAGGATTCGCTGGCGGGCATGCGCGTGGTCAAGAGCTTTGCCAATGAGGAGACCGAGCGCTCTAAGTTCCGCGCCTCCAACAATCGCTACCTTTCGTCCAAGGAAAACATGTATCACGCCATGGGCGTCTATACTGCGACGTATGGCCTGCTCTCGGGCGTGCTGTACGTGATCGTGGTGCTGCTGGGTGGTTGGCTCGTTGCCCAGGGTCAGCTGCAGGCGGTCGATATGGCAACCTTCGCGCTCTACATTTCGCTGTTCTGCACGCCGCTCGAGACACTCGTCAATTCGGCCGAAACGTATCAGAAGGCCATCGCCGGCTTTAAGCGCATGGACGAGGTGCTCTCGACCGCGCCGGATATCCAGGACAAGCCGGGCGCTACGGATCTGCAGGTGACTGCCGGCGCCGTGGAGTATCACGACGTGTGCTTTAACTACGAGGACGTTGAGCTGGGCGAGGGCGATGCCGAAGAGCGTCCCGTTATCGACCATATGAATCTGTCCATCAAGCCCGGGCAGACCATCGCTTTGGTTGGCCCTTCGGGCGGCGGCAAGTCCACGACCTGTTCGCTGCTGCCGCGCTTTTATGACGTGGCTACCGGATCCATTAGCATCGACGGCCAGGACGTGCGCGATGTGACGCAGCAGAGCCTGCGCCGCGCTATCGGCCTGGTGCAGCAGGATGTCTATCTATTTGACGGTACGATTGGCGAGAACATCGCCTATGGCAAGCCGGGCGCTACGGCTGAAGAGATCGCCGAGGCCGCCCGTCGCGCCAACATCGATGCCTTTATCGAGTCGCTTCCACAGGGCTATGACACGGTCGTGGGCGAGCGCGGCAGCCGTCTTTCGGGCGGACAGAAGCAGCGTGTTGCCATCGCGCGAGTGTTTCTCAAGAACCCCAAGATCCTTATTTTGGATGAGGCGACGAGTGCTTTGGATAACGAGAGCGAGGAGGCGGTGCAGGAGTCGCTCGAAGAGCTGGCACGCGGCCGCACCACGATTATCATCGCCCACCGTCTTTCGACCATTAAGCATGCCGATGAGATTGCGACCGTTGAGCATGGTCGCGTTGTGGAGCGTGGCACGCACGAGGAGCTTCTCGCCCGTGGCGGCACTTATGCCCGTTACTATCGAATGCAGTTCGAAGGTGCGCGTGCGCACGAGCTCGACTGATTGATATGACAGGAAGTTTATGGCTGACAAGAACCCTTTGACTCCGGAAGAAGTGACGGAGTTATTCTCCGAAATCGATGCATCCGGTGTCTTGGATCCCACGCTTGCCAAAAAGCGCACCGAGCGCATGCGTGAGAAGGAGGCTGCGGCCAAGCGCGGTGACAAAGCGGCGCTAGCGCAGCTGCGCAGCGAGGACCGCGCGAGCCAGGCAAAACATATCGACCCGCTGTCCGAGGACGACCCTTCGGGCTCGCAGGTGAGCCATACCATTACGAAGACTGCCATGGCCGTGGTCATTGGCATCTTGGTGCTGATTGTGGGCATGCAGATTGGCTACGGCGTGATGCGACGCCTGAACACCGCCAACCTGTCCGAGAGCGTTTCGGTGGATACCGTTTCGACGGCGCTGAAGGGCGGCCTTGAGTGGGGCAACGGCTTTACGCAGTTCCCGCTCGACTTTACCGTCGATGAAGCTGATGAGCGTACGGGCACGGTCGAGGTGACGGTGTTGGACACATCGTCTGCCAACGAGCTCGAGCTGCTGTCCAACGGGCAGATTCAGGCCGCTGCGCTTGCGACCAACGCGCTGCTCAACGATAAGATCGACCGCGTGGTGTATAACGTTCACGCCTATATCGACGAGGATAGCAACATTCAGCACGATTCCTTCTTTGGCATGTTTCCCGCACGGGGTCATCAGAGCGCCATTTTGACGTTTGTGTGGACCAAGAGCTCATCCAACGCCACGAGTATCGACTGGAAGATGCGCATCGTAAGCATGGACGACACCATTGCCGAGCGCATTCAAAAACAGGTGAACTCGGTTTCGTCGCTGATCGAGGACCCGGTGGTGAGCCAGACCAAGATTGACGAGGAAAAGGCCGAACGTGACCTGGAGCATCGTCTGCATGGCCGCGAGATTTTCCGCGGCGGCAAGCCCGATCGCTCACCGTCCGATCTGCTGGAACAGGACAAGCAAAAGTAAGAGGCCATTATCCCGCGTGAGCCACAAGCCCACGCGGGATAATTTTTCTGGGACGGGGATTAAATAATCATTATGCATAGAAAGTCATAATTATCATTTCGTAAACATTTCGATGAAATTAACGCCATGAGGCATGCTTGCGGTTACAATACCGCGAGGCCTAACTACACACCTTTAAGCCGGTCCTGTGAGACCGGGAAGGAGAATTATGGCGAACAACCATACCGCGGGCGCTGCCGCCCGCACCTTCGCGCCCAGCGAGCTTTGCCAGCGTATGCTGGCCAAAACCAGCAAGGGCACCTGCGGTCCCTGTATCCTGTATCTTGAGGATGGGACCATTTTTTATGGACGTGCATGCGGCGCCGAGGGCACCGCGACCGGCGAAGTCTGCTTCAACACCTCGCTCGAGGGCTACTTTGAGGTCATGACCGACCCGAGTTATGCCGGCCAAATTGTAACCATGACCTATCCGCAGATCGGCAATTACGGTATCGACGAGACCGATGTCCAGTCGGCCTTCCCCGGCGACGCCGTGCGCCCTGCGAGCGCTCCGGCTATGCGCGGCATGATCGTGCGTGACATGTGCGCCACGCCTTCTAACTGGCGTTCTGCCGAAAGCGTGCCGGAGTACCTGCGCGCCCGCGGTATCGTCGCTATCGAGGGCGTCGACACCCGCGCCTTGGTGCGCCACCTGCGCGACAACGGCTCCAAGATGGGCGTTATCTCGACCGAGGTCTTTGACGTCGACGAACTTGCCGAGCGTCTGGCCGCAGCCCCCACGTTGGTGGGTGAGAACTTGGTCAAGACCGTGAGCTGCCCTGAGCCTCATGCCTTTACTGCGAGCGACCTGCCTGCCACGCATGACTTTGCGCTTGCGGCTGCCGCTCCTGCCCGTCACAAAGTGGTCGCCTACGACTGCGGTGTGAAGCGCGGTATTCTGGAGGGCCTGGTCCGTGCCGGCTGCGATCTCACCGTCGTGCCGTGGGATACGCCCGCGAGTGAGGTGCTCGACATGAATCCCGACGGTGTCTTTTTATCCAACGGCCCCGGCGACCCCGATGCCGTGGTGGAGACCTATGAGCAGGTACAGCAGCTGATCGGCAAGGTGCCGGTCTTTGGCATTTGCCTCGGTCACCAGATGATCAGCCTGGCCAGCGGCGCCCAAATGGAAAAGCTTAAATTCGGTCACCGTGGCGGTAACCAGCCGGTTATGAATCTGGTGAGCCGTCGCGTGGAGATCACCGCGCAAAACCACGGCTTTGGCCTGCTGTTCCCCAGTCTGGGCAAACTGATTCCGGAGCTTTCCGGCGGCGAAACCGAGCATGCGGCCGACGGTGACCTGCGCGCCTGGGTGCGTCGCGGCATCGCGCCGGTCGTGATGAACGAGCGCTTTGGTCGCATTCGCCTGACACATGTGAACCTCAACGACGGCACCGCCGAGGGCATCCAGCTGCTCGACGCCCCGTGTTTCTCGGTCCAGTACCACCCCGAGGCTTCGCCTGGCCCCACCGATGCCCACTATCTCTTTACCGCCTTTACGCGACTCATGGACGGCGAGGAGAACTACCTGGACATCGACACCGCGAAGGACCGCCTCGCCGGCTGGAATTTCGCCGAGTCCGAGAACGCTGCGACCGAGGAGAACTAACATGCCGAAACGTACTGACATCAAGCGCATCCTCGTTATTGGTTCGGGCCCCATCGTTATTGGCCAGGCCTGCGAGTTCGACTACTCCGGCGCCCAGGCCTGCAAGGTGCTCAAGGAGGATGGCTTTGAGGTCATCCTGGTCAACTCCAACCCGGCGACCATCATGACCGACCCGGGCTTGGCCGACCGCACCTATGTCGAGCCCATCACCGCCGAGTTTATCGAGCGCGTAATCAAGAAAGAGCATCCGGACGCGCTGCTGCCCACGCTGGGTGGCCAGACCGGTCTGAACGCCGCTGTTGAGCTGGCGAAAGACGGCACGCTCGACAAGTACGGCGTCGAGATGATCGGCTGCGACCTGGCCGCTATCGAGCGCGGCGAGGACCGCAAGCTCTTTAACGAGGCCATGGCCGAGATCGGCCTGGAGGTCGCGCGCTCGGGCTATGCCTACAGCGTGGCCGACGCCGAGGCTATCGCCGAGCGCGTGGGATATCCCTGCGTACTGCGCCCGAGCTTTACCCTCGGTGGCGCCGGCGGCGGCATCGCGCATACCCACGAGGAGCTCGTCTCCATCGTGAGCCAGGGCCTTGAGCTCTCGCCTGCCCATGAGGTGCTGGTCGAGGAGTCCATCGAGGGTTGGAAAGAGTATGAGATGGAGGTCATGCGCGACCACGCCGGCAACGGCATCATCGTGTGCTCCATCGAGAACCTCGACCCCATGGGCGTGCACACCGGCGACTCCATCACCGTGGCGCCAGCGCAGACCCTCTCCGACCTTGAGTATCAGCGCATGCGTGTCGCGTCGCTCGCCATTCTGGAGAAGATCGGCGTCGAGACCGGCGGCTCCAACGTGCAGTTTGCCGTGAACCCCCAGACCGGCCGCCTGATCGTCATCGAGATGAACCCGCGCGTGAGCCGTTCGTCCGCACTGGCCTCCAAGGCCACGGGCTTCCCCATCGCCAAGGCCGCCGCTCGCCTGGCCGTGGGCTACACGCTCGACGAGATCGTCAACGACATCACCAAGGCAACGCCCGCCTGCTTTGAGCCCACGATTGACTACTGCGTGGTCAAGGTGCCGCGCTTTGCCTTCGAGAAGTTTAAGGGTACCGACCCCACGCTCACCACGCGCATGAAGGCCGTGGGCGAGATCATGGCGATCGGCCGCACCTTTGAGGAGGCCTTCGGCAAGGCCATGCGCTCACTGGAGGACGGTCACCAGGGCATCTGCGCCGGTGGCAAGGAGGGTGCCGACAAGCTGAGCGACGATGAGCTCGCTCAGGCCGCGGCAACCCCGACCGAGCACCGCATCTTCTTTGTGGTCGAGGCCCTGCGCCGTGGCTGGGACATCGCCCGCATCCATGCCATCTGCGGTATCGATCCGTGGTACCTCAATCGTATCAACGACATGGTGCAGGTCCAGGAGAGCATCCGCGGCCTGCGTGTGGAGGATATCGACGCCGACGCGATGCGCCTGCTCAAGCAATACGGCACGAGCGACGCCGAGATTGCCGCGCTGACCGGCTCGGACGAGCGCTTTGTGCGCGCCTATCGCAAGGGTCTGGGCGTGGTTCCCAGCATGAAGACGGTCGATACCTGCGCGGCCGAGTTCTCGAGCGCCACGGAGTACCACTACAAGACGTACGAGAACATCTACCGCACGAGCCCGGATGCCAAGAAGTGCGTGGCTCCCGACGAGACCACGCCGGCGGACAAGCCCAAGGCGATGATCCTGGGCGCCGGCCCCAACCGCATTGGCCAGGGTATCGAGTTCGATTACTGCTGCGTGCACGCGAGCTACGCGCTGGCAGCCCGCGGCTTTGAGACCATCATGGTCAACTGCAACCCCGAGACCGTCTCGACCGACTATGACACGTCCGATCGCCTGTACTTTGAGCCGCTCACCTACGAGGATGTCATGGACGTTGTCGACGTTGAGCGCCCCGACGGCGTCGTGGTGACGCTCGGCGGTCAGACCCCGCTTAAGCTGGCGCGCATGCTCGAGGAGAGCGGCGTGAACATCATGGGAACCAAGCCCGATGCCATCGACTTTGCCGAGGACCGCGAGCGCTTCGCCGCTCTGCTCGACAAGCTGGGCATCATGTACCCGCCGGCGGGCCAGGCAACCTCGTTTGAGGAGGCCGAGGCCGTGGCCGCGCACATCGGCTACCCGCTGCTGGTGCGTCCGAGCTACGTGCTGGGCGGCCGCGGCATGATGATCGCCTACGATGCCGAGCATCTGCGCGATTACATGGCCGAGGCTGCGCGCATTAGCCCCGACTACCCGGTATACCTGGACCGCTTCCTGGAGGGTGCGATCGAGTCCGATGTCGACGCCCTGTGCGATGGCGAAGAGGTTTACATCGGCGGCATCCTGGAGCATATCGAGGAGGCCGGTATTCACTCCGGCGACTCCGCGACCTGCATCCCGCCGTTCAGCTTTAGCGAGAGCCTGCAGGCGAAGCTTCGCGAGACCACGCGCCGCATCGCGATGGCGCTGGGCGTACGCGGCCTGGTCAACGTGCAATACGCCATCAAGGGCGAGACCGTCTACGTGATCGAGGCCAACCCGCGCGCGAGCCGCACCGTGCCGTTTATCTCCAAGGCCACCGGCGTGCCGCTGGCCAAGTGCGCGGCGCGCATCATGGCGGGTGATTCCATCGCGAGCCTGGGCCTGCCGAGCGACGAGCGTCAGCTGGACTGGTTCTGCATGAAGGAAGCCGTTATGCCCTGGGGCCGTTTCCCCGGTGCCGACGTTATCCTAGGGCCCGAGATGAAGTCGACGGGCGAGGTCATGGGTATCGCCAAGAGCTATCCCGAGGCATACGCCAAGACGCAGCTGGCGATTGACTACAAGCTGCCCGACCCGAGCGCCGGCAAGGTGTTCATCAGTGTGTGCGACCGCGACAAGCGCCATATCCTTTCGGTCGCCCGCATCCTGCGCTACCTGGGCTTTGATATCTGCTCCACCGAAGGTACGGCGCGCGTGCTGCGCGGCGGCAACGTGACCTGCGAGATCGTGGAAAAGATCAGCGGCCCACATGATGGCGAGCGCCCCAACATCGGCGACCTCATCGCCGATGGCAAGATCGCGGTGATTATCAACACGCCGTACGGCCCGGGTTCGCGCGGCGACGGCTATCTGTTGCGTACCGAGGCGGTGCGCCGCGGCGTAACCTGCGTGACCGCGATGTCCGCTGCCAACACGTACGTGAGTGCCATCGAGGCGGCGCGTGAGGACCAGCAGGGTCACGGCAGCGCCAACGACATGGGCATGGACGTCATCGCCCTGCAGGACCTGCCGCAGCACACGGTGTAGGTTGAGCTGGCCGGCCGGGGCGGAGGGGGCCGAGTTTCCCCCTTCGCTCCGGCTGCAAGCAGAGTCGCTCAGTGGGAAACTCGGCCCCCTCCGCCCCGGCCTACGGTGACTCGGTTGCACCGTGTGCTGCCGAAGGGGCTTTGTGCGATGACTAGGGCTGAATAGAAAATGAGTGTGGGCGCCGTCGTTCGTTTGAACGACGGCGCCCACGTTTTGGATTTTCAAGACTTTAGTCTGCTGGCCGCGCAGCGGCCAGCTTTAAACCACCCGCTA
>URFP01000048.1:0-12211 GCA_900547235.1 uncultured Collinsella sp. | reverse complement strand
AGTTCCGCACGCAAAGAAGGCCACTTAATGTGGCCTTCGTCTTGCGCAGGACTGTAGAGCAGCAAACTTAATGCCCGGCCCGCCGGGGCCACACGTCCCTAATTGTTAAGCATGCGGTCGAAGCTTCCCGAGTCGCCATCCCGATAGTCGGCGGTCATCAGAATCTCCTGCGGAATGCGCCCGCCTTCACGTAGCACATTGCGGAACTGCACGCGCGTGACCATGGGCAGATCCTTGATCGTCGCCGCCAAGTTCTGCGGCACGCCCTGGTTGGCAGCCGCGCGCTCGCACTCGCCGCCGGCCTTCACGCGACGCTTATGCTCGGCGAGCATGGCGCGGTACATACCGGCATGCAGGCGAATCTCAACCACATTGGCATTGCGAGCCTGCTCGACGATGCGCGCGCCCTCGCGGTCGATATCGCCCACGTAGTAGACGTAGTTAAAGCGATAGCCGATCTCGGCCAGATAATCGTCCAGGGCATGCGAGACGCTCGCCTTGCATCCGCCGCCAAAAATCACGCCGCCCACCTTGATGCCAAAGAGCTTGGCGTGCTTGCGGCCACGCAGCAGCCTGACGATCTCGTCATAGGTGTCCAGGTTCTCGACCATAATGAACGGCTTATCGGCGCCCAGCGTAAAGAAACCCGTAAAGTGCACGGGGCGGTTGGGGGCGACCTTGATCGCCTGCATGCTGATGCCCTTTTCGGTCATACGCCGAATTAGACGCTCGCCGTGCTTGCCGTCAAAAGCCTTCTCGTCGTTAAAAATCTGGTAGGCACGCTGGCGGCGCGAGGCAACCGGCGTATCGGCACCTCGGTTTTGCTCGATCCAAGCCTGGATGATTGCGATTTCCTCGGCAATCTTGCGGTTGGACATCTCGTTGTGCTGAGTGCGCTGCGGCGCCTTTTTGCCGTCCTTGCCCTCGACCTTTACGATCTGTGTCTGCTGCTCCTTGATCTTAGAGAGCGCCGTAGGCGTAGGGACAACTTTGAGCAGCTGCCTGCCTAAAACGCGGGCAAGGGCAAACGCCGATACCTCGCCGTGGACGGCCGACTCGGGCTGCTGGGCAGCAGCATCTGCTGCGGCAGACTCCGGCTTCTTCTGAGACCTGCGCTTAGAATCGCCTTGGGAATTGCGCTCGCGCTTCGGCATAGACGCCTGCTTCTGCGGACGATCGGACTTGCTCTCCTTCGCCGGCTGGCGCTTAGGCTGCCCCGAAGAAACCTCGGCCTTCGCATCCTCGTCCTGCGGCGTGGTCTTCTCGGCTGCAGTCTCGGCATGGGAACTGCGACCCCCGCGATGGCGACGGCGGCGAGGCCTGCTCGACGCGCCCTGCTCCGTCTGCCCATCAGTAGGCTGCTCGCCCTTGGCCTCGGCAGCAACCTCAAGCTGCGGCTCAACAGGCTTCTGCTCGCGAGCCGCCGGCTCAACGGTTTTCTCGGTTTGTTCGGCCTTCTCGGCCTGAGCGGTCGGAGCCGGCTCGCCCTTCTCCTGACGCCTTACGGGATACGCGCGCCTCGCAAAACCACGCCCGGGACGGCATGAACCCGGAGCCTTCTTGGCAGACTCCTCAACATCGTCTGCAGCCTCGGAAGGCTCTTCAACCTCATGCGCGACATCCTGCTGCGCAGCCTTAAAGTGGGCACCACGGCGACGCTGGGGCTCCTGGGCCTCCACGGGCTTTTGCTCCTTCGCGGGCCTCTGCGACTCGGCAGCAACCTCGTTCTCAACAGCCTCGGCATCCGTCTCACCCTTTTGAGCAACGGCACGACGGAAGCGCTCCTGCTGGGCGCGGCGCTGCGCATCGCGCTTGCCACCCCCGCCAAAACCGCCGCGTCCTGCCTTGGCCGTAAAGGCACGCACGACGTTCTCATCGAGCAACTCATCGGTATCGACATGCTCACGCGGAGCAGCTTCTTCCACAGCAGGCACGTCAGCGGAATCCTCGACGACAAAATCTTCGACGGACTCGGCAGGCTGCTCCTGGGCATCGCGGATCTCGACATTGATGGTATAGAACGCCGGGCGCCCGTTAATGCCGCTGCCCTCGATCTTGGTCACGATATTTGCCGCGATGAGTTCGTCGCGCATCGCCTTGGTGTCGCATTCCTTATCGACGGAGCGGAAAATCTGCGCCAGCGCGCTCGACTTAATCTTGAGCGCCTTGCGGCAGAGCAGGTCGTAGGCAACCAGCTTGGCGCGCTCGGCAGAAAGCGACGTCTGGCTGCTCAGACGCTCAGCCAGAGCATCGACATTGTTTTGATTATCGGAATATACCGTCTTGGCCACGGGGCCCCTTTCATATGCACACATATACGTCCATATGGTACAACGCACGAGCCTATCCACGCAAAACATCTGCGAGAACGCCCTTGCACCACCTGTTATCACAAGAAAAAAGACCGGGTCCGCTTGATTGCGGACCCGGTCTTTCCGAGTCAAATAGATGGGAGATTCAACCCGTCCGACCGACTAGGCCTTAGCGGCCTCGGCGTCGGCAGGAGCCTCAGCGGCAGCGGCGCGACCGTACTCGGCCTTGCCCATCTCGGACCACTCGGGCTCCTCGTCGGGCATGGAGCCGGCCTCCTTGCCGAAGAACTCCTTGAGACAGTTGACGGCAACGATGAGGCCCAGGACCATCAGCAGGACGGCGAAAACGAGCTGCAGGCCCTTGGTGGCGGCGACGGAGACGGCGGCCGTGGTGGCGGTAGCCGGGATGGTGCCGAAGAAGCCGTAAGCCTGGACAGCGGTCATGCAGCCCATGGCGCTCTGGACCAGCGAGGTGAAGGTGCAGCAGAGCAGGAAGGCGACGGGCACGTAGAGCATCCAGCCCTTGCGGCCGGTGCACTTGCAGAACACGGCGAGGGTGATCATGGTCATGCCGCCGAGCAGCTGGTTGGAAGCACCAAAGAGCGGCCAGATGTTGGCATAGCCGCCAAAGGCGAGGGCGAGACCGGGAAGCAGGGTGACGACCGTGGCGAACCAGGGGTTGCCGAGAACCTTCATGTAGCCGGCCTTGGACTCGATGGCCAGGGCGTCGTTGGTCTGGGCAAAGAACTCGGAGAACGAGGTGCGGGCGATGCGGGCGACGGCATCGAGCGAGGTCAGGGCCAGAGCGGAGACGTTCATGGTCATGAAGACGGTAGCGAGCGTGCCGTCAACACCGAAGGCCTGCATACCGCGGGAGATACCAGCGGCGAAGATCTGGAACGGGGTGGAAGCGACGCCGGCGTTGAGGGCACCAGTGCCGGCGGTGTTCATATCGGAGAACATGATGCCGGCGACGATGATGGCAAGGATGCCGACGAAGGACTCGACGATCATGGCGCCATAACCGACCTTGACGGCGTCCTGCTCCTTCTCGACCTGCTTGGAGGAGGTACCAGAAGAAACGAGGCTGTGGAAGCCGGAGAGGGCACCGCAGGCAACGGAAACAAACAGGACCGGGAACATCATGCCAGAAGCGCTGGAGAAGCCGGTAAAGGCCGGAGCGGTGATGGTGGCCTGGCCGTTAACACCCAGGACGACGATACCGAGGACAGCGCAGGCGATCATGACGATCATCATGATGGAAGTGAGGTAGTCGCGAGGGGTCTTGAGCATCTGGATGGGCATGGCGCCAGCAAAGACCAGGTAGACCATGACAACGGCGAACCACTGGAACTTGTCCAGGTAGACCGGGAACTGCATGCCGACGGCAAACATGAGAACCATGAGTACCACGCCAGTGACAAACTCGGCAGCGCCGGTGAGGTTGAACTTCTTCTGGGCCCAACCAAAGGCGATAGCGACGAAGGTGAACAGGATGGAGATGGTGCCAGCGCAGCCAGCGGCATAGGACTTGGTGAAGTCGATGGCACCGGTAGCGGCGCCAGAAGCGTCAACGGCCGGGGTGAACATGAACGTCTTGCAGACCATGTCGGTGAAGGCGGCGATGACGATGATGCAGAACAGCCAGCAGAACAGCAGGAACAGGCGACGGCCGGTCTTGCCGATGTACTTCTCGATGAGCTGAGCGAGCGACTTGCCGTTGTTCTTCATCGAAGCGTACAGAGCACCAAAGTCGTGGACGGCGCCAAAGAAGATGCCGCCGACGAGGACCCAGAGCACGACGGGCAGCCAGCCAAAGGCCATGGCGACGATCGTACCCGTGACAGGGCCAGCACCGCAGATCGAGCTGAACTGATGCGAGAACGCGGTAAAGGCGGAGACGGGCGAGAAGCTCTTGCCGTCCTTCATGCGCTTGGCCGGCGTGAGGGCCTCTTTGTCAACGCCCCACTTGTTGGCCAGCCAGCGGCCGTAGCCCAGATAGCCGCAGGCGAGCACCGCCGCGGCCACAACCATGAGCAAAACTCCGTTCATTACATTTCCTCCTCTAAAAAGAACTTCCTAGACATAAAAAATGAGGGCCGTCGGTTGCGCTCGACGGCCCTCATCTTCATCAGCCGCCCGTTATCGTACGGGCTAGCTGTATGTGCTAACCCGCATCAGATAATTACTACGCTGATAATGTTTAGCTGATGCGTGAACATGTCTAAAAAATCCTCTTCAATCATGATGCGAACGATCCGTGCGTGTTCACATCCCCCAGTGGTTGAAAAAGGAGTATGAAACTTTAGTTACCTAAAGTCAACGCAAATTTGTAATGAATTTTCAACTATTTTTGAATTTCTCGGTATAAAACGCCATTGACCTCGGACTTTACCCAACAAAAGTTTTTGCATGAGAGATGCCCCTCGGGAGCGGGCGGGCGTATACAAGGTTTCCTGCTCTACAGTCCTGCTCGCACGGAGAGCACATTAAGTGCTCTCCGGCTCGTGCGGAACTCGCGATAAACCTTGTATACGCCCGCCCGCTCCCGAGGGGCTCCCATCCCAAATGCGGAGCAAAGCTCCGCATGCCATCTTTTCTTTCAGCTAAAGCACGCCGGAAATTCGACGCTGGCTTGTTAACCTTGCTGGACGTTGTCGACGCCGATCCAGCTCAGAAGCTATATCGATACAGAAAGGTCCCCGGCGCTGCCCGGGCGCCAACGGCCGCATATGAACTTTATCGCGAGTTCCGCACGAACAGGAGGCCACTTAATGTGGCCTCCGTCGTGAGCAGGACTGTAGAGCAGGAAAGTTCATATGCGGCCGTTGGCGCCCGGGCAGCGCCGGGGATCGCACCTTTGCGACTACAGCGTCATGTTCGGATCGGCATCGACGTCGAACGGCGAGATTTCTCCTCGGTCGAATTTACGGCGAGCAACCTCTGCGATCATGGCGGCGTTGTCGGTGCACGCCGAAAGCGGTGGCACCGTTACGCGGATCCCCTGACGCCCAAGCTTCTTGATCATCATCTCGCGCAGATGCGGGTTGGCCGAGACGCCGCCACCGATGCAGTATTCCTTGCATCCGGTAGCGTGCAGTGCGTTTTTGGCCTTCTTGTACTGCACGTCAAAGACCGCCGCCTCAAACGAGGCCGCTAGATCGGGCAGGTGAATCGTGCGCCCGGCCTTGGTCTCCTGCTCGATGTAGAGCGTCACCGCCGTCTTGAGGCCCGAAAGCGAGAAGCGGTAGTCTCCCCTGCTGTTAAGCGCGCGGGGAAAATCGATCGCCTTGGGGTTGCCCGTCTCGGCAAGCTTGGAGATGATGGGGCCACCGGGATAGCCCAGGCCCAGCGCCTTTGCCACCTTGTCGAAGGCTTCGCCCACGGCGTCGTCGAGCGTCTCGCCGAGCACCTCGTAGTCGCCCCACGCCTTGACGTGAACAAGCATGGTATGACCGCCCGAGACGAGCGTGAAGATAAACGGCGGCTTGAGGTCGGGCTGCGCCAGCAAGTTGGCAAACAGGTGCCCCTCCAGATGGTTGACGCATACGAGCGGCTTACCGGCAGCGTAGGCAAAGCCTTTAGCAAAGGCAACGCCCACCACGAGGGCGCCCACCAGGCCCGGACCCTGTGTCACGCCCACGGCGGCAAGCTCGCTAGGGGCAATGGCTCCACCCTCAAGACCAAGCGATGCTGCGGCATCCTCGAGCGCCGCATCCACGACACTCACAATCACCTCAACGTGTTTGCGCGAGGCGATCTCGGGCACCACGCCGCCAAAGCGGGCGTGAAAATCAATCTGTGTCGACACCTGGTTGGCCAGCATATTGCCATCCGCATCGATAATCGCCACGGCCGTCTCGTCGCAGGAGCTCTCGATAGCGAGCACTAGGCGGCGGCGCTCAATTTCGGCACGCTCCCCCTCGGAGCGCCCAGGCGCAGGCAGCGGCCATACGCGCTGCTCTGCCGCCGTCGGCTCGGGCGAAGCATTATCGAACGGAAGCACCAGGGGCAGCGGAGCCGTCATGACGATGGCGTCCTTGCCGGCACCATAGTAGCCGCGGCGACGGCCAGCCTCGGTAAAGCCCAGAGCGTTATAAAGCGCGGTCGCCCCCTCGTTACCGTCCTCGACCTCGAGCGAAGCCGTAGTGCAGCCGAGCATCTGGGCATCATAGCTCACGTGCGACAGCAGCTTGCGGGCAATGCCCTCACGGCGATGTGCCGGGTCGACGGCGACATCCAGAATCTGCACATCACCGTCCACGACCATACCGCCGGCAAGGCCCAGCAGCTTGCCGTCGTCGTGTGCCACCCACCAACTACGCGGCGCAGCGACGTCCTCGCCCAGTTCGGACAGGAACATGCCCGGCGTCCATGCCTCGTGTCCGGCACCTTCAAAGCAGGCAGCCTCCAGCGCGCTTGCGCCCTCGGCATCCGCCGCGCCCATGGGACGGAACTGCAGATGACGACCGGCGAGCTCATCGGCAACACCCGTAATTTCGCTCTGCGCACTCTCGGCAAGACCAAGACGCTTGCGCTCGTTTTCCTCGGCATCCGAAAGGCGCGTGTAAATCGGCAGGACGCGGGCCGGATCGCCGTCACCCGCAGCGTGCGCGAGCAGCAAGCCCTCGCCCGAAGGCCACCACAGGTCGCGCTCCACGCAGCGGGCGGCCTCGTCCTCACCCAGCAGCTTGCCATAGCGCACGAGACCGTCACCGGTCAGCTGAACCTGGCCCCAGTCCGCTGCTTGGCGCCACTCATCGAGCGCCACGGCGGCCTTGACCACGTGTTCGCGCTCAAATTGACGCTCGGGACCCTCATCGACCAGCATATACAGCGCCGGATATACCTCACCGCGCATAGCATCGGCCAAGATACCAAGCTTGCCGCGCACGCCAGCCTTCCACGCCGTCCAAGCGCAAGCGTCGAGCGTCGACAGGCCCAGCAGCGGAACATTGGCACCACGCGCGAGGCCCTTGGCAGTGGAGATGCCGATGCGCACACCCGTAAAGGACCCCGGGCCGCGGCCGACCACATAGCAACCAACATCGCTGCGATCCAGACCGGCTTGAGCCAGCACGCCATCAACGGTATTCACGAGCTCAACGTTGGCGTGACGGCGACACATGTGGTCGCCACTCACGAGCTTCGTCTCACCCGTCTGCCCATCAATCCAGCTTGCCGCGCAGGCAAGCATGTCAGTCGAGGTATCGAGCGCCACCACCAGCGCGTTGTCGTTATGCAAGCTCATCTTGTACAGCCTTATCAATCAAATGGGAAAGCTCCATTGCGCGGTCACCGTGCGCCTCAAGCGTTATCGTTCGCACGTCGCTGTCGCCCTCATCACGCTTGAGCGTCACCGAAAGATACTCATCCGTCAGCTCGTCCTGGAATTGTTCGCCCCATTCCAGCAGGCAAGCACCCTCATAGCCCAGCACATCGAAAATGCCCGTATCCTCGAGCTCGTAGGCATGCTCCAGGCGGTATAGATCAAAGTGAAACAGCGGAATACGACCTTGATCGTGAACGGCCATGAGCGCAAACGTAGGGCTCGTAACCATATGCCCATCGCCCAGCCCGCGCGAGACGCCCTTGGTAAAGTGAGTTTTGCCCACTCCCAGGCCACCGGTCAGGATGAGCACATCGCCGTCCTCAAGGCACGGTGCAATTAGCTCGCCAAAGTACTCCGTATCGGCAGCACTAGCCGTTTTGTAAGTGCCTACCCCCAGGCGCTCCAGGGACATATACGCTCCTTATTATTCCGAGGCGTCCTCTGGCGCGGGATGTCGCTCCAGATAGTCGCCCAGCATCTTAAAGTCTTCCTCTAGCAGCTCCTGCCATGCCGGATTGCGCAGCGCTGCTGCCGGATGGAACGTGGGCATTACTACAAAATGCCCCATCTGGTGGAACCTGCCGCGCAGCTTAGTAATGCCAATCTCGGTCTTAAGCACAAAGTGCGTCGCGGGGTTGCCGAGTGTCACGATAATATCGGGCCAGATGCTTCGAATCTGCTCACGCAAAAACGGCGAACAAGCCAGCACTTCCTCGGGACGCGGATTGCGGTTTCCCGGCGGGCGGCACTTAAGCACGTTGGCAATGTAGACGTCTTCGCGTTTGAGCCCCGCCAGCGACAAAATGCCGTTGAGGTCCTCGCCTGCCGCCCCCACAAAGGGCTCGCCCTGCAAATCCTCATTGCGGCCCGGCGCCTCGCCAATAAACATCACGCGAGCGTGGGGGTTTCCCACGCCAAACACGATGTTATGGCGCGACTGGTAAAGCTGGCAAAGGTGACAATCGCCCAGAACGGCCTCGATCTCCTCGAGTGCGACCTCACGCGGCGCCTGATGGCTATGGCCGGGGATGTGCATGACGCCCATAGCGACTCCTACACGTAGACCTTGTCGAGACGCATACCAAAGCCGCAAGCGACCTCGTAGTTAATCGTGCCGCGTAGGCGCGCCATCTCGTCCATGGTAATCTCGGCATCTCCATCGCGGCCGACAATGATCATCTCGTCACCATACTCGGCCTCGGGAATCTCATGCGCCGGGTTGGACTGAATGGCGACCATAAACTGGTCCATGCAGATATTGCCCACCTGACGCACACGCTCGCCGCGATACAGCACGTCCATACGATTGGAAAGCGTACGCGAAAGGCCATCGGCATAACCGATCGGAAGGGTGCAGATCTGAACGCGCGTGCGCGGTACGCGGTAGGTAAAGCCGTAGCCCACGCCCTCGCCCATCGCAGGATGCGCCACGCGCGTCACACGCGCGTGGACGCTCATGACGGGATCAAGCTGCATCACGCGACCACTCAGCTCACATGGCTGCAGACCATACAAACCGATGCCGGCACGAATCATGTCAAAGTGCATTGAAGAATCGAGCATCGAGGATGGCGTATTGGCACAATGCACGATACCGCATTCAAAACCTGCGTCCTTAATGGCCTGAACGGCCTCGGTAAAACGCTGGCACTGCAGCTTGTAGTCCCAGCCCGAAGGTTCATCGGCCGTGGCGAAGTGCGTAAATACGCCGTCGCACTGAATACCGCGATGGAAATTTATACCGCGGACAAAGTCGAGCACCTGCGTGTAGTGAACGCCGATACGATTCATGCCCGTCTCGATGGCAAGATGGTACTTGCCCACTTTGCCCGCCGCGACAGCACATTCGCCATACGCAAGAGCAAAGTCAGACGTATAGGCCGAGGGCATGATATCGAATTCGAGCAATGCAGGAATAGCCTCGATAGGCGGCTCACTTAGAATCAGGACGGGCTTAGTAATCCCGCCCTGACGGAGCCCAACGCCCTCGTTAACCGTCGCCACGGCAAACATGTCGGCACCGGCCGAATACATGATCTTGGCACACTCAACAGCTCCATGACCATAAGCATCGGCCTTGACCACGCAGCACAGGCGCTGACGCGGATTCAACAAGTTCTTATAGGCCCTCGTGTTGCGACGGAGCGCCCCGCGGTCGATCTCGACCCAGGACCAGCGCGTCAAATCGGCTTTATTCATGATTAGTCATCCGACCCTTCGTCCATGATTCCCAGATCTTCGAGCGCATCCTTTGCCGCCAGCTCCATGGCAGGACCGATCAAGTCGATAAGATCGGTCGCGATGACGCTCTTCTCACCATACTCCGTCGCCGCGGCAAAACCGGCGTAGCTGTGAAGTGCGACGGCGTACGAATACAGCAACTCCCAACGATCCATCTCGTCGCGCATGGTGGCAAGCGTGCCGGCCAAAATACCCGCGAGAACATCACCCGAACCGGCAGTTGCCAGAGAAGCCGGACCCGAGAGCGGCAGCAGCACACGCTCAACGCCACAGATAGCCGTCGTCGGCCCCTTGGCAATGACCACCAGATTGTCGGAGCCTGCAGCCCAGACAACCTTCTGCGCGGCCGCAATCGCGGTACCAAGGTCGTTCACCTCGTCACCGGCAACCAGGCGCGAAAGCTCACGATAGTGCGGCGTCATAACCAACGGCTGCTCGCGGCGATACATCTCGGGGTTACTATCAATACCGTCAATGGCAATCTTAGCAAGGCAGTTGAGTGCATCGGCGTCCAAAATTAGCGGTACATCAAGCTCGAGCAAGCCCGAAACCACCTGCATAGCGCCGGCAGACGTCGTCATACCGGGACCGCACAGCACGCAGCTGTACTTCTTTGCGATCTCGCACACCGTCATGCGCGCAGCGGCGCCAAAGGAGCCGCGGGAATCAGACGGAATAGCAAAGACCGGAATCGAAGGAAGTGCCATGCGAATGAGATTGGCGCAGGCGTCAGGAGCCGCGACTGCCACGTAACCAGCACCCGCGCGAGCTGCAGACTTGGCCGCCATAATGGCAGCACCAGGATATTGCGCAGATCCGGCGACAATAAGCACGGAGCCACGGGAATACTTATCGATATTCGATGGTAGCGGAGCAAAGTAATCAACTAAGTCACCGGGCTCGACAATCTCGGCGGCGTGGTCGACATCATCGATGACCTCGTCAAGACGGTCGTAAAGATTGCCGCAGATCAAATCGCCAGCATACTCAGGACCATCAGCGCTATACAGACCAATCTTGGGCGCAATCATCGTCACCGTGCGCTCGGCACGAATGCAGTCGTCATCAACAACGCCCGTCTCTGCATTCAGGCCCGAGGGGACATCAATGGATACGACACAATCGGCGCATTCATTGACCGTAGGAATCCAAATGGAGAACGGCGCACGCAGATTCCCGTGGAAACCGGTACCAAAAATGGCATCGACAACAACATCGGCCTTATCGATCAAAACCTCGAGTTCATCACGCGAGGGGCCGACGCAAACGTGCACATCGCGGCCGGCAGTACGACGAGCAACATGACGTGCCAGAGCAGCAGGAATCTCATCCGGTTCAACCGGAGAAACGATATCCACGTCCACACCCTTATGGCTCAGGATATCGGCGGCAACCCAACCGTCGCCGCCATTATTACCAAAACCGACCAAAACGAGAACCCGATCGGGATTGAGCTTCAAGACCTCGTTAGCGGCAAACTCACCCGCTAGCTCCATAAGCTCGGCCTTCGAAGTCCCTTCGCGTTCGATGATATCCTCGAGACGAACGACTTCTTCGGTACTCAAAACCGGTTTCATCTATGCTCCTAGCGTATCTTGCGAAGCATCGCCCAGGTGCTCCGTCAATGCTGAATTCTGCAGCTGCTCGAGCTCATCTAATACAGAGCGAGCCTCTTTAAATGTCTGCGCAACGCGTTTCTTGGTGCTCACCTTTTCATCTTTTGGCTTAGGCCGAGCATCTTCGGTAATCGCGATGGCATTCGCAACGGCCAAGTCTCCCGTAAGCGTAATGGAAAGAGCGACCTCAACAACACCCAGTTCTTGAGCGATCTCGAGAGCACGGCCCGAAAGCAGCGCCTTCGGTTTGCCGAGTTTATCACGCGTTACCGAAACATCCTTGCGACCCACGCCTTGACTAAAACCCGTGCCGAGAGCTTTAAGCACCGCCTCGCGCGAAGCAAAGCGGCTGGCATAGTGAGCAGCGGGACGCGATGATGCATCGCAATACGCACGCTCTTCTTCGGTAAACACACGCCGAGCAAACGACGGCGTCTTTTCAAGAATAGATTTCATGCGGGAAATCTCGACGATATCAACGCCGATACCAGCTTCAGCCATGTTCACCTCCATATTGCACAGACTAAGCTATTGTAGCCCGTTCACAGAAGATGCGACAAACGAGGGTTATAAAACACAGCTACTATGTGAGACAAAAGCCCGTAAACGCAAAGAAGGGGGAGGCCGCGAGGCCTCCCCCTTCTTCAATCTCGATGACGGCTCGGTGCCGTCCACCGGTCAGCGGCGCCCTGGCCTCCCACGGGCTGGCC
>URFP01000047.1:0-12360 GCA_900547235.1 uncultured Collinsella sp. | reverse complement strand
CGATGGACGCAAATTTCAACCGCCTACACTCTACCGCGCCGCACGGACAAAAAAGGCGCCGCTGCCATAATGGCAACGGCGCCAGAACCACCGCAAAGGGGACAGGCACCTTTGTGGTGGTTTGTGCGGTGGTTCGAGAATTACAGTCCAAAAAAACCGAGAATCTGGTCACGGCTTACGGGCTTGCAATCGTTGGCGTCGAGGCCGACATCGTAACGAAAGATGGGGCGCTCGCGGTCGCGATTGCGCGCGTTGGTGCGGTCTCCTCTGCTGTGGATATGCCCGTGCAGCATGATGGCGCCGCGCGCCTTGCCATTCCAACTGAGCATGGGGTAATGGCTCATCACCAGGCGATGACCCTTGGCATAGCCGGGAGCAATCTCCAGGTAATCGCGCACGTCTTCCCAAATCTGCGGTGCGTCGGGATCTTCCCAGTCGCCGTCATGGTTGCCACGGATAAGCGTCACATTCTTGCATTCGATACGCTCGCGCAGGCGCACAGCATCCGCCAGGGGCAAACGATAGGTAAAGTCACCCAGAATATGGAGGCGATCATCCGCAGCCACGCACTCATTGATGGCATCGATGACCTTGCGATTCATCTCCTCAACCGAGCCAAACGGCCGGTCCATGTCGTGCAAGATATTCGTATCGCCCAAGTGCAGGTCGGCGGTAAACCACATCATCGTCTCTGTCCTCATTTCGCAACGCATCAAACTCGTGCTAAGTATACAGACACAGCGATGCGGCGGTTAGCCAAAGAGCCCGCCGAACAGACCGCGTCGGCGCTTGTCTTGCTTTTTCGAAGCGTCGCCCTGAGTTTTCTTACCCTGCCGTTTCTTGCGGTCCTGCTCCAACTCATCGTCATCGAGCAGCATATCCCACTCAAACGGATCATCTGTCAGATCTAACAGGTCATCGTCATCAAACATGACCGCCTCCATCGCCGACTAGCGAGCATCCACCACATAGAGCCCAACGCGCACCTGATGCCACGGGCTGCGCTCGGGGGCAACCTGTTGCACGAGGGCCTCAAATACGTCTTCGTGGCCGTAATACATCATCAAGGACAGCGGGCCGACCTCGTTTCCCGGAACATAGCCAAGCTTGGTGTTGCCGTAATAGATCGCAACCGCCTCGGGGTCATGGGGATTATCGCGCTCGGCACACAGCGTCAGCTTATCGCCCACTTTAAGATCGCCCAAGACCAAGGCGCCATCGGCATACTGAAATCCCGCAATGTGAAACGACAGAAGAACACGTGAAGGCTCGTACATAGCAGCTCCTCTAACGGCCGGGATACCCGGCACTTAACCTTATCGAGAAGTCTACGGGCCCGTGCGGACACATATTCACCCTACCTGCGTCTTTCAATCGCTTGCCGCAACGCTTGCGCGGCAGAGCGCTTGCGGATAAGATAGGGACACGGATGGCACCCGTGCCCGCGGGTCTTGCCAACTCCGATACACGTTTTCATCGTGAGAAGTGGCCGTCTTCGCTTACGCGGGGCGGCCACTTTGTTTATCCCTATGCTATCGGTTCTATTGCACAAAATTGGCACGCCATACTACTTATTCAGCAAAGCAAGTGGGACACCGCGAGTCTAGCCCCGATGCCGGGCGATTGCCCAAAACGTGCAGGCGATAGCGGCCGTTGCCAGGCTTGCGCCAACAAGTACTCCCTGCACGCCAAAGGCATCGGCCAAAAACGGAGCCACAATCAGCGGCAGCACGCCGGCGCCATTGAGGCCCACGCGCATCACGCCCATGACGCGCCCCACCTTAGCAGGGTCGCTCAAGCGCTGGGTGAGCGTGACGCGCACCGGTCCCATGGCACCAAAACCGATGCCGCAGACAAGCTGCCCCACTGCAGCGACGGCAACAGAGGCGGTACCCACATACACAACGGAGCCCACGCCCGTCACCAGCAGCATCGCTGCCAAAAGCTCCAGCCTGATGCGTCCCGACGGCACGCGCATGATCAGGTACGATCCCAGTGTTCCGCCGATACCGGCAATGGCCGACAGCCATCCCATCCACTCCGCACCCACGCAGAGAACATCGCGGTAGAACAGTGACTCGAGCGAATCGAACGCCCCGTAGGCAAAGAAACCCATAAAGCCCATGAGAAAAATCAGGCGCAGGTCGGCATCGGCCGCCGTGGTAATAACGCCCTCCCAAAGCGATCGCAAGCCCGTCGCCCCATCGCGAGACTCCGGCTTGTCGACGCCCTGAACAGCAGTGCCTTCACGCAACGAGGCCACAAGCAGCAAAGCGGGAACAGGTGCTGCCGCGAGCAGGAAAAACACCCCTTGGTTGGAAAAGGCCGAGGCGATAACGCCTCCAAGGGCAGGTCCAACGATCACCGCGACACTTGTCGCGATATTGTTGAGGCCGTTTATGCGCAAAAGCTCCTCGGGCGCCTCCGTCAAAAAGCGCGGATAGGCGTCCATGGCCGTGGTCCCCGCGCCAAACAGCAACCCGGCAGAGATGGCGAGTAGCGCAAGCGCGGGATAGGACACGGGAGCTACAAGGCCAAAAACGCCCGATGCGCAAAGCAGGACGCAAACGGCTAGAAGCACATGACGCGGGCCCAAGGAGTCCACAAGTGCGCCGGCGCAAAACGTTGCAAAGATGAGCACCAGGTTGAGTCCAAACACGAGGGCGGACGTCTCAAATGCGCCGGCCCCGAGAACGTAGGTGCCGCAGCCAATGATGCCGACAAAATACGTCGACTGAAATGCAAGCTGAATAAAGAAATTTACCGCAACCAAACGGTGCGATGGAGAAAGAAGACGGGACATAGTAAACCCCTCATGCATATGGAAACCAAACAAGACAACCTGAGCGTCATCAGTCCATGTAGGTCTCGAACATATGCATAATCTCCCCTTTGCTGCGGTCGTCCCGTATTCTAGCACCGATCTGGCGTCCCGCCCCTGCGCGTTGCCATCAGAACGCTCCACGCCCCAGCGCTTGGGCATGAGAAGTGGCCGTCTTCGCTTATGCGGGGGCGGCCATTTTGCTTATCTCTAAGTCATCTGATTCTAATGCACGAACATGCGCACGAACTTGTGCTTCCAGCTCGCATACGGGGCATAGCGGAATGGCACGTCCAGCCACGTTGCCTTGTTCACGATGCTCTTCTTGTGGCTAAACGTATCGAAGCTCTCGCGTCCATGGTACTGCCCCATACCGCTCGCGCCCATGCCGCCAAAGCCCATATGGCTCGTAGCCAGATGCATGATCGTGTCGTTGACGCAGCCGCCGCCAAAGGGCACATGGCGCACAAAGCGCTCCTGAACTGCGCGGTCCTGGCTAAAGATATATAAGGCCAGCGGTGTCGGACGATCCGTAATAAACGTCTCGGCCTCGTCTAAGCTCTCAAACGTCAGCACCGGCAAGATGGGACCGAAGATTTCTTCCTGCATCACGGCGTCATCGGGGGACACGCCGTCTAGGATCGTCGGCTCAATCTTGAGCGACGACTCGCGCGCCGTGCCTCCCAGCACAACCTTGTCGGGATCGATCAGCCCGCGCACGCGCGCAAAATGCTTGGCGTTGACGATGTGGCCGTAATCCTCGTTGTCGAGCGGATGCTCGCCAAACATGCGGCGGACCTCCTCCTTGATGAGGCCCAACAACTCATCGTGCACGTGCACGTCGACCAGCAGATAGTCGGGCGCTACACAGGTCTGGCCCACGTTGAGCCATTTACCAAAGGCGATGCGCCGTGCCGCGACCTTCAAGTTTGCCGTCGCATCCACAATGCAGGGACTCTTTCCGCCCAGCTCAAGCGTCACGGGCGTCAGGTTTTTACTTGCCCGCTCCATGACGAGTTTGCCGACCGGAACGCTGCCGGTAAAGAAGATCTTGTCCCAGCACTCATCGAGCAGCGCTTCGTTCTCGGCGCGCCCGCCCTCGATAACCGTCACCAGGCGCGGATCAAACGTCTCTTCGCAGATTTGCTTGAGCACCGCGCTCGAAGCCGGCGCATAGGCACTCGGCTTGATGACCACGGTGTTACCCGCAGCGAGCGCGCCGGCGAGCGGCTCGAGCGTCAACAAAAACGGATAGTTCCATGGAGCCATGATGAGCGTGACGCCATAGGGCACGGCTTGCGTTTTGCACACACTCACGGCATTGGCGAGGTCACACGGACGCAGGCGCGGACGACTCCATCGAGCCACATGCGCGATCTGATGGCGAATCTCGGAAAGCGACGTGCCGATCTCGCACATATACGCCTCGTCATGCGACTTTCCCAAATCGGTCTTGAGCGCATGGACGATATCGGCCTCGTGCGCACGAACCGCATCACGCAGGCGCACGAGCGCACGGCGGCGAGCGTCGACATCAAACGTGGCGTGCGTCTTAAAGTAGGCGCGCTGATCGCCGACGATGCGCGCAATTTCCTCGGTGTTCATGGCACTCTCCTAGTTCTCGTCCTCAAACATACCACCCGCGACGACCTCGTACATACGCTCGAGCTCCAAGCGGTCCATTAAAAGCGGAACGGGGTATAGCGGATTGGCCTCGGCGTCGGCATGTGCCGCCATTTCGGGAATGTCGGAGCGGCGAATGCCTGTCACATATTTGGGGATACCCAGGGCAACGTTCATGCGATCGACCCAATCGATAAATGCCTCGGCCGCAAGACTGTCCTGCGCGTTAGCCGGCGCAATGCCTGCCATGCGAGCAAGATCGGCAAGCATGGGGGCGGCGGCGTCACCATAAACGCGAAGCATGTGCGGCAGGATGATCGCGTTGGCCAAACCGTGCGGAATTCCGTATCGGCCGCCCAGACTGTGCGCGATGGCGTGAACGTATCCCACATAGGAGCGGGTAAACGCAACGCCCGCCTTATACGCCGCCGAAAGCATATTGCGACGCGCACGCATGTCGTCGCCATACTCATAGGCCTCGAGCAAATTGTCGTGGATGAGCTGCACCGCCTGGCGCGCCATCTTGCGCGTGTAGGGCGTGGTGCTACGGCCGATAAAGGCCTCGACGGCATGCGTCAGGGCATCCATACCCGTCTGCCCCGTAATGGAGGCGGGCAGGCCACGTGTAAACTCGGGGTCGTGTACCGCAAAGCGCGGGATCAGCACAAAGTCGTTAATGGGGTACTTGTAGTGCGTCTCGTCATCGGTAATGACCGCTGCAAGCGTGACCTCGCTTCCCGTGCCCGCCGTGGTGGGGACGGCGATGAGCAGCGGCAGGAGACGGTGGACGCGCAACAGGCCGCGCATCTTGTTGATGGGCTTATTTGGCTGTGCGATGCGTGCGCCCACGCCCTTGGCACAGTCCATGGCCGAACCGCCGCCAAAGCCGATAATGGCCTGGCAGGCGCTCTCGCGATACAGGGACGCCGCTTCCTCCACGTTTGAGACCGTGGGGTTCGCACGCGTTTCGGCATAGACCGTAACGCCAATTCCCTTGGACGCGAGCGCCGTCTCGAGCGGCGCCGTGAGCCCCAGACGGGCAATACCGGGATCCGTCACGATAAGAACCCGCTGTATCGAGCGCTTTTGAAGCACCGCGGGCACGTCCTCGGCATGCTCTAAAATGCGCGGCTCGGTATAGGGCAGGATTGGCAATGCAATGCGAAAAACCGTCTGATATGTTCGGCACCAGGCACGACGGGCTAGATGCATAAAGGAAACTCCTTCATTTGTTGATAGGTCAACATTTGCTCGCCCGATTGTACTCAGCGGCGTCCGTATATGACTTGCAAACCGTTAATCAATCAACATCTTCACATCTCAAAATTATTTTATTAAAAATCATTCCTAATAGGCTTCACATTTGGTTGCATTTATGGATAATAGAACTCGTCAAGACGCACGTCCGGAGAGGGCCCTTACGGGACCGGACGAGCGCACAATCGCCATCGATCGAAAGGATCGAATCATGAAGTTTGTTTGCCCCGTTTGCGGTTATGTGGAAGAGTTCGACGGCGACCAGCTGCCCGAGGACTTCAAGTGCCCCCAGTGCGGCGTTCCCGGTTCTCGTTTCCTGAAGCAGGAAGAGGGTCAGCTCGAGTGGGCTGCCGAGCACGTCGTGGGCGTCGCCAAGATGGAGGGTGTCTCCGAGGACATCGTTGCCGACCTGCGCGCCAACTTTGAGGGCGAGTGCTCTGAGGTCGGTATGTACCTGGCCATGGCTCGCGTCGCTCATCGCGAGGGCTATCCCGAGATCGGCCTGTACTGGGAGAAGGCTGCCCACGAGGAGGCCGAGCACGCCGCCAAGTTCGCCGAGCTCCTGGGCGAGGTCGTGACCGACTCCACCAAGAAGAACCTCGAGATGCGCGTTGAGGCCGAGAACGGCGCCACCGCCGGCAAGACCGATCTCGCCAAGCGCGCCAAGGCCGCTGGTCTCGATGCCATCCACGACACCGTGCACGAGATGGCTCGCGACGAGGCTCGCCACGGCAAGGCTTTCGCCGGCCTGCTAAAGCGCTACTTCGGCTAAGCCAAACGCCTGAGAGACATTCTCTAGCTTTATAAGGCCCGGACCGCATGGTTCGGGCCTTTTTCGTGTCTTGCAAACCAGTTAACGTCCCAAAAATAGGACCACCTTTGACATCGGCTTCGCGTCAAAAACTAAGCGAGTAGCCTTTTGGGAACTTGTCGAGCAGACCACCCGTATTGCTTTATAAAACCGCAGGTAGATAGCTTGCCGCAAAACAATCTGGTCGCCATCACGCTAAAAGTCTACTCACTTAGATTTGCAACCGTCCATGATCGGGCCTTTTTGTGTCTAACGGGCATCTTTTTGTCGATTTCTCCCAGTTTTGACCAGTCAACGAATAGCTCAGACCGAAGTAATGCCTCGGCCCCTTGCTCCTCCAAGCTTTTATCGCGATATTCAACATCGAGCAACCTGCATACGGCCTTAACAATCGCATGGAATCTATCATCATCGGATATCTGTCCGTGTGTCAGGAGAAATACATCGTAGCCCATGGCCTGAAGCGCCGTCATGCGGTCGGCGTCACGCAAACCATCCCCGGCTCGCCCGTGTGAGCCCTTTCCTTGGCATTCAATGGCCACCTGTCGCTCTCCGTCCGGCGAAGAAAGAAGTAGGTCGATATATACACGGGACTTGCCTACAATCGCCCGAGCACTTGCGCTTAGCGCCACTTCGACATTGAGCTCTATGCCGCAAAAACCTTCGCCTCCCAGGGATCGCGGCAGTGCAAGTAGCAAATACGCCTCGACCTCAAAAGGCGACGCGGCACCCAATGGAACGAGTTGCGATACCGCTATAAATCTATTGCCGTAACGCATCCCGCAAACATCTGAACAAAAACGGTCAAGGTCTCCGCCCAAAACCAAAGCGTCTCGACGCCATAAATTTGAGGCGGTGCCGTCCTCGGACGGGCAGCGCACCCAACCGAACGTTGTCGAAATCGCGCCCGAATCAATTGCACGCGAAAGCTCCGCCTCAAGTGCCGCCGGCAGGGCGCACACCGCAAACAAGCCACACACCTCCGCCAATACCAAAAGAAGCTGAAGATCCGTCAGATGCCGCAACATGATGAATGCCGTCAGTAGAGGAGACGTAATCAAAAACCCATGCTCCGTTTCCAGCACGGATTCCCTGGGAAGCTCACCAAGAAACAGCCGCTGCCTAATGCTGGCAGGACAAGTCCGTTTGTTTCTCGTCCGAACCAATGTATACAACGGAAAACCGAGCGCGACCGCAGCCGTCGGGTTGCGGGCGAGATCATATCGCTGCCGGTCTTCTTCCGGTCGTGGAAGAGGCGGACACAAAGCGCGGACTTGAGGAGGCAAACGCCAGTACCTAAAAGCCGATATGTCACAAAGTAGATCTTTCATAGGCACAGGAAATCACGAATTTCAACCCAGTCAGTCACGCATTGGCGCGAACGCACCAAAAATGGCGCCGAACGGACTGCCAAGTTTTCAACAGCCCTCCCCAACTGGCCAAAAGCTTGCCAAGAGCTGGACGAAGCCCTGTTGAAAACCCCGCTTCTTTTCTCATGCGGAAGCCTTGCGCGGCAAGTGAGTAGACTATTTAGGACCCGCCGAGCAGACCGACTAAACTGCTTCACAAAATCGCAGGTAGATAGCTTGCTACAAAACGGCCTGGTCCTCCTCACGCTAAAAGCCTACTCACTTAGGTTAGAGGGTGCGCCCATTAGCTGCGATTCCAGGGCATTTAGCTCATTTGGACTCAAATCGTCGTACTGGACAAGGATTCGAGTCGGGTTTGAAGATCCATGTGCGCCATCGGGACACCAAAAACAGTCATTGATATCGATGTAAGGGATGCTCGAGCGCGCGAGGGCGCGTGTAAAAGAGTTTCCGCCCGTATCGCACTCCGCAACTACGACGCAGTAGAGGCCGGCATCCGCGTGCTCAACCAAAAACTCCCCCGCCGGAAACGCCTTTCGCACAAGCGCCGTCAGGCCATCACGCGCCTCGCGAGCTCGAACGCGCACGCGGTTCACATGCCGCTCGTAATCACCCGATTCCAGCAAGCGCGCTAAAGCGACCTGGTCAACAGAACTTACCGACGAGGCGTAGAAACCAAGGTTGCGTTTAAACCTCTCCATTAGTTCATCGGGCAGCACCATGTACGCCAAACGTAACGCCGATGAAAGGCTCTTCGAAAACGTGTTGGTGTAGATAACCGACTGGGCGGCATCGATCGACGCGAGCGCGGGAATCGGCTTGCCGGCAAGGCGAAACTCACAATCAAAGTCGTCTTCGATGAGATACCGACCTGGCCGCTCGGCGGCCCAGCTCAGCAACGCATAGCGACGTGCAATGCTCGTCACAAGACCGGTCGGATACTGATGAGACGGCATCAGGTGAAGGACATCGGTCCCGGTTTTCTGCAGCGCGCTCAAGTCCACGCCCTCAGCATCCAACGGGACATGCCGTACTTCGCAACCCATGGCCTGATAGATGCGCGTCAAGCGCAAATAGCCTGGATCCTCGACGGCATACACCTTGTCCGCGCCAAGCAACTGAACCAACATGGTATCGAGCAGCTGGGCGCCCGCACCGATAACGATATTGTCGGGATTGACATTCATGCCCCTTGTCCCGCGCAGATGGTGCGCAATCGCACGTCGCAGTCGAGCGGTGCCCTGCGCCGGTGCGGGCGAAAAGATTTCACGTTCGTCTTCGGACGTCAGCGTCGCCCGTAGCGCACTTTGCCAAAGCCGCGCCGCCTCCAAAGCGGAAGGAGAAAGTTCGTCGAATCGCTCTGCCTGCCCCATGGCATCATGCGCGCTGGGACCAACAGGGACAGCATCTCGGTCGATATCCCCCGCAGCCAAAGCCAAAACCGGCGCATCCGGAAGCTCGCAAACGTAGTAACCACGACGTGGCATTGAGCAAATATAGCCCTCAGCGAGTAACTGGCTATATGCATTCTCGATGGTAATAACACTGATTCCCAGATGGCTGGCAAAGGCGCGCTTGGACGGCAGATGCTCCCCCGCCGTAATGCGTCCAGCTACGATATCATCTCGGATTTGCTGGTAAACATACTCATAGAGCGATGCTTCGCCGCGTTTTTCCAAATTGTAGTCAAGCATGAGTTTGTCACCTGACCTTATCGAGCTGTTCAATCTGGTATTAAGCTGATCTTATTATTATCTCGAAAACTGAGTATTTCGCCATACCCAGCTCCCCGATAGGATGTTCCGTCAAGCAATGTACATGCCAACCAAGGGAGCAACCATGGCAGAACAGACCAGCAAGGTCGATCGCGTCAAACTCAATCGCGAGCTCGCGCAGATGCTCAAGGGCGGCGTCATCATGGACGTCACCACGCCCGAGCAGGCACGCATCGCCGAGGAGGCGGGCGCCTGCGCCGTCATGGCACTCGAGCGCATTCCGGCCGACATCCGCGCCGCAGGCGGCGTCTCGCGCATGAGCGACCCCAAGATGATCAAGGGCATCCAGGAGGCCGTCTCCATCCCCGTTATGGCCAAGTGTCGCATCGGTCACATTGTCGAGGCGCAGGTCCTGCAGGCCATCGAGATCGATTACATCGATGAGTCCGAGGTCCTCTCCCCCGCCGATGATGTCTATCACATCGACAAGACCCAGTTTGACGTGCCGTTTGTCTGCGGCGCCCGCGATCTGGGCGAGGCGTTGCGCCGTGTTGCTGAGGGCGCCACGATGATTCGCACCAAGGGCGAGCCGGGCACGGGCGACGTCGTTCAGGCCGTGCGCCATATGCGCAAGATCCAAAAGCAGATCCGCGACGTTGTTGCTCTGCGCGACGACGAGCTCTTTGAGGCAGCCAAGCAGCTGCAGGTTCCGGTCGAGCTGGTGCGCGAGGTCCATGCCACGGGCAAGCTCCCCGTCGTAAACTTTGCCGCCGGCGGAGTCGCGACCCCCGCCGACGCCGCGCTGATGATGCAGCTGGGCGCCGAGGGCGTCTTTGTTGGCTCGGGCATCTTTAAGAGCGGCGACCCCGCCAAGCGCGCCGCCGCCATCGTCAAGGCCGTGGCAAACTTCACCGACGCCAAGCTCATCGCCGAGCTTTCGGAGGACCTGGGCGAGGCTATGGTGGGCATCAACGCCGACGAGATCGAGATTATCATGGAAGAGCGCGGGCGCTAGTCCAGCAGAAAGGATCGCACATGAGCGATTATGCACACCAAACGGTTGCCGTGCTGGCGGTCCAAGGCGCTTTTGCCGAGCATGAGGCAAGGCTATCTGAGCTGGGCGCACGCTGTATTGAGCTGAGGCAGGCGGCTGATTTGAAGCAGAACTTTGACCGTCTGGTACTTCCCGGCGGCGAGTCTACCGTTCAAGGGAAACTGCTTGATGAGTTGGGCATGCTCGAGGAGCTTCGTACCCGTATCGCTGAAGGCATGCCCGTCCTGGGCACCTGCGCCGGCCTGATTCTGCTGGCTCACGACCTTGCCGCTCATGACGATAAGGGCACGCCGCGTTTGGCAACCATGGATGTGCTCGTTGAGCGCAATGCCTATGGCAGACAGCTCGGCAGTTTTCGCACCAAGGGACAGGTAGACGGCATCGACGGTGAAGTGCCGCTGACATTTATCCGCGCGCCCCGCATCGTCGAGGTCCACGGCGACGCCAAGGCCTTGGCAGAGGTCGATGGCCGCATCGTCGCCGCCCGCCAGGGCAACCAGCTCGGCGTAACCTTCCACCCCGAACTCGATGAAGACACCCGCCTCCACGAACTGTTCCTACAAATGTAGGTAGAACAAAAACGAGAGTGGATAATCTCCCACTTTGAGCTTGAATGCAGACTCAAACCGGGAGATTATCCACTCTCATGCTATGTAGTCGTTGGGGACGTTCTTAAACGACTAGTTATTTAAGAACGTCCCCAACGACCACCTTCTGGCAACAGAGAAAATGCCGATGTTTTGGCAACGGCAGCGAGCGCCCACCAGAGCGAACAAATTGGCATGAAAAGAGGACGGCATAGACCTTCTGGTCATGCCGTCCTCTTTGAATGACAAGTTGTCGCTCTGGTGCCCGCGCAGCGTCGGGCAGTTACGGCGTTTGGTAAAACGCCGTAACGAACTACCGTGTAACTCCCCTAGCTCATCATGGCATTCATCATCTCGTTGGTTGCGGAATCGTCGGCAGACCACTCGCCGTCGTCATTACAGGAATACTTGAAGGTGACCTTGGTGTCCTTGGTCTTAGCGGCCTTGGTCACGTCGACCATGACCTGGCCGGCCATCTTGTACAGGTCGTCCTCGGAAGGCATCGTATCGAGCGCCGCGATCTTCTCCTGATACTGGGTGGCGAAATCTTCAACGATCTTGTTCATGGACTTGCAGGTAATGGTGACATCGGCAGTCGCGGTGCCCTTGTCCTCGTCGACCGTCACATCGCCGATCTTGTAGTCAAAACCCTCGAGATAGCTCTTGGCGTACTCCTTGGGATCGATGCCCAGCTGCTCGAACTCGTCGCCCGAGGCCTCTTCCAGGCCGGCGAGGAAGTCGTCGCCGCCGTTCTTGACCTCGTCAAACTGCGTCGTAAGATCCTCGGTGATGAGCTCCTCAACCGAAGGACCTCCGCAGCCGGAAAGCACAACCACGCACGCGACCAGAACAGCCATCAGGGGCGCAAGCAGCAGCTTCTTCTTCATGACATTCCTCCCAACAAGCGGCACCGCGCTTCCCGACGCGGTGCGCGTCGTAACAATAAGGCCATACTAGCCGATAACGAACACCCCCGGCAAAGCAAAGGCGCAGTCGGCTCGATTTAACGTCCGAACGGTTTACCGGTCCGCCCAACGCGCAATAAAACGTTCCGCCGCGTTGTAATAAAAAGGCTCTGTTAGACCAAATTTGACACGATCGGCTGTTCGTCGAACCGGAAAA
>URFP01000046.1:0-12619 GCA_900547235.1 uncultured Collinsella sp. | reverse complement strand
TTTATAAGTCCCGAAGAGCTCTTATCGCCCCGCCAGGATGGCGATGCGGGGCAACACCTATACTCGCAGGACGGCGCTTTCTGCCCTATAGTGTTTGGTGAGCAATATCGTTCAATTTTGAAACACTCGGTCGTGCGACCGTCGGCGGTTGCACGTCGCCGCGGACAGGGGCAAATCATGGATAGCGATGCCAAGCTGAACATCTTGACCGAGGCCCTGGCTGCTGCCGGGGCCTCGGCATTGGCAATCGATGCGCGTGGGGACGTCGCGATTTCGACCATGAATGACGCGGCGCTTGAGCGGGATGTGGCGGCTTTTGTCGCTGAGCGCCTCGACCGTATAGGAGACGGCGCGCGTCTGGTTATGGGGCGTGCGGGTACGCGCCTGAGCCTGACCGTTCGCCCCACCGACAAAGAAGGCGGGGGCCTTTGGGTCGTCGTGGTCCGCGAGGTACGCGGCGCCGCGGCACATGCGGGCATCGAGTGGCTCAACGCCGACGAAGTTGAGGCCCGCTACGAATCGAGCGCGTACGGCATCGTTGAGGGGCCTGCCTCGGTGGCTGCGCCGGTCGCCGAGAGCTACGCGCGCGGTGTGCCCCTTATGCTCGAGGGCGAGCTGGGAACGGGTCAGGTCGAGATTGCCATGCGCCTCTATCTGGACGGTCCTTTTGTCGATCAGCCCTTTGTTGCCGTTGCGCTCGATGAGCTAACGGATCGCGGCTGGCGCCATCTGCTCAAAAGCGCCGAATCGCCGTTGTTCCAAACGGGGCTGACGCTTTGCATTGAGGGCTGGAACACGGTTGGCCCCCAGCGTCTCCGCGAGCTCGTTTCCACGATGGCCGACACCGCGTTGGCGACGCGCTGCCATGTGGTGCTGACGGCGAATGACATGCCGGGCGGCAGCGAAAGTGATCAAGCCGCCTTTGTGACCGAGCGCTTCGCCTGTGCGGTGAGCGTGGCGCCGGCAATCGTCGAGCAGGGAGCCACGTCGCAAAAGATTGCGCGCTATTTGGAATATCTCGCTGGTGCATTTGGGACGGCAGCGCCCACGCTGTCTGCCGCGGCGACGAAGGCGCTCGATGCTTACCGCTGGCCGCGCAATTATCTGCAGCTCCGCGAGGTCTCGGAACGACTGTATATATTGGTGGGGGCGGGCACGGTGGATCGCGCTGTGGCGGAGGAAGTGCTAGCCCAAGAGGACGTGATTAAGACCGCAACCTTTGGCGCCCCGACACTCGAAAGCGACCTGTATATCCTGCGACCGCTGGCCGATACCGAGCGAGATATCGCGCATCTGGTTGTAGATCATCTCCACGGCAACCGAACCCGTGCGGCGGAGGTGCTGGGCATAAGCCGAACAACGCTGTGGCGCTTACTGAAGGACGATGACCGTTGAGCGAGGCGCCCGTGACCGCGCGCGACGCGTGTGCTACAGTCCAAAGCGTTATTGTTTCGATTTGGTTACGGCGTGCGGGGGCGTATGGCTGAGACTACAAAACCGAGCCGCAGAAGGCGGAGCGCCGCGCCGGTTAACCGACGCACAACATCGGTGACGTGGGGCAAACACGCCTCGGGGTTTGACGGCTCGTTCAAGCGCACTAAATACGGCTATCCTTCGACAGGTGCCCGCTTGGCAATGCAGGCAGAGTCCTCGCTGTGGGACCGCAAACGCGTGGTGGGTTCAAAGCTCAAGCACGACGGCACGCTCGGCTACATCAGCCGCGGGGCGGCTCGTCGCAGCGGACTCAATCCGGCTGGTTGGCATCGTTATGTTCCGATCGCGGTCGTCGTTGCAGTGATCGTCATCGCACTCGCTGCGCTTGGCTACGCCGGCGACGGTGCCAACTTGGACGCGATGTTTAAATCGCCCGAGCTCGCGCATGCAGGCACAGAAATTGTCGAGGGCGCTCAGACCCAGACGGGCGTCGCGCCCCAGCGCGGTATCGTTGCGGCGGCCTCCACCATCGCCGACGCTCAAAAGGACGAGGGCGAACAGGGCGACGGCGCCGAAACGACCCACACGAACGAAACGACGACAACTCCATCGGCAAGATAAGTTGCGAGCGGGTCCGCCGTTCGTTAGAACGGCGGAACTAATTACCTAACGTACACCACGTTGTCGCGGCGGGGTTTGGGCTCGGGTAGCGTGTCTTCGGCATAGCCCAGAATGCAGTGACCGACGCCGCGCAGGCTGCCGTCGGCGGGCAGGCCCCAGCTGGCCAGCAGCTCCAGGCCCTCGGGCGAGTCAAAGACCTCATGCGCGCGGTGAATCCAGCATGAGTCGACACCCAGTGCATAGGCGGCGTTGAGCAGGTTGCCCATGGCGAGCGATCCGTCTTCCAGGTGCGTGGGCACGCTGCGGTCGACCAGTACCACCACAACGGTCTTGGCGCCATAGAAGGGGTCGCTGTTGCTGCCCATGACCTGTGCGTTGAGCTGCGAGAGGCGCTCAACGGTCGTGGGGTCGGTGACGGCGACAAACGTCACCGGCTGGCGCCCCATGCCACTGGGTGCATACTGGCCGGCCTCGATAATGCGTGCGAGCTTTTCGGCCTCGACGGGACGATCACTGTATTTGCGGCAGCTGCGGCGGTGGATGAGTGCTTCGATAGTCTCCATGGTGTCTCCTTGCGGTGGCGTTGCAGATGCCCCGTTCATACCCGTCGGGCTCAAACGATAGACGGTCAATTGCCCGGCCAAAAGGGTAGATCCCAATTGGGAAAGTAGGTTTGCATAAAAGTACCTTCAGAATGTGACAAACAAATGGGATGGTTAAACGTTTTATCCCGTCTACCCTGCGGTTTTTTACCACTTGCCTAAATGACGAACGCATAACCTCTGATAAAGGTTTTACTAAAGGAGTACCAACGTTTATCAATGCGCCGTGGTGGCGCCGGGCCAGGAGGTAACATCATGTTCCAGGCTGGAGATGTCGTCGAGACCGACTTCGAAGGATTTCTGAAGCTGCTGCGTTCCAAGACGCGCGCTTTTGTGACGATTGACGATCACGAGTACTACATCACGCACACCGATGGCTATTGGCGTGTTCAGGATTGCGAGGCCCTCAACGACAAGGGCCACTTTACTGACTGCTCCGAGCTGGTCAACACGGTCTGCGAGGTCGTCGAGCTGCCGTGGATTGCCGGCAAGAGCCTGCATGACAGCTTCTCGGGCGCTACGGTCTATGAGGCCGTCGCCGCTTAACGGGCAATAAAACCCGATTTTCACGTGACCGCTGGCGCTGCCCCCGCGCCGGCGGTCTTTTTCTGCCGATAGGCCATAAAAGTGCAAGCATTTGCGGAGAGCCTGTTGACGATAGTCAAAACTCGGACTAATCTAGAGATACAAAATTGGTCAAAAATCGGACAATCGAATGGTGGGATAGATGAATAGTGCGGTTACGCTGGTCGACTTCGACCGGTTGCTCAATGGACTCGACCATATCTATTCGGAGTTCTCGCGCGCCTGCGGTCTTTCGGACTGCGCTTACTGGATGCTCGTCGATACCGGCACGGCGGGCGGCAGTGTTGCCGTAAGCTGTCTGACAAGCGAATGGTTCTACAGCAAGCAGACTATCAACTCGGCAATTAAAACCTTGACGGCGCGGGGCTTCGCAACGTTGGAGTTTGCCGAAGGCAGCCGTAAGAACAAGGTTGTGCGTTTGACCGAAGCGGGCATGCGGTTTGCCGAGCGTTATGCGTTGCCGGCACTCAAGGCCGAACAGCGAGCCTTTGGTGCGCTTGAGCCATGTGAGCAGCGCGAGATTATGCGCTTGATCGGCAAATTCTCTCGGGTGCTCGGCGATGAGTGCGATGCCTTTAAGCAGCATATCGCTGCCGAGAGCCAGGCCGAGAATCAAGGTGAGGGGGAGTCGTGCGACTCTTAATGAGGTTTATGAAGCCGTATCGCAGGCTTGTCGCGGTGACGTTGTTGGTGCTGCTAATCGACAACGTCGGTACGCTGTTGGTTCCCACGATGCTGGCGAACATGGTCAACACCGGCATCACCACGGGCGATGTCGACTACATCCTGCGCAACGGCCTCTACATGCTTATCGCGACCGGCATGGCCAGCGGCGGCGCGGTGCTGGGCTGCTATCTTTCGGCGCGCCTGGCCGCCAACGTGGCCTGCGATATCCGCAACGCCGTCTACGACAAGTCGCTTGAGCTGTCTGCCAGCGACTTTGAGCGCTTTGGCACGGGCTCGATGATCACGCGTTCGCTCAACGACATCAACGTGATCCAGCAGGCGATTCTGCAGACGATTCAACTGGTGCTGCCGGTGCCGTTTTTGGCCGTGGCGGGCATCATCTTCGCCTGGTTTATCGATCCCGCCATGGGCACGCTGCTGGGCGTCGTGGTTGCGATCGTGCTGGTGGCGGCGGTCTTTACGGTCGCTAACGCCGCGCCGATTTTTATGCGCCTGCAGAGCTTTATCGACCGCATGAACGTGGTGCTGCGCGAGAACATCGTGGGCGTTCGCGTCATCCGCGCCTTTAATAAAGAGCGCCACGAGGAGCAGCGCCTGGACGAGGTGTTTAGCGAGTACGCGGACAACGCCATTAAGGTCAACCACCTTTTTGTGGGGCTCGACAGCTCCAGCTTCTTTTTGATGAACATTGCCGAGGTGGCGGTGCTGTGGGTGGGCGGCAACCGCGTGGGCGCCCACGCCATGCAGATCGCGAGCATCTCGGCGGTGCTGGAGTACGCGCTTCTGATCCTGTTCTTTGTGATGATGGCGCAGATGGTGGTGCTGACGCTGCCGCGCGCCGCGGCGTGCCTGAACCGTGCGCAGCAGGTGTTGGAGATTGAGCCGAGCATCGTGGACGGCGAGCGTACGCTGGGTGACGGGGCGCCTGCCTCCGGGGGCGATGCGGATGCGGTCGCTGAGTTCGATCACATGTCGTTTCGCTTTGACGATGCCGATGAGGACACCCTGTGCGACCTGAACTTTGCCTGTCGCCGCGGTCAGACGACTGCGATTGTCGGCTCGACGGGATCGGGCAAGTCAACGGTGGCCAAGCTCTTGCTTCGCTTTCACGATGCCACCAAGGGTGCCATTCGCCTGGACGGCGTCGACCTGCGCGAGCTTTCGCAAGACGAGATTCGCGGGCGCATTGCCTACGTCCCGCAGAAGGCATGGCTGTTCTCGGGCACCGTGGCAAGCAATTTGCGCTTTGGCAACGAAGACGCGACCGAGGCCGATATGCTCCACGCGCTCCAGGTTGCCCAGAGCACCTTTGTGCTCGATCAGCCGCAGGGGCTCGATACCCCGGTGGCGCAGGGTGGCACGAACTTTTCGGGCGGTCAGCGCCAGCGCCTGGCCATTGCCCGCGCCCTCATGAAGCATGCCGATCTGTATATCTTCGATGACAGTTTTTCGGCCTTGGACTTTAAGACCGATGCGGCGCTGCGCCATGCGCTGCAGGAGGAGACGCGCGACGCTGCGGTGCTCATCATCGCGCAGCGCATCTCGACGATCTTGCATGCCGACCAGATCGTGGTGCTCAAGGACGGCGAGGTCGTGGGCCTGGGCACGCACGACGAGCTCATGGAAACCTGCGAGGTGTACCGCGCTATCGCGGAATCGCAGATGAAGGGAGGTGAGTAGCATGACCGAGGAGCTCAAGAAGCGCAGCGACGCTATCGATGCCGTCGTTGTGGACGCGGTCGAAGCGGTCGAGCAGGCTGCCGCGTCGACCGAGCTGGATGACGTTGCCAAGGCCGCGGCCGAGCGCGAGGCCCGCCGCCAGGCGCTCTACGAGGAAAACGAGCGCGCCGAGGACGAGCGCGCCCGCGCCGAGGCAGAGCGCATGCGCGACGTAGACGACGAAGACGAGGACGAGACGCCCCGGGATACCTGGGCGACGGTGCGCCGCTTGTGGGGCGAGGCCGCCGGCGACCATTGGCGCTTTTACATCGTGTTTGCGAGCATCGTGTTCTACGTCATCTTTAACACCGCCGCGCCGGCGTACAGCGCTCACGTCATCGACGAGCTGTGGGGGCATATGCAGGTGGCGTTTGCCAACGGAACCACCTTCAACATCACCTGGGAGAACTGCGGCAAGACCATCTTCGTCTACTTTATGATCTGGACTGCCGCTGCCTCGTTCTATGCGCTCCAGAGCTTTTTGATGTCGAGCGTGGCCGAACGCCTCAACCTGCGTCTACGCAACCGCATCGCACAAAAGCTCAATCGTTTGCCGCTTGCCTTCTTTGACGCGCATCGTCCCGGTGAGGTCGTCAGCCGTGCGACCAACGACTTGGATAAGATGTCCGAGAGCATGCAGCGCGGATTGCTGCAGCTGCTTGTGTCGATCGGCACCGTGACGGGTGCCATCATCATGATGTTCGTCTATAGCGTTAAGCTCACACTCGTCTTTTTGGGCTTCACGGCCCTGTCGCTGCTGGTGACCAACGTGGTTTCGCGCCGTACGCATGATGTGACGGGCGAGCGTCAGGAGTGGGTGTCCAAAATCACGAGCGCGGTCGAGGAAGGCTATTCGGGCCGTTTGGTGATTCGCGCATTCAACCGCGAGCACCAGAGCTCTGCCGAGGTGCACGAGGCCTCGGGCGAGCTGGCGCGCGTGAGCACCAAGGCCGACTTTATGATCAACGCCGTCGGACCCGCGGTTCGCTTTATTGGTCGCCTGGCGCAGATTGTGATTGCGCTCGTGGGCTGCAGCATGCTGGTCGCCGGTCACATGACCGTCGGCGTGTTCCAGGCGTTCTTCCAGTTTATCTACGAGGCGTCCGAACCCATGACGCAGCTGTCGTTCACTTTTAACTCGCTGCAGAGCGCGCTGGCGAGTGCGGAGCGCGTGTTCGACCTGCTTGATGAGCCCGAGATGGAGGCCGATCCGCTGCCGGACGAGGCCGCCAAGCTGCCGGGTCGCATTGAGGGCCGCGTCGCTTTTGAGCACGTGCGCTTTGGCTATGCGCCCGACAAGCCGCTCATGCGCGACGTGTCGTTTACCGCCGAGCCGGGCCAGAAGATTGCCGTGGTGGGAACCACGGGCGCAGGCAAGACGACGCTCATCAACCTGCTCATGCGCTTTTACGAGATCGACGGCGGCCGTATTACGCTTGACGGTGTGGATACGCGCCTCATGGACCGCGGCGAGCTACGGCAGCAGTTTGGCATGGTGCTACAGGACGCCTGGCTGTTCGACGGCACGATTGCCGAGAACATCGCCTACGGCTGCCCCGAGGCAACGCGCGAGGAGATTGTTGCGGCCGCTCGCGCCGCCCAGGTCGACTTCTTTGTGCGCACCATGCCTCAGGGCTACGACACGCGCGTAGCCAACGATGCCGAAAGCATCAGCCAGGGCCAGCGTCAGCTGCTAACCATCGCACGCGTGCTGCTCAACAACCCGGCGATTCTCATCCTGGACGAGGCGACGTCGAGCGTGGATACGCGCACCGAGCTTGCCATCGGCCGCGCCATGGACGCACTTATGCGTGGGCGCACAAGCTTTGTGATCGCGCATCGCCTGTCGACGATCGTGGATGCCGACCTGATTCTGGTCATGGATCACGGCAATATCATCGAGCAGGGCACGCATAAGGAGCTGCTGGCAGTCGAGGGCGCCTACGCCGACCTCTATCTGAGTCAGTTCGCATAATGTGACAAAGGGACAGTCCCGCATGTCACATCAAAAGGAATGGCGCGCCGGGGATTGATTCCCTGGCGCGCCTTTTGCGTCGGTGCCGATATTGTTTTGTGCCGCTTGCGTTCCTAACGTTCGTCCATGAGCTTGGCGACGAGGGCCTTGAGCTCGGCCACCTCTCGCTCGAGTTCTTTGACGCGGCGGGCATTCTCGGTGATGCCCTGGCGGTTGAGGGCACTCTGCTCGGCGGCGTCATCGGGCATGTACTCGCGATGCTGCTTGGCGTCGAAACTCTCCTCGAACACACGGCAGCCGTTGCGCTTGATGATGCGTCCTGGCACGCCCACGACGGTGCAGTTGTCGGGCACGTCCTTGACGACAACCGAGTTGCCGCCGATTTTGACGTTGTTGCCGATGCGGATGTTGCCGAGCACCTTGGCGCCTGTGCCCACGGTGACGTTGTTGCCCAGGGTGGGGTGGCGTTTGCCGGTCTCGTTGCCGGTACCGCCGAGCGTGACGCCCTGGTAGAGCACGCAGTTGTCGCCCACAATGGTGGTTTCGCCGATGACAACGCCCATGGCGTGGTCGATAAAGAAATGCTTGCCGATCTGTGCGGCAGGATGAATCTCGACGCCGGTGATATGACGGGTGATTTGTGAGAGCACGCGGGCGAGCGAGCGATGACCATGCTCCCAGAGCCAGTGCTCGGGTACGTGGTTCCATTTGGCATGCAGGCCGGGGTACGAAAGGAAAATGACCAGGCCGTTTTGTGCGGCGGGGTCCTGCGCTTGGACGGTCTTGATGTCCTCGCGAATGGTATTGATAAAGCTCACCGGCCGCCCTCCCTTAGCGCCATGGCAATGCGATTCAATAAAGTATAGCGATTCGCTAGGGATTAGGAAGGACAATCTTGGCGGCATTGCGCAACAGGTGTCAGTTATGCAAACTTGCTGGTAATGGGGTCATGCTTTTGTGGGGTTGCGCACGAGGGGGCGCCGCAACCGTATACTGGTCAACTTGGACGTGTCCGCGCCCACAACTGAGAGGTTTTACTTCATGGGTTTCATCAATTTTATCGCCGAGCTGCTTAAGGATCCGCGCACCGCGATCGCCAGCTGGATCGCCGCCGGCCCGCTTATGGCCTATGGCTGCGTGTTCCTGATTATCTTTATCGAGACGGGCGTGGTGTTCTTCCCGTTCCTTCCCGGCGACTCGCTGCTGTTTGCCTCGGGTTTCTTTGCCCACAACGGCGGCTTTAACATCATTGCCCTGCTGGCCGTCGCATGGACGGCTGCTATCTTGGGCGATCAGTGCAACTTTATGATCGGTCATTTCTTTGGCCAAAAGATCATCGCCTCGGGCAAGGTCAAGGCCATGACGCCCGAGCGTATCAAAAAGTCCGAGGACTTCCTGGACAAGTGGGGCCACCTGGCCATCTTCCTGGGTCGCTTCTTCCCGTTTATCCGCACCTTTGTGCCCTTCATCGCCGGTATGGGCGGCATGCACTGGCGTAACTTCGTTATCTTTAACGTGCTGGGCGGCATTACCTGGTCAACGCTCTTTACACTGTTGGGCTACTTCTTTGGCGGCATCCCCTTTGTGCAGGAGCACTTTGAGCTGCTGATCGTGGGCATTGTTGCCGTGTCGATCATCCCGACCGTGGTCGGTCTGGTTAAGGCTAAGCTGGGCAAAAAGAACGCGTAGCTCGAGCCAGCGCGCAAACCGTGCAGTTGAGGCCCGTCACCGTTTACGGTGGCGGGCCTCTTCAGCTTCGGTCAAATGAAAATACTTTAGTTAGTTAAAGAAAAACGTTTTATCCGACGCGCGTGCGGAGTACAATCTCGTGCATGCGAATCGACGTGCCATCGGCTTTGATGCCGTTCGCGTGTCCCGTCCGGCTCTACGCTCCGGGCGTGCGACGTTGCGACGCGGTCGGCTTCGGTCTTTGCGTGCGGGTTCGCGAGTATGCAACTGTGTATGTAAGGAGCGACATATGACTGTCGAGAAGAAGGATATCGATTGGGGTAGCCTCGGCTTTGGCTACATGAAAACCGATTACAGCTACGAGGCTCATTGGAAGGATGGCAAGTGGGACGAGGGCGGCCTGACCACCGACCACACCCTGCATGTTTCCGAGTGCGGCGGCATCTTCCATTACTGCCAGGAGGTCTTTGAGGGCCTGAAGGCCTACACCGCCGAGGACGGCAGCATCGTCTGCTTCCGTCCCGACATGAACGCTGAGCGTATGTATAACTCTGCCCAGCGCCTCGAGATGCCCCCGTTCCCCAAGGACAAGTTTGTCGAGGCCGTCAAGCAGGTCGTTTCTGCCAACGCCGCCTGGGTTCCGCCCTTCGGCTCCGGTGCAACCCTGTACGTGCGTCCGTTTATGATCGGCTCTGGTGACGTGATCGGCGTGGCTCCCGCTCCTGAGTACACGTTCCGCATTCTCGTGACCCCGGTCGGTCCGTACTTTAAGGGTGGCCTCAAGCCCGTCAAGCTGCGCGTTTCCGAGTACGACCGCGCCGCACCGCACGGCACCGGCAACATCAAGGCCGGCCTTAACTACGCCATGTCCCTCAAGCCCACGATGGAGGCCCATCGCGAGGGCTATGCCGAGAACCTGTATCTCGACTCTGAGTCCCGCACCTATGTCGAGGAGACCGGCGGCGCGAACGTTCTGTTCGTGAAGGAGGACGGCACGCTCGTCGTTCCGCAGTCGCACACCGACTCCATCTTGCCCTCCATCACCCGTCGTTCGCTCGTTCAGGTTGCTCAGGACCTGGGCATAACCGTCGACCAGCGCCCCGTCGAGTGGGCCGAGGTCAAGGCCGGCACCTTTGTGGAGTGCGGCCTGTGCGGCACCGCTGCCGTCATTTCCCCGGTGGGCGAGATCGACAACAAGGTCTATGGTGCCGATGAGACCGTGACCTTCCCGGCTGGCTACACCGAGATTGGCCCCGTGATGAAGAAGCTCCGCGAGACCCTGACCGGCATCCAATCTGGTGCTGTCGAGGATAAGCACGACTGGGTTTACACCGTCGCGTAAGCTGCCATAGCTGTTCGGCCCGAGGGCAACCTTCCTTTCCGGCGCGTCCTCGGACATGCAAGAACCTCCGCAGCGCACTTCGTGCGGCGGAGGTTCTTTCGTCCTGCGGAGTGCGCCGGAAAGGAAGGTTGCCCTCGGGCCTGCGTTACCTCGGCGCTGCCGTTACGGGCAATATAGATCTGAATGAAAGATGGCGCGCGGCCTTTTAGGCCGCGCTTTTGTTTTGGTTCGCGCCATGTGGGGGTGATGGCGACGTGCATTTTTGCGAGTATTCTGCAATCGAAGGCCCCTGCATACCGACCTCGGGCAAAAAATCGGGATTTCTCGATGTTTTCTACGAATGATGGGCGGGGTTATGGGCTGACAGCGTTTGATTTGCAGGGATATTTGCGCTCTTTGGCATTTATCGCGGCGCCCGAAGCCCTTGGTTATGTTGAATACTCCTAAAAATGCACGGCGCTTAGAGGGGGAGCTTCGCGAAAAAGGAAACCGCCCCGTCGAAGTATGCATTCGACGGGGCGGTTTATGCATTTGGCCGATTAAGGATGCGCTGCCAAACTACTAGAACTTGACGGTCGGGGCCTGGCGGGCTGCTTCGGCGGCCTCGAAGCCCTGGCGCTCCTTAAACTGGAAGATGCCGGCAAAGATGACAGCCGGGAACGTCTGAATGGCGTTGTTGTAGCTGAGCACGCAGTCGTTGTAGCTCTGGCGTGCATAGCTAATCTTGTTCTCGGTATCCTCGAGCGACGCCTGCAGCTGCGTAAAGTTGGTGTTTGCCTTAAGGTCGGGATAGGCCTCGGCTACGGCGAAGAGCTGGCGTAGCGCACCGGTCAGCACGTTGTCGGCCTCCATCTTGGCCTCGGGCGTGGTGGCCTTGACGGCGGTGTTACGCGCGCTGATCACGGCGGAGAGCGTCTCTTGCTCGTGCTTGGCGTAGCCCTTGACGGTCTCGACCAGGTTGGGGATCAGGTCGTTGCGGCGCTGCAGCTGCGTATCGATGTTCTGCCAGGCGTTATCGATGCGGTTACGCTTGGTGACCATGTTGTTGTAAATGCCGGCGATGGCGCAGACAATCACAATGACAACAACGATGCCGATGATGACGGTAATCATGATGTCTCCGTTTCGAATGGCCGCGGCGGCATGCGCCAGCTGCCGTTGGTATAACGCTACTAGTATACCCGCAACGTTTTGCCGTGCCGAACTTTCCGGTAAGCGTTATGTTTTCGGCGGGGTCGGCACCGGGGTAAAACGCGCGAGGTACAGGTGTAAGATATGCGACAGATTGACGAGTACTGTCTTTGCCCTGAGGATGGCGATACCAGTGGACCTTCGCATCAAGAAAACCTATCGTGCCCTGTTCGATGCTTTCACCGAGCTTCTCGAGGAGCATCGTTTTGAGGACCTGACGGTTGCCATGCTGTGCGACCGCGCCATGATTCGCCGCACGACGTTCTACAAGCACTTTCGCGACAAGAACGATTACTTTGCCTTTTATATCGATGAGCTCATGTCCGGCTTGCCGCAAAAACAGCCCGATGAGGCCGGCACAGTGTCTGCCGAGGACGTGCGCGCGCTTCGGCACGCGATTTTGGACGATGCCATGGATTTGATTCTGGCGCACGAGCAACTCATGGATAACATTTTGGCAAGCAGCATGTCGGGCATGTTGACCAACGTTATTTGCGACCGTATTGCCCGCTCCATCCGCGAGCGTGTGATGAACGTGCTTGCCGAGGATGCCCTGGCCCCCGTGTCGCTCGAGACGACGTCTGAGTTTGTCGCCGGCGGTATTATTCGACTTTTCACGATATGGTGGGAATCGGGCCACGATCTTGAGCGTCGACCCGAGATGGCCGACGTGGTCGATGCGCTGTTTGAGCGGACCATGACACCGGTGCATCACTAAAAGTGGCGGAGAGAGGGGGATTCGAACCCCCGGAACGCTCTCGCGCTCAACGGTTT
>URFP01000045.1:0-12647 GCA_900547235.1 uncultured Collinsella sp. | reverse complement strand
GCGGTCGTTGTCTTGGCAGCGGTGGTCTTGCTCGCAGCGGCCTTCGTGGTCGTGGTCTTCTTAGCCGTCGTCTTACGAGTCGCGGTCTTCTTTGCCGCAGGCTTTGCAGCAGGCTTGACCTCAGCCTCTGCCCCAGGAGCAACTTCAGCCTTCACCTCAGGCTCGGCCTTTGCGGTCTCAGCCTCAACCGGCTTCTCCTCGGCCTCAACCGGCTTCTCTTCGGCCTTGGGCTCCTCAGCGGCCACCGGCTCAGCAACAGCCTCAGGCTCGTCGACAACAGCCGCCGGGCGCTCAATCTCCGGATGCATAAAGAAATACAGGTCCAGATACTTGTCGGCCGAGCGCGTCCAGCTAAAGTCCTGGCTCATGGCCTGCGTTACCAGCTGGTTCCAGGCGTCGCGGTTATCCCAGAACAGACGCGCCGCGCGGAACACGGCGTCACCCATCTCGTCGCCGTTAAAGTTACTAAACGAGAAGCCCGTACCCTCGCCGGTAAACTCGTTGTACGGGATCACAGTGTCCTTCAGGCCACCGGTCTCGCGCACGATGGGCAGGGTACCGTAGCGCATGGCGATGATCTGCGACAGGCCGCAGGGCTCAAACTTCGAAGGCATTAGGAACATGTCGGCGGCGGCATACATGCGCTGCGACAGCGCGGGATCGAACTCGATGCGCGCGGCCATGGTGCCGGGGTACTTGTCCTGGAAGTAGCGCAGGCCGTCCTCGTAGTCCCGGTCGCCGGTGCCCAGCACCGCCACCTGCACGCCGCCGGCCAGAATGCGGTCGAGCGCGTACATGACCAGGTCCATGCCCTTTTGGCGCGTCAGGCGCGTGACCATCACCATGAGCGGGCGGTCGTCGCGAACCTCGAGCCCCAGCTCTTCCTGCAGCTTGGCCTTGCACACGGCCTTGCCGGAGCGGTCTTCAACCGTGTAGTTGGCGGCAATGCGCTTGTCGGTCGCCGGGTCAAAGCCTGTCACATCAATGCCATTAAGGATGCCCTGCAGCGCGTACGAACGCTCGCGCAGCACGCCATCCAGGCCCTCGCCAAACTCGGGCGTCTGGATCTCGTTGGCATAGGTGGGGCTCACCGTGGTGATGGCGTCGGCATAGCGCAGGGCGCCCAGCATGTAGTTGATGCTGCAGGCGTCGCAACGCAGCTGCGAGGCGGCCGCCGGAATGTGCGCCACACCCAGGATGTCCTCCATCACGGTGTCGCTAAACTGGCCCTGGAACGCCACGTTGTGGATCGAGAACACGGTCTTGACGCGGTCATACAGCGGCAGGCCCTGGTAAAACTCGCGCAAGAACACGGGCGCCAGTGCCGTCTGCCAGTCATTGCAGTGCAGGATGTCACACTCAAAACCGGCCGGCAGGTGCTGCAGACTCTCGGTGATGGCCTTGGAGAAAAACGCGAAGCGCTCGCCGTCATCAAAGAAGCCGTACGGATAGTCGCGCGCAAAGTAGCGCTCGTTGTCGATGAACATATAGGTGACGCCGTCGTGCTCGAGCTTCTCGAGCCCGCAGTACTCGTTGCGCCAGCCCAGGCTCACGTAAAAGTCGGAGAAGTGCTCCATCTGCGCCTTGTACTCGTCCTTGATGGTGGCGTACTTGGGCACCATCACGATGACCTCGGCGCCGGCGCGCACAAGCGCTGCAGGCAGCGAGCCCGCCACGTCGCCCAGGCCGCCGGTCTTCACAAACGGTGCGCACTCGGCCGAGGCAAACACGATCTGCATCTTTTTGCTGGAATCAGCCATATTGTCTCCCATGTTGCAATTCGAGAATAGCCGCCTGGCACAAACCGGGCGGCTATTCTACATGTTACGAGCGATGTTGCGGTGCCAACGTTAACGTACGATGGTGGTGTCGGAAGTTAACGGAGCCTTGCCCAGCACCAGGATGTTCTCGGGCGTGCCGCGAAGCTCGGTGTTGGTGGGAACCACGTTGTTTTTGTCCAGAATGGCATTCTCAACACGGGCGCCGCTCTTGATGATGCAGCTCTGGTTGATGATCGAGTTGGTCACCGATGCGCCTTCCTCAACCACGACGCCGCGCGACAGGATCGAATTGCGCACGGTGCCCTTGATGATGCAGCCGGCCGAGATGATCGAGTTGCAGGCGTGGCTGCCGGTCGCATAGCGCGAAGGCGGAACGTCGTGGGCCTTGGTCAGGATCGGGCGCTCGGGGTCAAAGAGCTGGTCGGCCACAGTCTGGTCGAGCAGGTCCATGCTGCGGCGATACAGCGACTTCTCGCTAAACACGCCCACGACCTCGCCCTTGTACTCGTAGCTGCACACGTCGATGTTGCCAAAGTCGCCCTGGAGAGCCTCGAGCAGGTCCAGATAGTCGGCGGCCTGGTAATGGTCGATAATCTCGAGCAGCGTCTCGCGGTTGACGATGCAGCAGTCCATGGACGCGTTGTCGCCGTACACGACGCCGGCGCTCACGCCCGTCAGGCGGCCGTTCTCGTTAATCTCGAGCTTGGTCTCGTCATCGACGTTGCGCGTGGCCTTGCAGTACACTACGGTCATCTGGGCGCCGGAGTTCTCGTGCGCCTCGATGATGGTGTTGAGGTCCATGTTAAAGATGATGTTGGTGCCCATCATCACGACATAGGGCTTCTCCGAGCGCTGGAACAGCGTCTTGTTGGAGATGATGTCGCGCAGCAGGAAACGCATGCCGCCCTTGGTGGTGCCATACGCGTTGCCGGGCACCATGAACAGGCCGCCCTTCTTGCGGTCCAGGCCCCAGTCCTTGCCAGAACCCACGTGGTCGATCAGCGAGCGGTAGTTGCCCGGCATGACGACGCCGACGGTCTTAATGCCGGCATTCATCATGTTGGACAGCGGAAAGTCGATCAGGCGGTAGCGGCCCAAAAACGGAACGGACGCGATGGGGCGGTCCTTGAGCAGGACGCTGCCGTAGGTCGAAGAGTAGTTAGCGGTGATGTAACCGATGGCCTTGCGATTGATCATCGGATCATTCCCCCTTCCCGATAACGACGTCATTTCCAACGACGGCCGTATCCTTGGTGGTATCGACAGAGCCGAGCTTCACGCCCTCTTCGACCGTGGAGTTCTCGCCCAAAATAGCGCGGCAGATGCGCGCGCCGCTCTTAACGTGCGCACCCGGCAGCAGCACGGAGTCCTCGACCACGGCGCGCTCCTCGATGATGACATCGGTCGAAAGGATCGAGTGGCGAGCGGTGCCGTAGATCTTGCAGCCGTTGGAGACCAGACAGTCGTCCAGGCGGCCGTCCGGACCAATGTAGTGAGGCGGACGCGTGGTGATGTTGGACATGATGGGGAAGTTCTTGTCAAACAGATCGAACTCGGGGTTGTTGCCTAGCAGGTCCATCGAGGTCTCGTGGAAGCTGGCGATGGTGCCGACGTCCTTCCAAAAGCCGTGGAACTCGTAGCTGTACAGGCGCTTGTTCTCGCCGAGCAGCTTGGGGATGATGTCCTTGCCAAAGTCGTGGCTCGAGCGCTGGTCCAGAGCGTCCTCCTCGAGCGCCTCGATCAGCACGTCGGCCGAGAAGATGTAGATGCCCATGGACGCGAGGTTCGAATCGGGCTTCTCGGGCTTCTCGGTGAACTTGGTGATGCGGCCGTCCTCGGGGTCGGTGGTCAGGATGCCAAAGCGGCTGGCCTCCTCCCACGGCACGGGCATAACGCTCACCGTGAGGTCGGCGTTGTTCTCAATGTGCGTCTTGAGCATCTTGCGGTAGTCCATGCGATACAGGTGATCGCCCGAAAGAATCAGGACGTACTTGGGGTCGTTGGCCTTGATGTAGTCGAGGTTCTGCGTAATGGCGTCGGCCGTGCCCGCATACCAGGCGCCACCGGTCTGCGTCTCGTACGGCGGCAGGATCGACACGCCGCCGTCGCGGCTGTCCAGATCCCACGCCTCGCCGGAGCCCACGTAGGCATGCAGCAGGTAGGGGCGGTACTGCGTCAGAACACCCACCGTGTCGATGCCCGAGTTGGAGCAGTTGGACAGCGAAAAGTCGATAATGCGGAACTTGCCACCAAAGCTAACCGCCGGCTTGGCGATCTTTTGGGTGAGTGCCCCCAATCGGCTGCCCTGTCCTCCTGCGAGGAGCATCGCGATGCATTCTTTCTTACTCATCGATTTCTCCTTCTGTCATCGATGTTCCTAAACCCATTAGCGACGGGCGCGGCGCTCGGTCGCGCCCGTCGAATAATGCCGTGCTGCAAAGGGAGCTCGCGCGCTTTATGCGTGCCAGATCTCGTCGCGATACTCGCGAATGGTACGGTCGCTCGAGAACCAGCCGGAGGAGGCGGTGTTGAGCAGGGCCTTGCGGTTCCAGTTCTCCTGGTCGCCGTAGCTGCCCGTGAGGTTCTCCCATGCATCCACGTAGCTACGGAAGTCAGCCATGACTAGGTCGGGGTCGTTGTTGTTCATGAGCTCGTTGTAGATGCTCTCGAAGTTGCCCGAAAGACCCGCAAACGTGTTGTCCTTGAGCTCGTCCATCACGCGGCCCAGACGCTCGCGGTCGCCGTTGAGGGTATCCCACGCAAAGTAGCTGTTGGATGCCCAGAGCTTCTCGACCTCGGGGGCGGTCAGGCCAAAGATGGCCTCGTTTTCGCGGCCGGCCAGGTCGGCGATCTCGATGTTGGCGCCGTCGAGGGTACCCAGCGTAATGGCGCCGTTCATCATGAGCTTCATGTTGGACGTGCCCGAGGCCTCTTTGCCGGCCGTGGAGATCTGCTCCGAGATCTCGGCAGCGGGGTAGATGAGCTGGGCGTTGCTCACACGGAAGTTGGGGATAAAGCAGACCTTCATGACCTCGTTGACGCGCGGGTCGTTGTTGATGACGTCGGCCACGGAGTTAATGAGGCGGATAGTCTCCTTGGCAAAGGTGTAGCTCGAGGCAGCCTTGCCGCTAAATATGAAGGTCGTCGGCGTCACGTGGAAGTTGGGATCGGCGATGCGACGGTTGTAGATGTCCATCACCTTCATGATGTTCATGAGCTGGCGCTTGTAGGCGTGGAAGCGCTTAACCTGAACATCGAAGACGGCGTTGGGGTCAATGACCAGACCGGTCTCGGCCTTAACGTAGGCGGCCAGGCGCTCCTTGTTGGCGCGCTTGGAGGCACCCACGGCCTTCAGGAACTCGGTGTCGTCCTTAAACTCCTTGAGCTTCTCTAACTCAAAGGCGTCCTTGAGCCAGCCGTCGCCAATGGCCTCGGTTACGAGCTTGGCGTAGGTGGGGTTGGCCTCGGCAAAGAAGCGACGATGCGAGATGCCGTTGGTCTTGTTGTTGAACTTCTCGGGCGTCAGGGCATAGAAGTCCTTGAGCACGATGTTCTTGATGATGTCGGAGTGGATCTTGGCCACGCCGTTGACGCTGTGGCTGCAGATCACAGACAGGTTGGCCATGCGAATCTCGCCGTCCCACAGGATGGCGGTCTGGCGCAGACGCTCCTGCCAGCCCTCCTTCGTGGTGTCGAACGACTCGTGCCAACGACGGCTGATCTCGTCGATGATCTGGTACACGCGGGGGAGGAGCTTGGAGAACGTGCCGATGGGCCACTTCTCCAGAGCCTCGGGCAGGATGGTGTGGTTGGTGTAGCTCACGACCTGCGTCACGATGTTCCAGGCGTCGTCCCACTCGAGCTTCTTCTCGTCGATGAGGATGCGCATGAGCTCGGGGCCGCACATGGCGGGGTGCGTGTCGTTGGTGTGGATGGCCACAAACTGCGGCAGCAGCTCCCAGTTCTCACCGTGCTCCTTCTCAAAGGTGTCGAGCAGGCTGTAGATGCCGGCCGAAACAAACAAGTACTCCTGCTTCAGGCGCAGCAGACGACCGTGCTCGCCGGCGTCGTTGGGGTAGAGGATGGCGCTGATGGCCTCGGCCTCGGCGCGCTCGGCATCGGCCAGGGCGTAGTCGCCTCGGTTGAAGGCCTCCAGATCGAAGTGCTCCTCGACCGGCTCGGCGGCCCAGACGCGCAGCTTGTTGACGGTCTCGCCGGCATAGCCCACGACGGGGATGTCATAAGGGACAGCCAGGATGTCCTGCGTGTCCACCGTGCGGTAGAACGTGCGGCCGTTCTCCTCAAAGCCCTCAACATGGCCACCAAACTTGATGGTCACGGCCTTGTCCTGACGACGGACCTCCCAGGGATAGCCGTGGGTGAGCCACTCGTCGGTGGCCTCGACCTGGCTGCCGTTGACAATCTCCTGCTTAAACAGGCCGTAGCGGTAGCGCATGCCGTTGCCGTAGCCGGCAATGCCCTCGGCTGCCATGGAATCCAAGAAGCATGCGGCCAGACGACCCAGGCCACCGTTGCCCAGGGCCGGATCGGGCTCCTGGTTCTCGATGACGGACAGGTCAAAGCCCATGTCGTCGAGCGCCTCGGCGACCATGTCGCGCACGCCAAAGTTGAGCAGGTAGTTGTCGAGCAGGCGGCCGATCAAAAACTCGATCGAGAAGTAGTACACGCGCTTTTTGCCCTCGGCGGTGACGCGGGCGTCACTCTTGGTGGCAACGGTGCGCGCCTTCTCGGCCACGAGCTTGGCCAGGGCGTTAAAGCGGTCGAGGTCGCTGGCGGCCTCGACGCTCTTACCGCTGATGCTCATGACGGCATCGCGATAGAGCTCGGTAAACTCCTGCTTGTTGTCGAAGATCTTATTCATACGTTCCTTTCCCCCGGGGATGTTTCTCCCGGAACGGTTATGACTTGTATCCTACGCCTCGTCGGGGCGGGTAATTACAGCTGTAACGGTTTTGTTACGCATCCTTGGCAGACGGCTTAACAGAAGCAGACTTGGCCTTGGTAGCGGCCTTTTTGGCAGCCGGTTTCTTGGCTGCGGCCTTAGCAGCGGGCTTTGCGGCAGCCTTGGCCTTGGCCTTGGTCGTCGTAGCCTTGGCCTTAGCCGGAGCCTTCTTAGCAGCCGCAGGCTTGGGCTTCACCGAAGACATGCGCTTTTTGGGCGCAGCCTTGGGCTCCTCGACCACGGGCGGCTTATAGCTGCTGGGACCGCGGCGCTTAAGCACCACACCTGCCAGACCGGGTACCTTAATCTCGATGGAGTCCATCTGCCCGTTCCAGGAATAGGGCTCGCTCGAGCAGGTGTAGGGCTCCTTGCCGGCATAGCCGCTGCCGCCAAACTCAGGACGGTCAGAATCGAAGATGACCTCCCAGTCACCCTCGCGCGGCACGCCCACGCGGAAGCTCTCGTAGCTCGCCGGGTCAAAGTTGATCAGGATCACCAGGTCGTCGTCGATGTCCTCGCCCTGACGCACAAAGCTCACGATAGACTGCTTGGAGTTGTCCGCATCGATCCAGGTAAAGCCGTCGTCGGTGTAGCCGCGCTCGTACAGGGCGGGCTCGGCGGTGTACAGGTGGTTGAGCGCCTTGATAAACGCCTGATGATGACGGTGGGTCTCGTACTCCTCGGTCAGGAACCACTGGATGGACTCGTAGTAGCGCCACTCAATAAACTGGCCGATCTCGTTGCCCATAAAGTTGAGCTTGGCACCGGGATGCGTCATCTGGTAGAACGCCAGCGTGCGCAGGCCGGCAAACTGGCGCCACCAGTCGCCTGGCATACGGCCGATAAGCGAGCACTTGCCGTGTACGACCTCGTCGTGGCTCAGCGGGCAGATAAAGTTCTCGGTAAAGGCGTACATGATGGAGAACGTGAGCAGGCCGTGGTTGCCGGGGCGCCACGGAAAATCGGTCTGCATGTAGTGCAGGGTGTCGTTCATCCAGCCCATGTCCCATTTGTAGTGGAAGCCCAGGCCGCCGTCCTGCGGCGGATAGGTCACGAGCGGCCACGCGGTGGACTCCTCGGCCATCATCATCACGTCGGGGTAGTGGGCTTCCACGGCGCAGTTGACCTGACGGATAAAAGCGCTGGCGTCCAGGTCCTCCTCGGTACCGTACTTGTTGAACTTCTTTTGGCCGGGATCGTCAATGCCAAAGTTGAGGTACAGCATGCTGGACACGCCGTCCATGCGAATGCCGTCCACGTGGAAGTTCTCGAGCCAGTACAGCACGTTGGAGACCAGGAAGGAGCGGACCTCGCCACGGGCGAAATCGAACTTGTGCGTGCCCCAGTTGGGATGAATCTCGTGCTCAAACAGCATGTGGCCGTTAAAGGTGGCCAGGCCGTGGGAGTCGGCACAAAAACCGCCGGGCACCCAGTCCATGATCACGCCAATGCCCGCCTCGTGGCACGCATCGATAAGGTGCATGAGCTGCTGCGGGTTGCCGTAGCGCGACGTGGCGGCATAGTAGCCGGTCGTCTGGTAGCCCCAGGAGCCATCGAAGGGATGCTCCATGAGTGGCATGACCTCGATATGCGTGTAGCCCATGTCGCGCACGTAGTCCACGAGCTCTACCGACAGATCGTCGTAGGTGTAAAACTCGCCGCGCTGCGCGGGGAAGGGGTCCATGGGGCCAGGGTAGTTGCCGTACTCGTCCGGCTCGCCCTGCGGCGCATCGCCGTGGCGCTTCCACGAGCCAATATGCACCTCGTAGATGTTAAGCGGCTGCGACATGTGGTTATGGCTGGCGCGGCGCTTAAGCCACGCGGCGTCGTTCCACTTGTAGCCATCGAGGGTCCACAGCACGCTGGCGGTACCCGGAGGGCACTCTGCCTTAAAGGCGTACGGATCGGCCTTATAGAGCTTTTCGCCCTCGTTGGTCTCGATGAGATATTTATAGAGCTGGCCCTGCTCGGCACCAGGAATAAAGCCTTCCCAAATAGCGCTCGTATGCACGGGCACCAGCGGGTTGGCTTCCTCATTCCAGTCGTTAAATTCGCCAATGACATGGACGCTCTTTACGTCGGGCGCCCAAACGCAAAAGCGCCAACCGCGCGTACGGTTCTGCGTGTCGGGGTGCGCGCCCATCTTTTCCCAGCTGCGCTCCCACATGCCAATGCCAAACAGGTAGACATCGTCCTTAGAGAGCTCCGGTGCGTGCGGGGCGGCTTTTCGGGTAGCAGGCTTTTTGGTTGCTGGCTTTAGCTTTGTATCGCTCACGTTTGATCCCATCATGACGCGGCAGCGTGTTGCCTTGGTGACTAGATGCGAAAGGTCCAAGGCTGCACGAATCGAGGGGACGGCGATAGTTCTATGATTCGTTCCACCTCGCGTGCTCGGTGGAACTTTCGGCACGAAATACGATAACACCTGTTCGTTACTTTTATGGAGAAAAGTGGATTTGCGGCGGTGTTTAATCGGCGAGCGCCATGTTTAGACCACTGGCAGAATTGCGATGGTAAAACTCTTGACAGTTTTACCAATTAGGGTTTCAAGATTGTTAGTCTGACGTTTGGTAAAACGTTTTTAGCAGGTTGTTTACCATTTGACATCGAAAGGTATGTTTATGTCCCAGACCGCTGCTCCCAATGTCGCTTTTATTTTCGATTGCGACGGAACACTGGTTAATAGCACCCCCGTTTGGGCCTATGCTCAGCCCGAGTTATTGCACCGCCACGGAGTTGACGTAACGGTCGACGATTTTGCCCAGTTTGAGCATTTGTCGCTCGAGGACGAGTGCCAGGCCTACCACGACACCTGGGGCATTGGCGCAAATGGCGAGGAGCTCTATCGCGAGCTGAGCGACATTCTGATTGATGGGTACTCCAAGGTGCCGCCGCGCGAGGGGCTCCTGGCATTTTTGGAGCAGGCGAAGGCGGCGGGCATTGCCATGTGCGTTGCCACGTCTACGCCAGCCGAGCTGGTGCAGTCCGCGCTCGCTGGTGCCGGGCTCGATGCCTACATGGAGTTTGTTACCACGACGGGCGAGGCGGGGCGCTCCAAGCAGTTCCCCGATGTGTACGAGTTGGCGCTGCGCCGCCAGGAGGAGCGTCATGGGTGCAGGTTTGAGCGCGCCTGGGTGTTTGAGGACGCCGTTTTTGGCCTAAAGAGCTCTGGGGTCGCTGGCTTTAAGCGCGTGGGCATCTATGATCCGCACGGCCGCATGAAGCGCGACGACGTACGCGCCAGCTGCGATATCTTTATCGACAGCTACGAGGAGCTGGATCTGGCCCGCGTGCTTTCGTTTGAGGAATAGGCGAGGGCTGTGGCTTGCAAGGTATTAGTGGTCTGCGGCTCGCCCGTAGTGGCGAGCGCGGATCTGTTGCGTAGGCTAGCAGGGGAGTGCGACCACGTTGTCGCCGTGGACCGCGGACTCGACGCACTGTTGGGCTCCGGCCTGGGCTGCGAAGTATATGTAGGGGACGCCGATACGGTAAGCGAAGCCGGTCGCGCTCTTGTTGATGCCGCTGAGGACTTTGAAGTTGAGCGCCACGACCCGTACAAGGACTATACCGACCTAGCACTGGCGCTCGATTCCGTCCGCCGTCGCTGGCCGGGTGCCGAAGTGGTTGCAACCTGCGCCACCGGCGGCCGTCCGGACATTGCGCTTTCCGTACTGGGGTTGCTTGCAGGCTACGATGACGGCCCAGTTTGGATTGCCGAGGACAAGGTGGTCGCCCGCATCCTTCGCGCAGGCGAATCGTGGACCATCGAAGGCGCCGAGGGCGAAACGTTTTCCATCATCGCCATCGCCCCCAACACCCAGGTTAGCGAACACGGCCTAGAATGGGAACTAGACCACAACCCCCTGGGCCTTTTAGCCGACACAGGCATTAGCAACATAGTCCGATCCACCGCAGAGATCGAAGTCCACACCGGCACCGCCATCGGGTACCTTTACAAGTAGGGGCCTCGCATCAGGGTTTTATCGGGACGGTGGATAGAAATAATCGCTCGAAGAGTGATTATTTCTGCCCCGTCCCAGGAAAACCCGTAAGGTGGATAATCAATCCAAAATTCCCTCTTGCATCCCCGAAGATCTTCCCCTATAGTACTACCTCGTCACGGGGGCGTAGCTCAGCTGGGAGAGCGCTTGACTGGCAGTCAAGAGGTCAGGGGTTCGATCCCCCTCGTCTCCACCATTGTGATTTAAAAGGCCATCGGATATCCGGTGGCCTTTTTTCATACCCATCAACCCCACAAACCAAAGTGACGCGTACACCCGCGCCCACCCCATAAAAAGTTGCGCAATTCCTTCCCGGTTTTGTACAAGGTTTGTTAGCCAAAGATAATAGTTTGAGCAATTCGCGCCGCCAGCAATACAACTCAGGCAGTGCTCGCCAACCAGCACACCCCCATAAACCTGCGGCAATGCTGTCTTGTATTCCTAGCGTTTTTAGGATCAACTCTTGCATTATATGGGAAAATCAAGTTGCACGGCGACCTGATGTCTCGCGTGCCTGTATCAAGGTCTCTATCTGATTCATCGGAGGCTACTATGGATGTCAAGTCAGATTATGCTTTACACCCAGAGAGCGATTTCCGTGCTGCTACGACTTCCCAAGTCGACAACTCATGGACACTTGCGGTGCAGTCCTATATTTCCGATCTTCCCCGTGATTTCACTGTCAGCGATCGACTCTCTGAATATCTAACATCTATTTATCCCTACCGATGTTTAATTGGCCCTCACTGGAAAGACGGCTGGCTTGTCCCCATATGGGCATCTGCCGTTAATCCCTATCATCAGCCATCCAACGTTTATATGAGCCTTTACGAAGAGGCACGTTAAGTAAATTTTCTTAACTTTGATGAAAGTCATAAAATGCTATTTTTAGAAAAACTACTTAGGGCTAAGTTATTTGATAAAACAAAGCCTGCCAGCTCAAAGAAACAGTCGACATCTGGATACTGCGATGCTTCCATCCTGATTGGCGACTCAAATCTTGATTTTTTATTCAACAAGAGACAACAAAAGAATAAAAGCTTCAGATTAGCTAAGTAAATAGCTCCACCTAGTGAGCGATATATTTTTTGCCCCTATATTGTTCATCGTTAGGTTTAGGCTTGGTTCCGGGTTTCCTTTCTCGGCGGAATAGAACTCGTGTCCCCTGTATTGAATTGTATATTTACGCTGGGTTTCCTCGAATCCGCCCGAATGGCTTGGATTTGGGCTCTGTCGGTATCGAGAAGCTCGCTGAGATTGCGCTCGCACAGTCTCAGCGAGCTTCTCGATACCTATTTTCTCGACTATTTTCCGCATCTTTCTGGAGCTAGTGTCTCCCGCAGGGATGTTCGGTCCCTGTGTGCATTCTGGAGTTTACGACCTACTCGTTGAGCAGCCTGGGTTGATTTCCGATCTCAGCCGAACATATTGAGCAAATAGGCCGTTCCCGCACCTAGCCGAACGCCCCCGCGGCCCCTCCCGGGGCCCGGGGGCGCCGTTTTCCCAGTTGAAGGAACGGTGGAGATGTGTTTCGATGGGTCCGGTGGCCATGCTCCGCCCGCCGCCCGGCACCTCCTCCCAGACCCAGCCGAACGGTCGGTTCCGTCTATTCCGTTTTTCCCTTTCAGGCTAGGACAGCGGGGCATCGCCCCTCTCTGCGCGCGCCCGCGCGATGAGCCCCGGCGTCAGGTCGAGCCCGTCGACGGGCACGTCCTCGATGCCGTACGCCTCCAGCAGCGCCGCCGCGTCGTCGCCGAGCATCGCCCGGAAGGCGCGGGCGGGCGTCGCGAAGCCGAGCGCGCCGCGGGGCTCGGAGTTCACGTGCGACATCGCCAGCGCAAGGTCGGCCGGCTACACGCTTCTGGCGCCACTCTATCCGGCCTACATACAATATCTGCTTCT